>CAZFMD010000181.1:3739-6227 GCA_964520025.1 uncultured Spirochaetaceae bacterium
CCCAATCCAGTAGTGTCCCGGTCCGGGCATCGATTTCCTCCTCTGTTGCTCTGATGTTCAAGAGACTGTATTTTAACATTTCATGGTTTATGCGCAATATCAGCTGTTCGAGATTTGCCGTTTGGATATACTCACCCGGACAGCTGCCGGCTCGGGCTAGCGTTTTAGCCACCGCTTTGACTCCAAGGCGGCTTTCAGGGTCTTCAAGTCCGTCCTTGTTCTGCAGGCACGCGAAGGATACGGCCGATCTTACAGATCGGGATTCGGAAGCATGAAATCCCGTATCAGGAGCGAAAGCTGTTGGCATCCGCTAGCGAAACCGCGGATGGTCCGCACCGTGGCTCCGTAGTGGTCGAATTCCTCGATCTGCATGCCCTGCTCCTCGTAGGCCTTGCGGAACTCGACGAACTTCTTCAGCAGCTCATCCACGATCTTGGGCTCAACGGGCTTGTCGATCCGCGGAATTACCTCCACGTCGCTGGCGTTGTAGCGCAACTGCCACTTGTGGGGCGGGGAGATCACTACGTCTCCGCCGATGAACTCGCTCCAGTGCATGTGGTTGCGGAAGGCAGCTGACAGCAGCCGGATACGGTACCCGCGCTCCTGGAAGATCCTGTAGGCTTTCTTGAACACCGCCACCCCGGCCCACTCCAGGTAGCCCGGATCGGTGATGATGCCCTCCTTGTTGGCCACGATTTTGAGCCAATCGTCGGTGCGGCCGACCATGATGGTGCACACCGGGCCCATGGTGGAGATATCCTTGCCTTCCTTCTCCCGCCGCTTGAGCCCCCTCTCCACGGCTTCGGCCACGGCAATGCACTGAGGCACGGTGAAGCTTACCGTGGCGTTGATGCTCACACCCCGGTAGGTGGCTTCCTCGATGGCCGCAACCCCGGCCTTGGTGACGGGGATCTTCACGATCATATTGGGCGCAAGCCGGGAAAAGTGAACGGCCTGCTCCACGATGGCTTCGGTGTTTCTGTAGAAACGGGGATCGGTCTGAATCGAAAGCCTGCCGTTTTTCCCCTTCTGCCTGTCGAAGATCGGCTTGAGAAGCTGCGCACCTTTGATGGACAACTCCTCCACGATCCGCCAGCCGACCTCGTCCTCCGTGGCCGTCGGCATCTCCTCTATCACCTGGTGAATGCGCTCCTTCCACAGATGCATCTCTTTGTCTAAAACCGTCAAGGCGATGAGAGGGTTGCAGGTGGCTCCCACCGCACCGTGCTCGATCGCGTAGGTCAACTCTTGGACCGAGGCGGAGTCGTTCCACAGACACGTGGGGGTGGTCTGAGTCATCCTGTGCAAAGGACTCTTGTATTTTTCACTCATAGTTATTCCTCCTCCGGTTGGGCTCTCTATCGGCATCGTTTTTCAACCGGGGTGTGGGCGGGTCCTCTAAAATCAGCTTTCCCCCGCCTTTGAATACTGCTTCAATCATGAATCATTCCTTATCTCAATCTTACCAGTCCTCATCCGCAGGACCGATCAAATCCCCAGATTCCGAAGATAACGGATCGCCTTCTGAGCGGAAGTGTCGGCATCCGGAACGGCCATGAACTCTCCCGATACGAAGCCCGAGTACCCGGTGGAGAACAGAGTCTCCAGGATGCTGCGGAAATCCAGATGCCCGGCCCCGGGATACCAGCGGTTGGAATCCGCCACGTGGAAGTGAAAGATGCGATCACCGCAGAGCTTGATGCTCTCTTCGATCGAGGGTTCCTCGATATTCATGTGGAAGGTATCCAGCAACAGCCCCAGGTTATCCGCACCAACCCGGTCGATCAGCTCGAGGCTCTCCTTCGCCGTATTGAGCAGCTGGGTTTCGTAGCGGTTGAGGGGCTCGAAGGCGATGCGCACTCCCTCTTTCCCGGCGATATCGACACACCTTTTGAAACCGGAGAACATCCACTCCCGGGCTTGGCTCTCGCTGACCCTCTCCTGGATTGTCCCCCGAACCAGGCCGATGATGATCAGCGCACCGGCGGTCTTGGCCAGGGGCACGTGGGCGGCTATTCTATCCACCGCCTGCTGCCGCACCTCCGGGTCCGGGTCGGTGAAGGACAGATGCTCCTCCCCCCAAGCCTGACCGGTACCAATGGCGGGGATCTCCATGCCGTGCTTGGACACGGCTTCGATCAGGCCGACGTGATCGACCAGGCCCGGATCCCGTACTGCCGGTTCCACTCCGTCGAAGCCGTAGGAGGCGATCTTGGCCACGTTCTGCTCGAAATCCCCTTTGTAGGCCACAGCCTGGAACTTGGCGGCGTGGGTCGACAGCACCATCGACAGTTTCATCGGCGTTCTAGCTCTTGTGGAAAGGCCCGATATAGGGCAACTCGTACAACGACTTTCAGCCCTTGCTGAAGGATTCCTTCAGGTATGCTATACCATTCTGTTGCCATAGCGCATCCTCCAAAAAAACAGGATTGAAATTTAATTACATTTAATTTAATCTATCATTACAATTAATTTACATCAATATTAT
>CAZFMD010000182.1:0-6186 GCA_964520025.1 uncultured Spirochaetaceae bacterium
GCAGCAGCAGGTAGTGCTGGGTGAGCACCGGCACGATCACGGCGGGGAACTCCGAACCCTGCGCCTTGTGTACGGACACGGCGTAGGCCAGGATGATCTCATCCAGTTCGTTCGCCTCGTAGCGGACCTGCCGATCCTCGTAGCGCACCACGATCGTCCGTGCTTCGATATCGATCTTTACCACCCGCCCGATATCACCGTTGAAGACTTCCTTGTCGTAGTTGTTGCGGATCTGCATCACCTTGTCTCTGATTCGGAAACGCCGCTGTCCGTGGGTAAGCTCGCGGGATCCCGGGTTGAGGGCATCCTGAAGCACCCTGTTCAGGTTGCTCACACCTGCCGGTCCCCGGTGCATCGGGGAGAGGACCTGGATCTCCTCTACGGGATCGAGCCCGAAGCGGGCGGGGATACGCTCCCGGCAGAGTTTCTGGACCAGCCGCACCACCTCTTCGGGGTCCTCCTGTTTGATGAAGTAGAAGTCTCCTTCATCGTGCTGTACGGGCATCAGGCCGTCGTTGATCCTGTGGGCGTTCACCACGATTTCGCTGGCCTCGGCCTGGCGGAATATCTTGTTCAGCTCCACCACCGGTACCCGCCCGCAGCGGATGATGTCGTTCAGCACGCGCCCCGGTCCCACAGATGGAAGCTGATCCGCGTCCCCAACCAGAACCAGGGAGCAGGAAGGCGGGAGTGCTTTTAGCAGGTGATACATCAGCAGGGCGTCGATCATCGACACCTCGTCCAGAATCAGCCACTGACACCCCAGGGGATTGGACTGGTTGCGCTTGAACTCTCCCTCCCGGGGAGAGTACTCCAGCAGCCTGTGGATGGTTTTCGCCTCATAACCGCCGGCCTCCTGCATGCGTTTGGCGGCCCGTCCGGTGGGGGCTGCCTGAAGGAAACGCACGCCGGCCCGTCGGAGGATGAGCAGAAGGGCTCGGATGATCGTGGTCTTGCCGGTTCCCGGCCCACCGGTGATCACCATCACCTTGCTCTTCAGGGTTGTGCGCAGGGCGTGCAGCTGCTTTTCTGCCAGCACGATATCCATCCGCTGCTGTACCCATGGGATGGCCTTTTGCGGATCGATTCTTCGCTCGGCCTGGGCGGCAGCCTGCAGCTGAGAGAGCAGCAGAGCGATCCCGGTCTCGGCCTGATAGAAGGCGGGCAGATAAACGGGCGGGTCTGTCTGCTCTCCCGCCCGATCCTCGACGACCAGTTTGTTTTCCCGGGCCAGGGATGCCACTGCGGTCGCGACGATCTCCCGGTCGATCTCCAGCAGCTTCCGGCATTTTTGAATCAGGACGCTGCGGGGGTAGTAGAGATGGCCCTCAGTACTGCCCTCCTCCAGAGTGTGCAGGGCCCCGGCCTGAGCTCGGGAGGGGCTGTCTGCCGCGATGCCTATGGCCCGGGCGATGCGGTCGGCGGTCAGGAAGCCCACGCCGAACATGTCCAGGGCCAGACGATAGGGGTTGTTCTGAACCACGGCGATGGCACGATCCCCGTAGCGCTTGTAGATCTTGGTTGCCAGGGCGGGACCGGCGCCATGGGATTGAAGGAAGATCATCACTTTTCGGATCTCCCGTTGCTGTGTCCAGGCGTTCTTGATCGAGGCGATGCGTTTCCGGCCGATCCCCTCCACCTCGGTCAGTCTCTGGGGCCGGCGATCCAGGATTTCCAGAGTCTGCTTGCCGAAGGCTTTCACGATCCGGTGGGCAAGCTCTTCCCCGATACCTGGAATAAGGCCCGATCCCAGGTAGCGCTCTATGCCATGGACGGTGGCCGGGGCGTGGGACTCGTACTGTTCCACGGAGAACTGCAGCCCGAAGCGGGGATGGTTGGTCCACCGGCCCTCGAGATGCACCCGTTCCCCCGGTACAGGGGCGATGATGTTGCCCACAGCGGTCAGCAGCTGCCCTCCGCTGCGAAGCCGTATTACCGAGTAACCGGTTTCCTCACTGGAGTAGAGGAGACTCTCCACCACCCCGTCAAGCTGTTCGGGCATGGGTCGCCTCAAAGGATGTACGTTTACAGAACACAGGAACTATTGTAGTACGTCGGGCTTTTCACCATCAACGTGGTGACAAGCTGATCGGTTTCCTGTTTGCGAATCTGTATGTCCTTGGAGGAGGGCATAAATCAGGATGCGGACCTCGGAGGACGATCGGAATATCGGAACCTGAACGTATACCGAATGCCGAGTTGCGGAGTATCATAGATCGGAGGTGTTGATCTTATGAGGAACGACGGTGAAGGGTGTTGGGTCGGAAAAAGGCAAGTTCTGATTCCGATCCTCGTGATCCTCACCACCGTTGTGCTGATAACCTTTGCCGTGGTGGCCCTTGGAAGCCACCGGGGAATTTTTCCGCAAACAAATCCTGGTCGTCTGCCTAGCGAAACCTCGCACTTGGTCCAATCCCTGGAGCAGCCTCAGTCAGGTACCTTTCTGATCGCCGCGCGGGGCATGCGGGATCCCAACTTTGCCCAGACCGTGGTTCTTGTGATCGAATCTGACGACCAAGGAGCTTTCGGCCTGATCATCAACCGGCCCACCCGGTACACTTTGGACGAGCTCTGGCCGGAGATTGCCGGCCTGGAGGTCCATTCGGTTTATTTGGGCGGCCCGGTGTTTCCCAATCGTCTGCTGTTCCTGCTTCGATCCGACGACGCACCGCAGGAGATGCGTCAGGTGCTTCCGGGGGTTCATCTGGGCTCGGATGAGTTGACTCTCAAGCGCATCATCGCCGCCGGAGAGGGGGAGTTTCGGACCTACGCGGGCTACTCCGGCTGGGCGCCGGGGCAGCTGGACGCCGAGATTGCCAGAGGAGATTGGCATATGCTCCCCGCGGAAAGACGATTCATCTTCGATCCCAGGCCAGCCGAAATCTGGAAACAACTGATCCAGCGCGTTGACATCCAGGTCGTGAACCTGTCAAAGTAGCGCTGTTGTGACGAAGCCAGACAGCTTTCGAGACGTCCGTATCCTGGACAACTTCTACCAGACCTCCTCCTTCTTCCCCATGCCCGTCGTGTTGGTGTGCACCGTCACCGAATCGGGACAGATGAACCTGGGTCCCTACTCCCTCTGCTTTCCCTACACCGTGGCCGGGGACACCTACCAGATGGTGTTCAATACGCGGGACAACAGCAACACCGCAGTCAACCTGAGAAGAACAGGGCTTTGTACCCTGAACTTCATTCCCGATGATCGCAGGTACATGCGTAACTGCGTGATGCTGGGCTATCCGGGAGAGACCACGGAGGAAAAGATGGGCAACTCCATCTTCACCCTCCAACCCTCGACGCGCGGCGAGGAGGAGCGCACAGCGGCGGTCCGTTACCCTGATATCGTGGCTGAGGCACTACAGGTCTTCGAGTGTTCCCTCGACTCCTTCCAGATCGACGAACAGACTCACGCCCAGCGCTCGATCCTCACCATCGACAAAGTGCTGTTGAAAGAAAAGTGGTACAGGGTGCTGGTGGAGGGAAGAAAGCACTTTCCCAACCTGCCCATCGACTACGGGTTCCGCAACAATGCCCACTTCTGGTTTACCCGGCACAGGCCGCCCTACAGGGAGCCGATCCCCAAGAGCAAAGCAGTCTCCGCGGACTCGGTGATGTGGGCGATCACCAGGGGAGGATTTGCCGAGCAACTCGAATGGTCGGAGGAGGCGGCAGCCAAGCTGGTAGCCATCCCCAGAGTGTTCTTGAACGTGGCCCTGCGGGGCATCGTGGAAGAGGCCCGGCGTGCCGGAATCACCAGGATCACCCCGGAGTTTCTCGACACGGTGCGGGACAAGCGATCCAAAGACAAGGGAAGATGATACCTGGGAATCTTAGAACAGCGGGTTGCCGGCAGTAGGAATCTGTTGTCCCCTACTTGTCTTTGTCTTTCTTTTCCTGACCCGGTGCAAAATCCTTGGCGCTCTGCTCGTCTTCGATCTTCTTCTCCTGCCCGGGCGGCAGTTTCTTGGTTTCCAGAATGACACAGCCGAAGGTGGAGAAAGCGAAGCCGGCGAGCACGGCGACACAAACGAGCTTCGAGAATCTTTTCATGATTACCTCCACTGTTCGAATGTAGAGCAATTACTCAATAGATTCCACTGGCGAATCCGAGTTAGTACGGTTATAGGAGTGACGGTTGTATGGGAGCAGGTAGAGTAAGAAGCCGTTGTCCTCGCTGGAGTATGAAAAACCGGCACGCCGACAGCATCGATTCTTGCGCTGCCGCGTGCCGGCCCCCATTATCGTAACTTGATAGATTGCCGGGAATCACCTCACGGTCGAATCGTAATGTCCCCGGAAGAAGTCTGCACCGTTACCCGATGGGTGCCATTGCCCACGGTGGCGTAGAGGCGGTTACGGCTTGTCTCGCTGTCCTCCCGGTCCAGGCTAATGGGAAAGGCACAATCGATGTCCCCCGAAGAAGCCCTGGCCTCCACGCGGAACTCAGCTGTCTCGGTGAGATACAGTTCGACATCCCCGGAGCTGCTTCGTACCTCCAGATCCGCGGTGAATGCATCGAATCGCAGGGTGATGTCCCCGGAGGAGCTCTCGGCCCCGGCTCGTCCCTGCAGATCCTTTACCCGGATCTCACCGCTGCTGCTTGCAAACTCCGAACGCTCGGCTTCCACGCCCTCCGCCCGCTGATCGCCGGAGGATGATTCCATCGAGATGTTGGCTGCCCGGATGGAGCTCAGCTGCATATCCCCCGAGCTGGTCTCCACGGATAGCTCCGAGAGGTTCTGGCCGTTGATCTGCACGTCCCCGGAGCTGGTGCGCACGAGCAATGCGCCTCGGTACTGCTCCGGTACTTGAATCTCCAGGATGAGATCGCTTGAGAAGAATCCGACACCCCACCTCCGGCCATCCTTACGCTTGGTTGATATCTCGAGAACCTCCCCGTTCTGCCCGGCTTCCAAAACAGGAATGGCATCCGCCTGCCCGGTGTACACCGTACCGTGCAGGCGGGCTTCTACGGAATTGCCATCGCTCGCCGCGATATACACATCGGTGCTGCTGGTCCGCACATCGATATTTTCAATACCGCTCGAACCGAGAGATCTCTGTTCGTCAACGATAATACCGTTTCCCGGTTCCCAGGGCCTGACCGTGCCGGAGGCAAAGAAGAGGACCGCCGCGATGCCCAGGGAGACGATAGCTATTGCGGCTGTGATCCAAACGATCTTTTTCAAGGTGTTGTTCATGTTCGCACCTCCTGTTTCTTGATGATTCGTACATTGAACTGCACGTACCTGGCGGTCATGCGGAAGAACAGCTGGCTCAGTTTCCACATGCCGATTACAGACAGCAGGCCTAGAGCGCCAATCCCGATACCGGCAAAGATCAGGAAGGGAATACTCAACCCCCCAAGTGTGATGAAGGCGGGAAACAGGGGTTGCACGATAACCGCTACGATCACCGCGATCCCCGAAACGGCCAGGGATACCGCTCCTGCCCACAAGCCCGCCAAGCCTGAGAACAGTCCGGCGAACAGGGGTATGGTGATGATCACGTTGAAGAATCCCAGACTCAATGAGGCAAACACCGCCCGCATGATATTCAAAGCTCGATTGCCTCCTCTGTCTTTGTCCAGGAGGCTCTCGATGCGATAGGATTTTCCCAGCACCCTGGGATTGCCTAGGGATCGAGCTATTTCCTCTTCCCCCTGTCCGTTTTCCAACCCGCTGCTGAAATGTTCCTCGTAGTCGTAGAGGATCTCCTTCTTCTCCTGCTCCGGGATCCCGGACAGGGAACGTCTCAATTGACTCAGGAATTGTTCCTTGTTCATGCCGTTGCCTCCTCTTGAATGAGATTGTGCACGCTGCTCACGAAGTGGTCCCATTCTGTGAGCAGCTGATCCTTGTAGTTCTGTCCCTTCTCGGTAATCTGGTAGTACTTGCGGGAAGGGCCCTCTTCGGATTCCCTGAGGTAGGTGGTGAAGAATCCCTCCTTGGTCAGCCGTCGCAACAGGGGATAGATCGTACCTTCGGCGATGTCGATATTTTCCGAGATGGTGTGCACCAACTCATAGCCGTAGTAGTCGCGACGGCACAGTACCACGAGAACACAGAGCTCGAGGACGCCCTTCTTGAATTGAACATTCATAGTTCCTCCATTCTCTTAACCTAGTAGTATTAACACTGCACAGTACTGTGTTTTATATACTACAATATAATACACAGTAGT
>CAZFMD010000183.1:0-6184 GCA_964520025.1 uncultured Spirochaetaceae bacterium
CACCGCTTCCACCATGGGCAAATAGGGAATGTTGAAGGCCGGTACCAGCAGTCCGACTTTACTGGCCTTGGCGACCATCCGTTCTGTTTGATTCATCTTTCCAGTCCTTTCAATCTTCTCCCCGCCTCAGTTACCCTGTCTAGGCGAAAACCCCCAGCAGAGCTTCATCCCGAACCGCGCTCCGAGCTGCCAGCGCGGCAAGGCTGCGCCGCTCGATTCCCTTGTGAATCGTATGGGGTGAGGCAACCGAGGCAGCGGCCAAAAGCACTCCCAACCGGTGAGCTGTAGCCAGGGGCAACCCAGCAGCAAGAGCGGCGATGATGCCGGCCAGATGAGCGTCTCCGGCTCCGCCGGTTGTCACTACGGGAACCTCGATGGCCGGGAGGTGGAGCAGCTCCCGGCCATCCCAGCTCCAGCTACCCTCGGCTCCGGCGGTCACCGAGATCATCAACCGCGGGTGGTCACCGCTGAGCCGATCGATTGCCCTTCTTGCAATAACTTCTGACTGGAGGACATCGTTTCCTTCATCCACCAGCCTGCGGGCTTCATCCTGATTCAAAGCCAGCAGATCCAGCCGTTCCAGGATCTTGCTGCTGCGAACCGCCTCCATCTCCCCACTGGCAAAAGCGGCCGCTCGAAACAACCCGTACCGCGTGGCCATTTCGAGGAGCTTTGCTCGCGCCTCCAGGGGGACCTCCGGTACGGCCAGGGCGATCCCCTCCCGGCCGGCCCGCCGGAACTCCGCTTCCGCCGCAGCCACTACGGCGGGGCTCAACTGCCCGCTGGCCGAGTCCTCCGTCGTCATATTCCCCCCGGATCCGTCGGGATAGAGGAAGCAGAAGGAGTAGAGGGTGGGCGTACCCGGGAGCGCCTGAGCGAAGCGCAGGTCCAGGCTCACCTCCTCCATCTCTTTGAGCAGCCCTACTCCCGCCTCATCATCCCCCACCCTGCCGATCGGCAACACAGCCATCCGCTTGCCCAGAAGGACTTTGATGTAATGGCAGAGGATGTGCAGCTTGCAGTAATCCCGCCGGTCCAGAAAGCGCCCGCTGCGGCTCTCCTCCCGGCCCAGAGTATGGTCACCGCGAAGCAGGAAAAAGCTCCCTGTGCCGATTCCCCCCGTGCCGATGAGGGTATGGAAGCGAAGATCTATCCCCGCGAGGTTTAGCACACCATCTGCTTTTCTACTTCCCATCTGTTCAGACTATCCTTCCAGTCCAAGATCCCACTCCGGGTGCTCGCTGAGGGGATGGGTTGCAGTCTCCACCGTGGCGGTGATCAGGGCATCCCCGTGCTCCTGGAGCAGGGTCAGGGGATACTCCGGGTCCGGTGAGGCGAACAGAGCCACTCGCAGAGCGGTTTGCTTCCAGGCTCCGGTGTCTGAGAACAGCCGCACCTTGGCTGCGGACAGGCACTCCTTCAAGCCCAGGGTAACCGACATGGGCGGAACGAACTGATAGGCGGTTCCGAAGCTGCGCTGGGCCAGGGCCAGGATCGTGTCCCAGTTGTTCTCCTGGATGCGTACCGTGCTGGCCCTCAGCTGCTCGAGGGTTATCGAGCTGTAGGGATGGCGCCGGGCCTGGTTGTAGGCGATATGCCCGTCCTGCCCCCAGCCCCCGTAGGTGAGGTGAATCGGCCCAGAGGCGATCTCCCGCCGGATTTCCTCCACGTTCTCCGGGCCGAGCCAGCGGCGGTTGTGCTCCGGCACGCTCAGATCCCGATCCACCGGTTCGTAGAACTGCCGCTCCATTGCGCCGCGGAAGCTGTAGGGATGACTGCGGGGAAGCTCCCGCCCCTGCCAGTCCAGGCATTCATCCATATGGAACACGACGAAGCGCTCCAGCGGTACCCTCTCCCGGTTCACCAGCTCGGTGAAGGGCTGATACCAGCAGCTCGGTCCGCAGGGAATGATCGCCCGAAACTCCTCACCCCGGCCGGCCGCTGCTTTGATCTCATCGACCAGCTCCCGGGCCATGAGCTGACCCATGCTTTGGGAGTCTTGCACCAATCGGAAGGGCACTTTCAGATCCGGGTGTCCCTCCAGCTTCTGACAGGGAACCTTGCACCACTCATACAGCTGTTTTCTACTAATCGGCATGTACACGCTCTCCTTGTTTCGGCGCCCGGTTGGACCGAATCGCGGCGGCAAACGCCTGCCGACATCACCCGTAGATCGGCGCCAGGCCCGGGATCAGCCGCAGGGCGTTTTCATGGTATATCTTTTTCAACACCTCATCGGGAAGCCCCAGGCCGTAGATCCGCCAGCGACTACGCCCCCAGCGCCCGATGTAGTCCGGATACTCGAAGTACTCATCCCGGGTCTCCAGGAAGCGGAAGTAACAGCGGTAGATGTCCGGCCGCGGCGGCATGTCGGCTCCGAAGAGGATGCGGTCCTGGTATTTGATGATGAACTCCCGGGCCGTGTAGGGCTGGCGTCCCAGCTCGTCGATGCGCGCCGAGATATCGATCCAGGCGTTGGCGTGGCTGTCGAGGAACTCGGACACGTACTCCAGATCCTCGGGGAAGTTGGCCACGTGAGGCAGGAGGAAGCGCGTGCCCGGGTGCTCTCCAACCAGCCGGTCCCGCTGCTCCAGGAGCTGCTGCTTGGAAAACAGCGCATCGTGGAATCTCCAGTCCACAAATTCCTGCAGCGACTGGTAGTGCTCGTTGGTCTCATCCACCGGAAGGAAAAATCCCAGGGGATCCGAGGTGTGGATCAGGACGGGGATATTCAACTCCCCCGCTCTTCGCCAGATCGGGTACAGCCGCCGGTCATCCACAGGCAGCATCGAGCCATCGTTGTCCCTGAACTGCAGGCCCAGTTCCTTGGTGACCTTGAGTCCCAGAGCGCCACGCTCGACATCCTCCTCCAGATGCCGGATGCACAGCTCAACCCAGCGCTGCGGCGATCCGTCGGGATTCTCGGCATTCCGAAACAGGGTAAACTCATCCCAAAGGGCGAAATCGCTCATGGTGAAGGCGGCGAAGCGCCCCGGGTGAGACCGGCAGTAGTTGTCCAGGTAAACCTCTAGATCGCGCCGCTCGATCGAGTAGCCCGACTCGTCGTAGGGCAGCCTGACATTGCCGGTGACGTTGAGAAACACCCTGATCCCCGCCTCATCCATTCCCCGTACCAGCTCCGCGGCCGGAACATCCCCGAACAGATGGTTGTGCGCGTCGATCACCGGAAAACGCGCCCGGGGCGGGGCATTGTCTGCGAGATTCAGCAGGGACTTGGGTTTGAACTCTTTGACCAGGAGATCTTTCATCTCATCTACCCCTTGCAACAAGATCTCGATCCGCCCTCCGGCTCTACAGAGCCACTGCCCGGATGCCGGTGAGCTCGCAGAAATCAACTAAAGCGGGATACAGATCCTCCCCGTAGCCCAGGCATGCGTATTCGTTGCCCCAGTTCTGCAGCAGCTGCTCGATGTCACAGTGGGCGGTAATAAAACCGTGAGGCCAGAAGGGAATCCCGCACTCGTTCAGCCGTTGTTCGATCCGCTCGGCCGGTGGTTCGAAGATCGAGCAGCGTGTAACCACCAACTGGAACTCACCGCTGATCCTGCCCAACCTGGCCAGTACTCCTTCCCCGACCTTGCAGATCAGCTTCGCCGCCAATCCTCCCGCACCTCCCTCGGTGGGAATTCCGTGCTCGGCGAATCCCGCCGGGCCGAGTTTGCCGGCCAGAGAGGGGGGAACCGCGCCGTCGCCGATGATCTTGATTTCCCTGCTCGCCTTATCGATGTGCTGCAGATCCCCGTAATACACAGGATCGCGGCTCAGCTTCATGAGAAGATACACGCTGAGGGCTGTGTTGAAATCCCCGAGGGTGGAGGTGGGAACGCCGTCTTCCAGCATCATGCTCTGGGCGAAGCAGGTGGCCGAATAGTCGTCCCCCAGCCCGGGAAAGGATTGGATGGTGTAAAAATCGAAGCCCTCCTCTGCCACGATGGCTTTCAGCGCCAGATAAAACCGCATCGAGCGCTCATTGACGAGATTGGAGGGTGGTTTTTTGCCGAAAAGTTTTTCCAACCGGGGACCCAGGGCTTCGACCTCCGATGAGGGAAGATTTTCAGCCCGGCGGATCAGCTGGGTGGTGTCCCGGGAATCGATATCAACTCCGAACAATCGCATCCACTGGGAGGGATCGGCCACCCCGCAGGTCTGCCCCATGCCGCGCCCGCCGAAGGCCCCGATGGTGGCCATGTTGAGCAGTCTCTTGAGATGAGAGGCCCGGCAATAGCCGGTTATGCGGGCGATCCCCTCAGCATCTGCCGCATCGGCGTACACGAAACGGTGGGCTATCCCTACTTCCAGCATCGCTCCGTGCATTACCAGTCCGCCCACGGGCCGCCAGCCCTGAGATCCCGGATGCGTCCAGAGCACGATCGCCTTGCCGGACAGGGAAAAATCCCGGACCGCCGCGATCAGGTGGGCCGCCCAGACCCAGGTTCCCGAGAACAGGATCAGGCAATCCACCCGATCGTCGATCTTCATCGATCTAAAGGCAGCGGCAGCCTCCGCCTTGCTGGCGACGATCGTGTCGTGGACCAGCAGCTCAACGCCCCCCTGCCTCAGAGCTTCCTGGGAGCGTTGGATGACGGACTCGTCGATGAAGGGGGTTCCCATGGGATCTTTCAAGCCGTCCTTGTGGACCCCGAAAACGATGAATCCGGCCGTGGGTTTGATCATGCTTTCCTCCTGTGCATTACTACTCGTCAAATCGGATCGATGGTCTGCTCTCGGGAGATCAGATCCAGGTTCCACATGTTGACATGCTCCGCAGTTTCAATGAGGCATTGCGCCGCCCTGGCAACATCCTCCGGACCGAGGAAGCGGACATCCGCGGGAAGGGTGATTCCCGCCTTTTCCGCCCAGGGAGTTTCGATGGCAGCAGGAGCCAGGATGCTCACCCGGATCCCGTATTTGTTGACCTCGTTCATCAGGGCCCGGGAGAACCCCTCCACCCCGTGCTTGCAGGCCGTGTATACGGCCAGCCCGGAGCGGGATCGCTTGCCCAGGATCGAGGAGACATTGATGAGATGACCGGCTTTCTGCCGCTTCATCACAGGGACAGCCGCCCTGCAGCCGTAGAGCACGGCCGTCAGGTTCACAGCCAACCCCTGGTTCACCTCTTCGAGTGTCAGCTGGTCAAACTCGGCGGAGCGGATACCCCAGCCGGCATTGTTGATCAACACGTCCAGACGTCCGTACTCTGCGACTGTCCCCTCGACGAACGCCCGCGCCTGTTCCCAATTCCCCATGTCCGCTGCTATCGCCACGGCCCTGCCCCCTGCCTTGGTGATGGAGGCGGCGATCTCCTGCAGCAGAGCCTCCCTCCGGGCCGCCAGGGCGACCGCATAGCCGGCAGCGGCCAGGATCTCGGCCATGGCCTTGCCGCTTCCCGAGGAGGCTCCGGCAATGGCCACAACCTTCTTGGCGGCTTCTTCCCTCTCAGCCATGCATTACTCCTTTCCCCTCAGGCCTTTCCCTTCGCGTTCGCAAAAAGGATATTGCAAATGATGTTCACGGCTATCCCCTTCCCATCCTCATGCGGGCACCAGAACCGCCTTGAGGATCGGGGCTTCCCCCCTGTCGCTGGCCTCAAAGACCTCCTGGAGCTCGTCAAAGGAAAAAGTCCTGTTCACCAGCAGGGAAGCATTGAAGCGCCCGCTCTGCAGGATACGGATCGTATCGGGGAAATTCTGAGCCGGCTCGGCGAAGGTCGGGATCAGTGAGATCTTGCCGAAGATCAACTTGTTCACGTCGATCTCGACGGTGTTCCGCCCACCTAGGTCGATTCCGATGAACGACACGGTGCCGCCGAAGCGCACCATGTCCAGACTTGCGGGCAGGGTTCGTGGCGCGGAGGTCACCAACACTGTATCCGCTCCCTCGGGAAAGATCTTCCTTACCTCCTGCGCCGCATCGACCTCCAGGGCTTCCACCACCGTATCGGCACCCAGTTTCTCTCCCGCCTCGAGGCGAGCCCGGCCCCGGGCGCGCTTTCGGGAAGATCCGACCAGCAGCACCCTCCCGGCTCCCTGCATCCTGGCCAGGTACACGCACATCAGACCGATGGGTCCGGGGCCGGTGACCACCACGCTGCCGCCCAGTGGGATTTGTCCGTTCAGCACCGTGTTGTAAGCCACGGCCATGGGCTCGACCAGGCTGGCGTGAG
>CAZFMD010000184.1:0-6142 GCA_964520025.1 uncultured Spirochaetaceae bacterium
AGAGAAGATCTACAACTACTACAACCAGAACTACCAGAACATGTTCAACCGCTACGCGGTGACGTCGGAAGATGAGATGGTCAAGAAGGTCAGGAACTTCGTGGACAAGGAAGAGATGAAGACCCTGGCCCGCTACACCCCCAAGGAGATTTCCGCCCTGCTCGATGCCATCGGAGGAATGGACAAGTTCAATACCGGTGAAATCGAAAAATCGATCGTCAACATGTACGGTCACCTCCACGGGCACATCCAGCGGGGAGTGAACGACCTGGAGACCATGACCAACAGCCTGCTGCGTCAGAAGACCGATGTGGGCGCGTTCGTCCGGGGCCAGAACGCCTACTCGATCGTTAAATGTTCCTTTAAGGACTCGACGCACAGGCCCAAGACCGTATCGGATGTCAAGCTGTCGGTGAACATCCTGGACTCCGAGCTGATCAGCCCGATCTTCCATTATCAGGTCACCGTGGAGTTCCTGATCAAGGATATGCTGTCCAAGCACATCCTTGACCTGATCGACAAGGAGATCGAAGGTCTGAAAGAGGCGATCATCGACGAGGGTCGGGAGGAGTTGTCCGATGGAGAGATCCTCTTCGAGAAGATGAAGCGGGTGGAGAGGTACACCTCCGACGACAAGGACGATCCCAAGAGCAAGCGCTACACCTTCTTTGCCAAGAGCCTGATGGACCGCATCGAAGGGCTGCGCGCGGAGATCGATCCGGAGGAGTACGATCCGGTAAACATCCGGGAGAATCTGAAGAAGATCATCGACCTGGAAAACATCCGCAACCGCGGTTTCAACACCTCGATCAACTCGATCACCTCGATTCTGGATACCTCTAAGATGGGCTACCAGTACATAGAGAACCTGAAAAACGCCCGTGAGCTGGTCATCCGCGAGTACGAGGATACCGATCCCGCCTCCCTGCCGGACGAGCGCTACTCGATCCGCCTGAAGTACTACGATCAGGCCCAGTTGCTGGAAGAGCGCAAGGCCTACGATGTGCAGATGAAGAGCATGGAAGTGGAGATCCAGCACCTCTGGGATGTCCTGGACATGGTCTATGAGGACTCCAAGTTCATGAAAGGGGTCCAGGATTTCAAGGATCTGGCCAAGCGAAAACGCAACAAGATCAAGAGAAAGATCAAAGCCCTGACCGGGGATCCGATGTATGAAGACATAGAGAAGACCTGGGATGAGGTTACCTTCGTGGTGTCCGGGGATACCGAGGTGGAGCGCATGAACCGCACCTACCTGCCGGAAAAGGACAAGGTCAAGCGGCGCATCATCCTCATGCGGGACAAGCTCCAGAAGGTATACGAGTACAAGTATCCGATCCAGCGCCGGGTCGCCGAAGAGCGGCTGAACTACCTGGAAGCGGAGTTCAATAAGTTCGACTACATGATCAACCCGTATCACATCCAACCCGGATTGATCCTGGACGTGGACATCACCTCGATCAAGAAGAAGAAGGCTACCCTGGAAGGCATGGCCAACGTGCTGAACGAGTTCCTCTTCGGTGTATCCAAGGGATTTGCCGATGCGGCCTTCGCCTCCTTCTCCAGACGACGCTCAACGGTGCGGGAGGACATCGCCATGTCCTTCGGTGAAGCCCCCTTCGGTGAAGAGGGGGAAGCAGCGGCCGGCTCGGAGTTCGTGGACATGATCCGTACCGGTGAAACCGCCGCAGCTCAGGTCAGTGAGAAGCCCAAAGCCGGAGTGGTGGACACAACCACCCGGGGAAGGGGACGACCCAAGGGCAGCGGAAGGGGACGGCCCAAGGGCAGCACCAAAAGCCGATCGAGAGGATCTTCTGGACTGAAAGAGATCTAACTGAAGGCAATGCTAACATGTGGTGATCCTCTGCCCTTATTGGCGGGGGATCGCCATTTTATTTTGTCCGCACGACAATGGCTTGCAGCTGTCGTGGGTGTCGATCATAATGGACTAAAGAAGAACTTATAGAAGCTCCCACGGAACAGATCCCGAGCGGGAGAAAAGGGGTAATCATGGCAGAGGCTGTATACGAATACGTCGGTTTGAGCACTCGGGAGGGTTTCAACCGTTCCCTGCGTCATTTTCTGGCGGTCAACGACATCGTGCCGGAGTTCGAATCTAAATCGAACCTGGCGGATGGGCTGAATGCTTTGCTTGATGAGAAGGCCATCCAATCCAACCAGATCGGTCCCATAGTGAACGCCCTGCTGGTGGGACATCCCAAGTACAACTACCGATCTCGCTCCTATAACCTGACCCGAAACATCGAGGAGTTCGACGGAATCGTCTCTGAAGTCGGGAAGTGGAATGGCGTGGATCTGGTGCTGGCCTATTACCATCCGGATCTGGGATTGACGTTGATCAATCCCAAGAACAAGCAGCACTGGGTGTCGGTGCAGGCTCTGAGAAAAAACGAGCTTGCCACCATCTATGCCGGTACTTTGACAGATAAGGCGCCGGAGAAGCTGCTGGAAACAGCCATCGATGCACTCATAACACTACTTGAAACGGGCAAGGTTCGAACACCCGCGACCCTGACTCAGGGCAAGTTCAAGTGGAAGGCACCCAAGCCTCCCGCGCCGCCAAAACCCAAAGTGAAAAAGAAACCGGGCAGGCCACCGGCCCGGGCCCGAGCCAAGGCGGCCCCGGCTGGCGGAACCGCCGCTCCGGCCGCCGCACCGACTGCCGCTCCCGCAGCGCCACCACCATCCAAGAAGCGTAGGATGACACCGATGTACTCGATCCCGGTGAGCAATGAGCTGTTTCACAACGGGAACGTGGAAGCCTGGAAGAAGATCATCCAGAGCTACAACATGAAGTATCCTACCCTGGAGGTGTTCATCTTCTATGAAGGCGAGCGTATCCACGACATCAACACCCTGTTCAAGTGGGGCAAGGTCAAGCATGGCTCCACCATCATGATCGCCCTCGCGGGGGAGGAGATCAAGGACCTGGCCAAGCTGCAGCGGTATCTGAAGCAGGGTGCCAGTCCGGCCTTTGAAGCCTTCTTGAGGTTTCCGGTCAATACCGTATTGAACCTGTTCTGAGGGGTGGAAAGATGAAAAGAAACGTCTATTTTTTCAGCGACAAGGAATATGTGAGTAAGGAAGAGGTGCTTAACAAGATCGGTATTCGAGGCCGTCGCGCCATGGAGCTTGCTGACCTGAACCTTCCCATTCTGCCGGGTTTCGTGATCGACGCGGAGATCGCATCGGATCTGGCTGAGATGCCGATCAAGGCACACCTGAAGAGTTTCTTCAAGAAACTGGAGGCCGGTACGGGAAAGAAGTTCGGAGATCCGGACAATCCAATGCTGGTGAAGATCGTGATCAGCCCCTCTCTGGTTATCACCCACTATCCAACACTGCACAACTACGGTTTGACGGACAGTACCCTGCCGGGTTTCGTGAAGTTCGTCGGAGAGAATTTCGGGCATCACGAGGTCCAGTTCCTCTGCAAGGGCTCTCTGGAGATCGAGGCCCGTATAGCCGAGCTGGAAAAGAAGGAGAAGTACGCCGAGAAGATCCGTCAGGCCGAGGACAAGCTGGATAAACAGCTGTCCGGAAAGATGAGCGCCAGGGAGCGGGATGCCAGCGTGAAGGAGATCATACCCCTGCTTCCACAAGGATTTTTCTCAGGTGATGCCTACGATCAGCTGGAGATCGCGCTACAGCGCATCAGTCATATGCTCAGCCTGGATGAGATGAACAACCGTGACACAGCACTGCTCATCCAGCCGATGGTTTACGGGAACTACGGCAAGGACTCGGCCAGCGGCAACTTTTACACCCGGAACATCGTCACCGGTCTCAAGACGCTGCAGGGCGAGTTCTACCAGAGCGCCTTCGATTCGATCGGGGCTGCGGGCAAGGACATCAACTCTATCGAGAAGAAGTACCTGGGTGAGTTGGAGAAGATTGCCAGGACCGTGGAGGATCACTTCAAGGAAATCCGCTCGATCCGCTTCACTGTAGAGAAAAAGAAGCTCTGGTTGATCGATCAGCGCGCGGTGATGATCAAGTCCACCCAGTCGGAGATCCAGACTCTTCTGGATCTGTACAACCGCAAGGTGGTGGACGACAAGTACGTGGTCTCCACCGTGAAACCGAAACAGCTCAACGAGATCCTGCACCCGGTGATCAATCCCGACTCGGTAACCAAGATGAAAGCCCTGAAGGGCGGTATCGCCGGTGCCCCCGGTGCGGCTATCGGCCGGGTGTTCTTCACGACCGAAGGACTGTTGGATGCGTTTAAAGATGCCCAGCTCAAAGGGGAGGATACCCGTATGATCCTCTGCATGCCCGCAACCTTTGCCGAGGACGTAAAGGCCATCGAGGTGGCCACCGGTGTGCTCTCCAATGAAGGGGGCTACTCGGCCCATGCCTCAGTCGTGGCCCGACAGTATGGCAAGGTCTCGCTGGTCAAGCCGGATATGCGCATCCGGGGCAGTAAAGCAACGATGGGAGAGGTGACCATTTCAGAAGGAGACTACCTGACCCTGAACGTGCCCTACTACGGGGAGCCAGCGGTCTACCTGGGCACTGCGGAGCTGATAGAGCCGGATCCAGAGGAATCGGGCCTGTTGGACTTCAACAAGCTGGTTCAGAAGCACGTGGATATCGAGGCCTTTCACGTGCGCGCCAACGCGGACACGCCGCGGGATGCGGGGCTTGCCAAGAGTTTCGGTGCGACCGGAGTCGGCCTTTGCCGAACAGAGCACATGTTCTTTCATGAAAAGCGGATTAACATCTTTCGGGAGATGATCCTCTCCGACACGCTGGAACAGAGAATAGCAGCGCTGAAGAAGCTTCAGGGCTTTCAGAGGGCCGATTTCTACGGGATCCTCAAGGCCATGAGTCCCTATGAGGTCACGATTCGGCTGCTGGACGCGCCCCTGCACGAGTTCCTTCCCCATAACAATGAGGAGATGAAGAAATTCATCGCCTATCTGAAAACCAGCCAGGGCGGCAAGGATGTGAGTGAGCGAGAGGTGCGAGCCCGCTGTGACGGGCTGGCGGAGTTCAATCCGATGCTGGGGCATCGGGGCTGCCGGATCGCCGTTTCCTATCCGGAGATCTACGAGATGCAGGTCCGAGCCCTGTTCGAGGCTGTGTACAAGCTGAAGAAGGAGAAGGTCCCGGTCCACGCGGAGATCATGATCCCCATTATCATGAACGAGAGCGAGCTCAAGCTCCTGATCTACGGCAAGAAGATCGAGGGTGGGTCCATACGCGGGCTGGTGGATGTGGAAGGGGAGGTACGCCAGGCCGCCAAGGCTCAAGCAGTTCCGTACAAGATCGGCACCATGATCGAGCTTCCCGTGGCCGCCCTGGGCGCCGGAGAGATCGCCCGCTACGCCCAGTTTTTCTCCTTCGGCACCAATGACCTGACTCAGACCACACTTGGGTTGTCCAGGGATGATTTCAACAGCTTCATGCCGGACTATACACAGTTCGACGTGCTCGATGGCAATCCCTTTCAGCTTCTCAACAAACATGTCATGGAGCTGATCGAAGTGGCTGCTCGCCGCGGCCGTATGACTCGGCCGGATCTGATTGCCGGACTGTGCGGGGAACACGGAGCGATACCTGAAAATATACGCTTCTGCATGGAGGCGGGGCTGAACTACGTGTCCTGTTCCTCCTACTCGGTGCCGATTGCGGCGCTGACCATCGCCCAGATCAACATCGAGAAAGCGGCGGAGAAGAAGTAGGGTAGGGGCCCGAGAACCGATCCACAGAAATCGACTCGAGTTCAGGCTGGATTTACAACAGTCCTAAGGTACATCCTGCCAGATCGTAAATTTATTGAGTCCCGCCACGATGAGCTTGGCTGCTTTGGCCGCATCCGTCTGAAAGGTTAATCCTTCACTCGTGGGATAGATCGCCTTTACACTGTTGTAGGCCACGACCTCATATTTCGAATAGGATGAAATCTCCGGTTCGATCAATTACTTTTTCTTTGATCCGGTTTTTCTTACTTTCCCGAGCCGTTCCGGTGATTCTGCATCCGCGGCCGCACGGCGTTGCGCCGATGCCTCCTTCAGTTCCTCGCCCCGTTTTCGAAAGCGTTCGGCAAACTGGTTGTTACCCATCTTACCGTATAGCTCGCCCAGGCTGCCGTACGCCTGCCAGTCTTCCGGAT
>CAZFMD010000185.1:0-3960 GCA_964520025.1 uncultured Spirochaetaceae bacterium
TGGCTCGACTCTGCTCGAGGATACCGGAAGCGGCGGCATCACCCAAGATCTGATAGTCGACGACCTGATCAAGCGGGTGTTCATCCAGCGGGAATTGGCGGAGCGGATCTTCCTGGATCTGGACTACGATTCGGAGCGGCAGGGCGGATTCTTCCAGGGAGAGAATGTGTATTCCCTGCAGTATCTGGGTTTTGAGGATGAGTTCCTGCAGGAGATATCCGCCGGAAACCGTTTCCTCTCGATCCCCGACACGCGGCTGGTCTCCATTGACAACGGTAACGCCTCCTCCTACGCCCTGAGAACCCTTATGGGCACGGATCGATTCCGGCTGCAGGGATTGGTGCGCTACAGCCAGGCACTGTTCGGGAAGAAGCGTTTCCGGGGCGGCAACCAGTTGGTTGCGACTGAAAGCTTCGATATGAGCTACGTGAAGAGGCGTTTTTTCTTCCTCCCGGATCGCGAAATCGATGAATCCAGTTTGGAGTTGTACCGCAGTTCCGGGGTGCCGGCGGATCGAACAATCGACGGCAAGGATTTTGTTCTCCTCGTGCGGGGAGAAGACTATCGCTTCGACAACTCGACCGGTTGGATTTACCTGAACCGGAGCCTCAGTGACGATGAGCAGCTGCTCATATACTACAATGATGGAACGAACGACGTGGGGGAAGGATCCGCCACGATCATCAACGAGAACGGAGAGCGGGTTGCCTTCACCAATAGTATCTTTACCGAATACTTCGATACCGGTCTCACCTACCTCTACCTGGCTAAGGAGGTTGTTCGAGACACGGATGGGTTTATCACCGACAGCTTCAACAGCTACTGGGAGATCAAGAGCGCCTACTATCTCCCGGAGGTCTATGGCGGCGTGGTGCCGCAGCAGATCGGAATCGACCTGCACCTGACGGATACCGGAGAAAGGAACGACAACTACGATACCCTGCTCGGGGCCGACGATTCCTATGTGGTCGATTCCGAATACGGAGCTCTGATCTTCTCCTTTAGCGACGGAACCGAATTCTACCCACGACCCTTTCCCGGAGCCCAGCCCTACGATCCCGGGTCGGCACCCTACACCAATCCCGATCCTCGGAATCCCTTCTATGAAGGCCATGCGATCTACGGGAGCAGCGATGACCCGGAAGCGGAGGACTCGGTAAACACCCTGCAATTCCGCTACGTGGTGGACCAGGACAGCTTCTTCCTGGACTTCGACATCGTGGAGGGAAGCGTGCGGGTGACCGTGGACGGTCAGCCTCTCGGCTCCACTTATTACACGCTCGACTACTACTCCGGCATCATCGAGTTTGCCGAGGGGGTGATCGGTCCGACCAGCGACATCGAGGTCACCTACAGCTACTCCTCGCTGCTCGGAGGGAATCAGGAGCTGCTCCTGGCCCTTGGCCTTGACTACGAGCTCGAATGGCTGAAGCTTAGAAATCTCACCACCTTCAGTTACCCCATTGTATCGGCTTCAGCACCGCTGCTCGGGCAGGAGCGGGAAAGCGTGGTGGCGAACAGCACGGATGTTGCGATCTCCCTGGGAGCGCTTTCCGGAGAGCAGGGTTGGACCGCGGAGCTGAATGCGGGAGCGGCGGTTGCACTCGGCAATTCGAACTCCAGGAAGTCCGCGGTGGTGGCGGATATGGAGCAGCTGGGACTGACCGTCTACTCAGGGGATGTGACAACTACCGAAAAAACGGCAGAGGATGCGGGGGACGATGCATTTTCCAAGCACTACCCGGAAATCTACGCGGATTTGCACGCCGGTGACACAGACCAGGATGAGGAGGGTTATGGAGAGAAATCCCTGGTCTGCGAGCTGGCAACAGATCTGCTCCCCGACCAGGAAGCCCTGCTGAGGCGCGGTTTCGGCTATCTTGCCGATCTGAGCGCCTATAAACAGCTGCGGCTGTACCTCTTTCTACCCGGGGCAGTGCCGGCGGAAGTCGCAGGATTTCCCCTGGCCCTGATCGGTTCGGCCACCGACAGCCTGGAGATCACTATCGCGAAAACGGACGTGGCGGCGGGGTGGAACGAAATTACCGTCCAGCTGGAGGAACCCTACCGGGTTCGGGTCAACGGCGCGACAGTGGGGCAGATGATTCTCCCCGGTTCCGATCCGCTGTCCCGAATATCGGAGATCCGCTTCGGAGTGCTGGCCGGATCGAGTGGTGTCGGGACCGCGGGCTTCAAATTCTGGCTGGACGAGTGGCATCTGGCCGGAAGCCGCTACTCCCTGGATGCAGCCATGTACGGGGAAACAACTTCCGGATACCGGGGAGAGCTGCTGCGGGTCGGAGCGGAACTGCCCGTGCTTATCGATCCCCAGTTGTCAGCCGGGTACGAGCACCGAGAGGGATCCCTGCTCGAGGGATTGGACCGGCGGCGCGATTCCTGGTTTGGGGGCTTCGAAACCACGCTGCTGAGGTATGTGCCCTTTTCCCTGGATCTGAGCGGCTATGACGAATCCGCCGGCGGATGGTTCAAGAGGCCATCTGCTGCTTTGCCCCCGGGTTTGGAGGACAGGGACACCGGGGGACTGTATTCCCACAGGATCGGGATCGATGCGATCCTACCTTACCTGCCCTCCCTGGAACACAGCTACAAGCGCAGCGTCAGGGAGATCAGTGAACTCGAGTTGTCAGAGACCGCCTACTCGCTGCAGAGCTCAACCACGGTGGGGGATACCTTGACCTTTGAGGAGATGTTCAGCTATCCCGAAGGGCTGGAGCAGGGCTACACCTTCACCCGTAACTGGCTGTTCACCGATCCGGATCTGCTGGCAACCCAGAGCCACAGCGGGCTGATTTCCTACTCCTGGGCAAGGAGCTTTCTCTCCCTGGAACTGAGTCGGGAGGAGAGCTATCAGGTGGAGGATGCGGGAGTTCCGGCTGCGCTGTTCGATTCCTACGGGCAGCGGTTGGCAGGCCTGTTCCGCCCGATCTCTGCCACCTATCCCGAACCCGATGTGACTCCGGCCAGCCGGGAGGATCTGGGGCAGCTGGCCGTTGTCCTCCCCAGGGAGAAGGTTCTGGGATTCAGCGCGAGTCTGGATTCCAGCTTTGGGGAACGGAACTTCAGGGCAGGCACGAAGAACCGGGATCTGGTGACGGAGAGCAGCTTGGATCTGTCGGTCCCCATTAGTCCGGGAGGAGAGGGAACACTGGAGCTCGTTCCCGGGCTGAGCCGCACTTTCAAGGGCAGCTACGGAAACACAACCGGGGCTGTTGAAGAATTATGGCTCATCGGTCAGAGCTGGAAGGGCCTGCTGATGCCGCCCCTGTACTACCTCAATCCCTGTCTGGATCGGGGGCGCCTGAACGAGTATGAGCCCGTGAATCTTCTGGCCGAAACATCCTATCTAGGCGACCAGGTCACGGGCCTGGGAACGGCAGATTTCACTACCGCCCTCACCCTGCATCTTCGACTGAAGGATCCGCCCTGGTTTCTGCCGGCCCGTGGCAATCTGGAGTTTGCAGGACAGACGGGAAGGGAGGGGCAGAGCTACACCCAGAGTCGCTCCGTCAGCCTGGGGCTGGGAAGCGATTTTTCCCTCGGGAGGGATGCAAAAGAGAACGGCGTAAAGAACAGCACCAAGCGTCTGAGCCTGGACATCGGCTGGGAGGGAGGCTGGGACTACACCTACAAGCTCGTGTCCCATTCTCTGTTCCTCGATACAAGCCTCGACCTGTTGGAGGGTCTTCGGGGACAGCTGAGCATAGATCACAAGCTTACAATCACCGGAGAACGCCAGCACCTGGGGGATGACCGGCTGCTGCTGTTCCCCGATCAACCGGGCAGAGAAGGGGCGGTTCCGTTTCAAGCGGATACGAACGCCGTATCCAGCGTGCTGGGGTTGGAGTACTCCCGGGACAGGGAGATCGATCCAAGACGACGAAACCTTCTGGCCGCCTCCCGGATGATTGCCGGTGAAACAGAAGCGGAGATCGGCCGGAT
>CAZFMD010000185.1:4060-6078 GCA_964520025.1 uncultured Spirochaetaceae bacterium
TTCGCCCAGGGGTACGTCCAGGCCCAGGACCGGCTCTGGCAGATGGAGCTGAACCGCCGCCTGTCCAGAGGGCGGTTGTCGGAGATCTTCGGCAAGGTCGCCTTGGACATGGATCGCTTTGTACGCACCATCGGCATGGCCCGGGCCGCGCAGATGGACCTGGCCTGCCTGTCCGAGGAGAGCCGAAACCTGTTGGATGCCTACCTGCGGGGAGTGAACAGCTACCTGGAGACAAATGCCGGCAAGCTTCCCGTGGAGTTTGCCCTGCTCGGCTTCAGACCCGAGCCGTGGGAGCTGCTCGATTCATTGGCCTGGATGAAGATGCAGGCCTGGCATCTGTCGGAGAACTGGTCCACGGAGATCCTCAACGCCGCCCTGGTCGGTAAGGTCGGGCCGGAGCGGGCCGCCCGGCTTTGCGGGGCGTATCCGCAGGACAATCCGGCCATCCTGGCCCGTCAGACGGTCATCCGAGCGGCGGAGGTGTTTCTGGAAAGCTATCGCAACCTCAGCAGCTGGTTTCCCGCAGACGCTCTGGCCGGGCGGAGCAACTGCTGGGCCGTTCGCGGCAGCCGATCGGTGAGCGGCAAAGCCCTGTTCGCCTATGATCCTCACCTCGGACTGGCCGTGCCCAGCCTGTGGCACGCCTGTCATCTGGTCTGCCCGGGTTTCGAAGTCACCGGAGCGACCTTTCCCGGGATCCCGGGAGTCATCGTGGGTCACAACCGGGACATCTCCTTCGGATTCACCAACTCCTTCTCGGACGTTCAGGACCTTTATCTGGAGCGCTTGAATCCTAAGAAAGCGGGGGAGTACGAGCACAACGGCAAGTGGAGTAAGGCCGAGCGGATCGTGGAGGAGATCTCCGTGAAAGGTGAGCGGGCCCCTCACCGGCTCGAGGTGATCCTCACCCGCCACGGCCCGCTGGTTGGAGATCTACTGCACCTCAAAGCGGAGAACAAGGATCTTGGCTTTGCCCTGCGCTGGGCCGGGCACGAAGGATCGGATCCACTGGCCGCTTTGCTTCACCTGGACCGGGCCAAAAACTGGTCCGATTTTTGTGCAGCCCTGGCCCGATGGGACTCTCCCTCCCAGAACGCCGTTTATGCGGATCGCAAGGGTAACATCGGTTACTGTCTTGTCGGAAAAATCCCGATCCGCAGGCGCGGTATCGGGCTGGTGCCCGTGCCGGGATGGAGCGACGAGCATGAATGGAGCGGCTGGATTCCCTGGCAAGAGATGCCCCGGGAGTACAATCCAAGACGGGGTTATGTGGTTTCGGCCAACAACCAGATCGTCGGACAGGAGTATCCCTATTACATCGGTCTTGGCACCGGCAATGGAAACAGGGCGGCCCGCATCGAACAGCTGATCAGGGCCAAGGACAAACTCTCCCTGGATGATTTCGCCGCGATGCAGGGGGATCTGCACTCCCGGCCGGCCCGGCGCTTCGCCGCGCTGCTCACCTCTCTGGCCGGGGGGATCCTCAAACAGAGAGAATTGGCGCCCGTCCGGGAACAGGCCTCCGCCGCGCTCTCTGTACTCAAGGGCTGGCAGGGACAGCTGGGAGCGGATTCCGCCGCTGCCGCGGTGTACGCGGTCTGCGAGTACTACGCCAAAAGGCGGTTGTTCGGGCCCTGGCTGGGGGATCTGACGGAGCACTACTGCGGCAGGGGCGTGCACGGCTCCGGCACGGTCTCCATCTATCTGGAGTACAGCCACCTGGTGCTGCTGGAGATTCTCGAACAGGATGACGGAGCCTGGTTGAGTACTCCGGAGGGACAGAGACGAAACCGGGAGCAGCTGCTGGCCAAGGCGCTTCGGGATTCCTTGAGCTATCTGTCGAGGTCGGGCGGAAAGGATCCCAACAGGTGGCGTTACGGCGACTTTCACAAGGCCTGGTTCATCCACCCCATCGGCCGGCGCAAACCCTTCAATCTGGTGTTCAATCCCAAGCCGGTTGCCTTCGGGGGAAGCGCAGATACGATCTGGCAATGTTCGCCCCTGCGCAGCCTGCCTCC
>CAZFMD010000186.1:0-6067 GCA_964520025.1 uncultured Spirochaetaceae bacterium
GGCTGAGCCCGAAATCGGTCGCGCCGGTGGACCATGATCACCTGGTCTGTCAGTTTCGACAAAAACATGGCCTCATCACAGGCCGCGTCCCCGCCGCCGGCAACCAGCATTCGTTTGCCCTTGAAGAATGGGCCGTCGCAGGTGGCGCAGTAGGAAACACCCCGGCCGGTGAACTCCTCCTCCCCGGGAATGCCCAGCCGCTTGTGCTTGGCACCCGTGGCCACGATCACCGTGGGGCTGCTCAGCGGTCCGTTGTCCGTATCCACCGTGAACAGGTTCCCCTTCTTGGACACGGTCTGTACGCTGGAGGTAAGGATCTCCGCGCCGAAGTTGCGGGCCTGGTCCTCGAACTTCTGACTGAGCTCGATTCCCGGAAGGGGATCTGGGAACCCGGGGTAATTCTCCAGGTTGTCGATGATCAGACACTGGCCACCGGCAGCCAGCTCTTCCAGAAGCAGGGTATTGCGATTCGCCCGAGCGCCGTACTGCGCCGCGGTCAATCCGGCGGCTCCAGCTCCGATGATGATTAGGTCTCTATCAGCTTTCATACCGTTCCCTCTGCCTTCGCCACTTGCCGTTCTTGCCGGCCAGCGGTTATTTTAATTATCAAGATACTACCATAGCAAGGTTTCGGAAAACATGGAACGCCGCGCTATACTGCTTTTACTCATATTGGCGAGCATTGCCCCGCCGGCTGTCTCGCAGAGCGTCGTCAACGCCGGGCGGCTCGATCCGATCGCCGCAGCCCGGCAGCTGGCTGTTGAGCAAGAGCCCCTGGCCCTGGAAACCTTCATTCGTTCCGCCTTCGTTTTTTCCGGGGTCCCGGATGAGCGGCTGGCCGAGTCGCAGGCGCGGGTGCGGAGCCACATAACGGAACTCCGAGGACAGCTCAGAGAGGTGACGGACCCGAGGGAACAGGCCGAGGCCGCTCTGGCCTACATGCACGAGGGGTTGCTGAAACGCTACGACGAGAGGCAGACGGGGGTGGATGTGCTGTTGGAGCGGGGCAGTTACAACTGCGTGTCCTCCGGTGTGGTGTACGCGATCCTGCTCAAGGCTCTGGGCCTGAAGGTGTGGGGGGTGCGCACCTCGGATCACGCCTTCTGCCGGGTCCAGGCCGGGGAGCAGGCCTTCGATGTGGAAACCACCTCTCCCTTCGGTTTCGATCCGGGAACGCGCAAAGAGTTCACCGACGACTTCGGAACAGTCACCGGGTATTCCTACGTACCGCCTTCCAACTACCGGGATCGCAGGGATATCGGCGAGAAGCATCTGCTCGGCTTGATCCTGTTCAACCGCACCGCCTTCGCCAGTGAACGACGGGAGTACCTGGCAGCGGTCCCGCCGGCTGTGGATGCCTATGCCCTGTTGCGGGATGAGGAAAGCCGCGAGCGGCTGATCACCTCCCTGCTCAATCTGGCCTCCTGGTACGGGATGAGCGGACGTTTCGAGGAAGCCCTGGAGTTCCTGGGCAGGGCGGCGGGGCGATATGGGGATGATCGCCTGGATGCTCTGCAGGAGGATCTGACGCACAACTGGGTCCTGAGCCTCATTCAGAGGGGAGACTACGCCGCGGCGGGGCAGTTGCTGGATTCCCAACGCGCGGATGGCCGGCTGGCCGAGGGGGAGTGGAGGGAGCTTACCGTTTATCTGTACCAGGTGCGGGCGCAAAAAACCGCCCCCGGGGATTACAAGGAGGCGGCTCGGCTCATTTTGGAAGGATTGAACAAGGTGGGTTCAGACCAGGGTCTGGCCAAGAGCTATGAGGTGTATATCCACAACTCCGTGGTGACCCTGGCCCGAAAAGAACGCTACGAGGAGGCTCTTGCCGTACTGGAAGAGGCCCTGTTGCAGCTGCCGAACAGCGGCGTACTGCTTAAAGACAGATCCATGGTGTTGCAGGCTTCCAGCCGGTAACTGTCCGCCCGAGCCGTGCGCCCGTGCTGTTCGAACAGGTCCCTGGCCGCCAGTCCCATAACCACGACGAACGAAATGATAAAGGCCAATAAAACGGCCACCGCTATCAGTAAAACCTTGTTGCTGTTTCTCATTATTGGTTCCTCCTTACTTGGAATGCGATTTGTTCTGCCCGCTGTCCTCGCGGAGAGTGAGAAGATCCTCGCAGGTGAGATGGAGCAGATCCATGGTGCGGAAGATTCGAGGCAACTCCCGGCGAATGAAGTTCTGCTTCTTCAGTTCCAGGGTTTTTCGGTAGGCATCTTCGGCAACGAAGTAGCCGATTCCCCGTTGGTTGTAGATGATCCCAAGATCCTGCAGGTAGGCGTAGGATCGCATCACGGTGTTGGGATTTACTTGGATATCCTCCGACATCTCCCGGATCGAGGGAATCCGTTCCCCCTCCGGCCACGTTCCCGAGAGAATCCGCTCGGTGATGTGTTCGGCGATCTGCAGGTATATGGCTTGATTCTGTCGAAACTCCATGATCAGACCTCGGTTTCCCGCAGGCGCAGGTAACTGATCACCCAGCACACCGGAGCCATGACGCCCCAGAACAGCACTTTGGCTACCTGCCAGAACTTTTCGGCCATCGGTCCCAGAATCGTCTGCAACTGCCCGGTATCTCCCAGGCGCTGGAAGTACGGCTCCAGGTTGATGTTTTTGCCCACGGCGTATTCCCGGAATATAAACCACCCGATAACGCCCACCAGGATAGCTACGACGATTCCGAACAGCCACAGGTACAGGTTGGTCTTGATGAAGGCCAGTTTGCGGAAGTACACCGAGCCGACCAGGAAAACCGCCTGGGTCACAAGATACACGGCGATGAATATCATGGTGTTGCGCTCGAAGGGATTGAAGAAGGAGTGCCCGTAGCCGAAGATCAACCTGTTGATTCCCTCCACCGCCGATGACACAGCCGTGTAGAAGAACAGGCTGCCGAAGGCATAGCCCACGGTTGTCACCAGGAGCTTGCTCAGGTACTTCTCCAAACTGGAACCCGGCAGGGTCAGGTAGAACACGCTCTGACCGTCGAGGTGCAGCTCCTTGAAGATCAGGCTGGTCACGATGTAACCGCCAAGGAAAAGCAGAGGCACGTACATCTGGACGTGGATCGGTCCCAGTTCCCGACCCAGGGTGGAGAGCACCGATACCAGGATCACGAAGCCCCCGACCGCAGCCATGGCGATGAGCACGGATTTGTAGCCGATGCTGAAATCCCTGCGCAGCAGCAGGGCTAGTCGTTTAAAACTGAATGCGTTCATGCCGCACCTCCTGTGGAACTTTGCGCAGCAAACAGCTGCCCGATTCGATCCCGGTTGGCGATAACGGTGTTGAACAGGGTTTCCAGGTCGAGCTGGGTTTCCTCGCCGCTCTGGTTCCTGCGCACCACCACGTAGCCGCCTAGAGCTTTTTCAGAGTACAGCACGCCGTCCCCCGAAGGTTGCTCCATCTGCATCTCAACCCGCAAGCAGCGGGTGACCTCGTACATCGGTTGCTGGAAGATAATTTGCCCCTCATCCAGGATAATGATCGGATCGATGAGATTCTCCATGTCCCGCACCTGGTGGGTGGAGATGAGAATGATCCGCTCCTCCTGCCCGGCCCCTGCCAGGAGCTTGCGAAACTGGCTCTTCGAGGGAATGTCCAGTCCGTTGGTCGGCTCATCCAGCAGGACGAGTCGACAGCGGGTAGCCAGGCCGAAGGCCAGCAAGAACTTCTTCTTCTGCCCGTAGGACATCTCTGAAAGCCGTTTCTTTTCCGGCAGGTCGAACTCCCCCAGGTAATCCCGGAACGCTTCTAGGCTGAAGCGAGGGTAGAAGGGGGCATAGATCTGCCGGTACAGTTCTCCGCTGATCGGAGGGATGTAGAACTCCTCTGGGAGGAAGTAGATATCCTCCAGAAGAGATGCGGGCCTGTTCCGGGGCTCCCAGCCCAGTACGCTGCATGCTCCGGAGTCGGGAATCCGCAATCCGCAGATCAGTTTCAGAAGGGATGTTTTCCCCGCGCCGTTCTTGCCCAGCAGACCGTAGATGTTCCCTCCCTGAAGGGAGAGATCCAGGTTGCTGAACAGGCGTTCCTTCGTGTACCCGAAGCACAGGTTCTTGATTTCGATACCTGTTTCCGTCACGTTTTCCGTCACAGTGCTCCTCCTATCTAGTGTACTATCTAACTAAGACACTATGAATGTAACACACCGGGTACGGGCCGTCAAGCTTTTTATCCAACTTTTTTTGAAATTTTTTTCTACACAGGCCGGAACGGTGGAGCCCACTGTTCTGTCGTTACTGTGGCTTCAACCTGCCAGTTCCTTTTGAGCCAGGGTCAGCCACTTGCGTTCAAGATTAAGTGTGTGTTTCGGAAGCTGGCGTCCTATTTTCACAACCTCTTCGAATTTCGATCTTGCCTCGATATCCTTTGATCTACTCTGTAGGAACTTGCCGTGGTTGAACAGTACTTCCAGCCGCGGGTAGGTGCTTTCCAAGGCTTGATACTCCTGTTCCGCTTGTTCAACAGAGCCGGTCGCTTCCAATACTTTCACATATATGAACCAGGCGTTGTACTGCCGTGACAATTCACCTTGATTCTTGAGCTTCTCCAGTACTGTATTCGCCTTGGGGTAATCCTGATTTCGATAGTACGCCTCGGCCAGAGATGATAGAACGTAGGTGTCATCTTCATAGATACCCACGAGACAACTTTCATACATAGCAATCGCCTGTTCGTAGCTTCCAGCTTGTATGTACGCATCGGCAAGACGCTTGCGGTTCTCCATGGTGTCGACAACTTCGAGTTGCTGTTCCAATTCGGTTATTTTTCTCCCTGGATTGATCGAATCACCTATACGAGTTTTCAGGTGGGCGGTATTAGGATTCGACAACAGAGAAGGGAGGATTTCCACAAAGAAATACGCCAGAGTTCCAGCAATCGGGATGAAGATGAGAATAAAGATCCAGTACCTCTCCCGGCCGGTTCTGATTACATGGATGATCAGCAAAACCTGCAAAGCGATTGGTAAAAGCCAGAGAATCCAATACATATCCTAATCCATTCTACCCGCGTTTCCTGAGGTGCCTGAGTATTATCCACCCCAGCATAGCGGAGGATAGATCTCAAGTACAGGAAAAAAATGCCGTGAACGGATGCAAGCCGGTCCGTCGATGCGAGTTCATCTGCGAATCAGGCGGGGTAGCAGGGCCGGAACCCGCTGCATGTGTTCGGCGTATCCGCTTTTGCGGGCAAGCAGATGGCGGTCCATCCAGGGCGCGCTGACCCCGACGAACAGACCGGTCATGGCAAGCGGTCCCAGGATGAACCACCAGTGGGAGGGACTGGCGGCCAGGCCGAACAGGTACACGCCCCACCAGAAGGTTACCTCACCGAGGTAGTTGGGGTGACGGCAGCGCCCCCATAGGCCCTCGTTCAAGATCTGACCGGATTCCGGGCAACTGAGCCTGTACCGATGCAGCTGCCGATCCGCCGTGGTTTCTAACGCGATCGCGGCCAGGGTTACCGCCACTGCAGCAACGTCGAGCAATCCGAAAGGGCGCGGGGAGCCGGCACCGGCGGTCATGGCCGAGTAGAGGGAGAGACAGCCGAGGAATACGATCAGCGTGGGGAACAGATGAATGCCGAAGAAGCTTACCGGCCAGTACAGGGATTTATAGCGCTCGCGGAATTCCCGGTATCGCCAATCCTCATGCCGGATGCCGCTCCAGCGGCGTACCCAGTTGAAGGTCAGCCTGAAGCCCCAGGCTACGACCAGGACCAGACACAGGAGCGACCGAGCGGAGAGCCGTACGGACAGACCCCCTGCTGTAAGCCAGTACAGGGCAATGAGCGGCGGAGCCACGCTCCAGTAGGGATCGTAGATGCTGGAGTTGTCGAATACCATGCTGAAGGCAAACACCACCACCGTGGCCACCAGGTCGGCTATAAAGGCGACGAACAGGGGATGTCCCCCCCGCAGCAACCGACCCGACAGCACAGCAGCCAGCAGCGCCAGCAGATACACCACCAGGCAAATCAGCAGAGCTCCGTTTTTTTTCATTCCTCTTGCCCCCCGTTTCCCCATAGAGTTGCCGCTAATACCTCGTTTGTCAAGGTA
>CAZFMD010000187.1:0-6061 GCA_964520025.1 uncultured Spirochaetaceae bacterium
GCGCCGTTGTACTGAGCCACCTCCTCTCCCATGAGGATCACATTCTCATCCCGGGTCATCTCCTCGTCCATGGCGTCTTTTAGGGCCTGACGAAAGGCAATCACTGGCATAGCTGTTCCTCCCCTACACCAATACGTCTTCGTGCAGCGTTTCCACCGCCGGCTGCGGGCTGTCTTCGGCAAATTTGGCCGCCTCATTGCTGATCCGTTTGCAATCGGCGTCGATCTTGTCGAACTGCTCATTACTGATCTGTTTGGAGGCGAGCATCTGGGCTTTCAAGATCAAAATCGGATCCTGGCCCTTGTACTGCTCCAACTCCTCCTTGGTACGGTAGGTGGCCGGGTCACTCATCGAGTGTCCCTTGTAGCGGTAGGTGACCGCCTCGATAAAACTGGGCTGATGCTCTTTCCTGGCCCGCTCCACGGCCAGTTTCACCGCCTCGTGAACCTTCAGCGCGTCCATGCCGTCCATCTGGGATCCGGGAATGTCGTAGGAAGCCCCCATCTTGGAAAAATCGGTGACCGAGGAAACCCGGCGAAAGTCCGTTCCCATGCCGTACTGGTTGTTCTCGCAGATGTAGACGATCGGTAGATTCCAGATCTTGGCCAGGTTGAGGCTCTCGTGAAACGCTCCCTGGTGAATGGCCCCGTCGCCGAAGAAGCACAGAACCACTCCGTTCTCCTTCTTGTAGCGGATCTTCAAGGCCGCTCCCGTGGCCACGGGGATGTGGGCGCCGACGATGCCGTTTCCCCCGAGAAAGTGCTTGCCCGCGTCGAACAGGTGCATGGAACCGCCCTTGCCCCTGGAGCAGCCGGTAACTTTGCCGTACAGCTCCGCCATCAGGGCGTTGGGATCCATGCCGCAGGCCAGGGCGTGGCCGTGGTCCCGGTAGGCGGTGAACACGTAGTCACGCTTGAGATCCAACGCCGCGACCGCTCCGACTGCCACCGCTTCCTGGCCGATGTACAGATGACAGAATCCTCCGATCTTGCGCAAACCGTACATCTGGGCCGATTTTTCCTCTACCCGGCGGACCAACAGCATCTGCCGCAGCAGCTCCAAGCGGAAGGCCTTCTCACCCCCGGCGGGAGTCTTTGAAGGTGCTTTTTGCGCGGATGTGCTGCCCGAGCTGCCCGCTTTACTCTTTCCCATATCAGCTTCCCTTTCTCCAATCCCCGACGACTTCCTTCACGCCCTTCATGGGCTTGTAGTAGATCGCCTGCTCGATGATCGTCTCCAGAACCACCAGGTCCCTCTCGTCCCCTTTTAGCTTCCAGAAGGAACGCATGAAGGGGCCCAACGTCTCCAGGACCTCCGAGAGGATCGAAGGATTGTCCACGATGTTGATCCGCCCCCGCACGGTGAGGACGGTATCCAGAATCGGAGTCTGAAACATCCACTCCACCTCCGGATGAGCCTCCAATTGATGGACCTTGCCGAAGCGGGGAGAGGTGACGGCATAGATAGCCCCGCTGCGACCGCGCAGAAGCGCGGGGGTCATCCAGCGAATGTGGGGCTTACCCTCCTTGTCCGTGGTGGCCAGCACCGCGGTGTGGGCCTCATTGAGAATCATCTCCAGGGTGTTGAGTATTTCCTGCTTGGTCATAGGTTTCTCTCCTCCCCGCTTGTATATTATTTGAGAGTATCTTCGAACTGCGCGGCTATCAACTTACTATATAGAATAATATCTGTACAGGTGAAAGGCAAAAGCACGGGCAAGCGATTTTCTTGCCAACCCGGTTTATTTGTTTTAGGCTTTCCTATAGGACACTACCAAGGAGGAGCGGATTATGAACCAGGAGGAACTCAAGTACACCGAAGAGCATCTCTGGGTGCATATCGAAGGCTCCAATGCCAGATTCGGCATCACCGATCACGCCCAAAAGGAGCTCGAGGAGATCGTTTATGTCGAGCTCCCGGAAAAGGGCAAAAAAGTGCGCAGGGGGGATATCGTCTGTACTATTGAATCCGTAAAGTCGACGAACGATCTGCCCTGCCCGCTCAGCGGTGAAATCCACTCGATAAATACCCAGCTGCGGGATGAACCGGAGATCATCAATGAGGATCCCATGGGCGCCGGTTGGATCTTCACCCTTCACATACGCAAACCGAAACAGGTCGATGATCTGATGGACACGACCGCGTACAGCAAATTTATCGAATCCTGATGGCCGTATCCCTCACCCCTGAAGAAAGCGAGCGCTACAACCGTCAGATGATCCTGCCCTCCTGGGGTGATAAGGCTCAAGCAGCGCTCAAGCAAAGCTGCGTCTTTGTCGCCGGAGCCGGGGGATTGGGCTCTCCGGTGGCCCTTTACCTGGCCGCCGCCGGAGTGGGGACTCTGCGGATCTGCGATTCCGGAAACGTCGAGCTTTCCAACCTCAACCGCCAGATCCTGCACGCGGAGGATCGCATCGGGCAGAACAAAGCCCTCTCCGCTGTACAAACGCTGCAGGCGGTCAATCCGGCGGTGCAGGTTACCCCTCTGTGCGACACGATCACCTCCGAAAACGTCGCATCCCTGGTCGGAGAGGCCCGGCTGATGGTGGATTGCCTGGACAACTTCCAGACCCGCTACATCCTGAACGACCACGCCGTAAAAACCGGCCTTCCCCTGGTTCACGCCGGAGTGAGCGGTTTTGCCGGGCAGATCGCCTTCATCCACCCTCCCCGGACGGCCTGCCTGGCCTGCCTGGTGGCCGAGGCGCCGCCTCCGGAGACCTTTCCCATCCTCGGCGCCACCGCAGGGGCGGTCGGCTGCCTGGAGGCTCTGGAAGCACTGAAGTACCTGACCGGCACGGGGGAGCTGCTGGAGGGCCGGCTGCTTTTCTTCGACGGAGAGACCATGCAGGTCCAGGAGGTACGTTTCGACAGGGATCCGGAATGCCGGGTCTGCGGTAGTATTTGACTTTTCCGCTCATAATTATTTTCTTAGTACAATCATGGCCACTCGCTCGGCCCCTGCATCCATCTTGATCGTTTTGGTAGCCGCATTTGTTGCCACAGCCGCGGGCTGCGCCAGAGAGAAGGAGCAAACCTTGAACCGACTTCAGCATGAGCAAAGCCCCTATCTGCTGCAGCATGCGGACAATCCGGTAGACTGGTATCCATGGGGGGAGGAGGCATTCCAAGCCGCCAAAGAGCAGGACAAACCGATCTTCCTGTCCATCGGGTACGCCACCTGCCACTGGTGCCACGTGATGGAGCACGAGTCCTTCGAGGATCCGCAGGTAGCTGGCCTGATGAACCAGACCTTCATCAATATCAAGGTGGACCGGGAGGAACGTCCGGACATCGACGGACTGTACATGACAACGGCTCTGCTTCTGACCGGCCGCGGAGGATGGCCGCTCACGATCATTATGGGACCGGATCAGAGGCCCTTCTTCGCCGCCACATACATTCCCAAGGACAGCAGCTACGGACGTCCGGGCATGCTGGAGCTGATCCCCAAGATCGCGGAGGCTTGGAATACCCGGCGGGAGGATGTGGAAAACTCCAGCGAATCGATCCTGAAAGCCCTCCGGAGCGCATCGGAAACCCGGGCCGACGGCCCCCCGCTGGAGGAATCCATTCTCCGGCAGGCGTATGAGGAGCTTTCGCGGCAGTTCGACGAGGAGAACGGAGGGTTCGGTTCCGCCCCCAAGTTCCCCAGCGCCCACAATCTCCTGTTTCTCCTGCGCTACTGGCGGCGCAGCGGGGAGCAGCGGGCTGTTCAGATGGTGGAGAAGACCCTGGCTGAGATGCGCCGGGGCGGTGTGTTCGATCACCTCGGCTATGGTTTTCACCGCTACGCCACCGACGAGCGCTGGCGGGTGCCACATTTCGAGAAGATGCTCTACGACCAGGCCATGCTGGCTCTGGCCTACACCGAAACCTACCAGGCTACGAAAGAAGAGTTCTACGCCGCTACGGCAAGACAGATCCTGAGCTACGTCCTGCGGCAGATGCGCACCCCGGAGGGAGGGTTCGCCTCTGCGGAGGATGCGGACAGCGAGGGAGAGGAGGGCAAGTTCTACACCTGGAGCTACGGGGAACTCTCCTCGTTTCTCAGTCAGGCGGAGCTGTCCGAGGTGGAGCGGCTGTACGACCTTCAAGAGGGAGGCAACTACCGGGAAGAGGCCACGGGCAAGCAGGCCGGAGCGAACATCCTGATCATGCGCCCCGGCCAGTCAGGCGCCGCGGAACTGTCCGAAAGCCTGCGCTCAAAGCTCCTGGAGCAGCGGTCAAAGCGGGTCCGGCCCCTGAAGGACGACAAGATCCTCACCAGCTGGAACGGTCTGATGATTGCCGCCCTGGCCCGGGCGGGGGCGGTTCTCCGGGAACCATCGTACCTGCAGGCGGCCGAACAGGCGGCTGAGTTCATCCAGGAGCAGCTCAGCACGGCGGACGGACGCCTACTGCACCGCTACCGGGATGGGCAGGCGGGTATTCCCGCCTACGCCACGGACTACGCCTACCTGATCTGGGGGCTGATCGAGCTGTACGAGGCCACCTTCCAAAGCACCTACCTGCGCCGGGCCGGAGAGCTGATGGAGTTGCTTCTGGAGGACTTCTGGGATGAGCAGAGCGGGGGATTCTTTCTCACCGCTGATGAAGCCGAGCAGCTGCTGGTGCGTCAACGCAACGACACGGACGGGGCTCTGCCCTCGGCCGGGTCCGTGGCCCTGCTGGATCTGCTCAAGCTGGGACGGATGCTGCAAAATCCGCAGTACGAAGACAAGGCCCTGGCCATGATCCGCAGCAGTTCCCGGTTCGTGGAGAGCAGCCCCGTGGCATTCACCTTTCTGCTGAGCGCTCTGGATTTCCAGATCGGCCCCTCCTTCGAGGTGGTCATAGCCGGCGATTCTTCCTCCCCGGACACGCAGGAGATGATCCGGCAGCTGCAGCGGACCTTCGTTCCGAACAAGGTGGTGCTGTTCCGGCCGGCCGGGGAGGAGCAACCGGAAATTGCGGAGCTGGCCCCCTTCACCCTCTTTCAGAGGAGCGTGGACGGCAAGGCCACGGCCTACGTCTGCCTGGACTACGCCTGCCAGCTGCCCGTCACAGATAGCAGAGAAATGCTGCGGCTGCTTGAGGGCAGTTCAGCAAGATAAGAATAGGTAAAAAGGAGAGTTTGAAATGGCTTCAGTCACATCCACCATGCTGCCCATCGGCACCGAAGCACCGCCCTTCGAGCTGCCGGATACTGCAGGAAATGCGATCTGTATCTCGGATTTCGAGGATGCCCCTGCACTGTTGGTCGTGTTCATGAGCAATCACTGCCCCTACGTCAAACACATCCGGGCGAGCTTCGTGGAGCTGGTCCGGGAGTACCAGAACAGGGGGGTGGCCGTGGTAGCAATCAACGCTAACGACGTGGAGGCCTATCCCGATGATAGGCCCGAGCTCATGGCCCGAGATGCCGAGACCTACGGCTACACATTCCCCTACCTCTACGATCAAACCCAGGAGGTCGCCCGGGCCTATCGGGCAGCCTGCACGCCGGATTTTTTCCTGTTCGACGGGAATCGCGGGCTGGTATACAGGGGGCAGATGGATTCCAGCCGGCCGGGAAACGATAAAGCCCCCAGCGGCGAAGACCTGCGGGCGGCCCTGGACGCGGTGCTGACCGGGGAACAGGTGAACCCCCGTCAGAAGCCGAGCATGGGCTGCAACATCAAGTGGAAGCCTGGCACCGAGCCGGACTACTTCAAGGTGGGGTAACTAGCGGTCCTTGAGGGCGATGCGCGCAGGCGGCCGCCCCGCATCATAGGGCGCCCCATCCTCGGCCCCCCAAAGGGTGAGGTGCATCAGGGCGGCCCGCTCCCGGTAGTATTCCAGCCAATCCTCGGAAAGGGCTCTGCGGGCCACCCCGGGCAGGGTGTCGATCAAAATCTCACCTCGGCCGTTTCTGTAGTTGGCGATCGGAACGGGACTGACCCGCTGCACCGCGGCACGATCCTGCTGGATCCGGACCGACACAAGCCAAAGAGCCGAGTCGCCGGTCCAGGCCAGATCTTGGTTCGGCTCCTCCGGATTCACTCCGATCATCATCCCTGAAATCAGATTCCCCGTAGAG
>CAZFMD010000188.1:0-1613 GCA_964520025.1 uncultured Spirochaetaceae bacterium
CCCAGGTGATACTTGGCGTAGCTGGTGAAAAAGGTCTCGATGGAGTTGAAGCCGATGAACCAACAAAGAATTCCCAGGAGGATAAAGAACAGGCTCTTCTCACCTGCAACGACATCCTTGAGGTTGGCTACCAGTTCCTGTATCGATGCCCGAAAAGATATTTTCCCTGCCCCCGGCTCTTCCGGCTCGGGAAGCTTTTCCCGGAGGAAGATCACCACCAGCATGCTGGCGGCAAACATCAGAAGGCCTCCGACCAGAAACGGCAATGAAGTCTTCCGATCGTACAGGGGCTTGCCGCCGAAAAACACCAGCAACGCGCCCAGTCCACCCATGAAGTTGATAATACCGTTGGCCTGGCTGCGGTACTTGGAGGGAGTGATGTCCGGCATCAGGGCCACGACCGGAGATCGGAACAGCGCCATGGAGAGGTTCATGAGAATGATGGCCAGCATCATCAAGCCGAGGAGCTGCAGGGTGTTGAAATAGGGCACCAGCACGAAGAAGGCCAGGGCCAGGATCGAGCCAACCAGGATGTAGGGCCGCCTGCGGCCAAGGCGCGTGCGTGTGCGGTCACTGAGAGCGCCGAGAAAGGGCAGAAGCGCGATGGCTAGGATGTTGTCGATGGTCATGATCGACCCGATCACCGAGGAGCGCAGACCGAAGGTGCTCTTCAAGAAGATCGGTACGTAGGCGTTGTACAGGGACCAGATCACCGAGACCCCGAAGAAACCGAAGCCCAGAAGGAAAGTTTTCGAAACGGAAAAGGTATGTTTCTCCCTCACCGATTCCTCCAAATGAAATTTACGTTTCTTTCGTATTTCTCACTAGTTGTGCAGATCGTTACTCAATACGCGTTTGAGCTTATCAATAAACTCTTTGTCTCCCATTTCGAACTTGTTGTAGTACTGGACCGTCCCGATCTGCAGCAGCAGCCCTTCGGACAGAGGAGTGCCCTTCAAATAGATGACGATGATGTTCTTATCAGCACTGGTGGCCAGGTTGATCTCATTGCGGACATTCCTTGATTCCACGGCCGTGGGGCTCATGAACACGATACACTGCGAACAGCCCAGCACCGCCCGTCCTACAACCTCCGGCCATTCGTTTCCCGGCTCGATTCCCTCATCGTACCAGATGCGATAGCGGCTGGCGTTCAGCTGCTTGATGATGCGGAAAACGTCTTTTATGTCCTCGTGGGAGTAGCTGATAAAGATATAGGGCATTGTTCCCCGATAGGCCGGGAAGGGGGGCCGCACCGCCGGAGCCTTCTTCTCCACTCCGTGGGCAACCAATACCTTCTGCAGAGAGCTGACACCGGTGGCCGTTTTTTTCTTCTTCGGTTTTCCCAAAGCCTTGGCCATTTTCTTCAGCACGCCGCCTTTGCGGGTGGAGCGGACCGGGGATTTCGGGGTGATTTTCTTCTTGGTTGCCGGCTTGGCTTTCTTGACCGCAGTTTTCTTCTTCACCGGGGCTTTGGCAGTTCTTTTCACGGCACTCTTGGCTGAGCTCTTCTTCGCGCTCTTCCGGGCTGCAGGCTTCGCGCTCTTGGACGCCTGAGTCCGTTTCGCCGCCGTGGATTTTGCAGGTTTTTTGGCCCCGGTTCCCCTCTTGGC
>CAZFMD010000188.1:1713-6052 GCA_964520025.1 uncultured Spirochaetaceae bacterium
TGCCGCTGCCCTTACCACCTGCAGAGGTGCTTGTCTTCGGCATCTTGGTTTCTCTCCTGACTGATTTTCACTCGATTTCCGTCTTCCTCTTTATATGATAGATCGGGTAGCTGCCAAACTCCTTGGGCAGCTTGATCTCGCCGACGTACTTACACTCCAGGGGATTATCCTTGTTGGCAAGCAGAAAGGCGGCGAACTGTTCGCTGGCGTATACGTTTCCCGCCGTAGTGATCGGCTCGATACGGGCCGCCTGATTCACATGGGAGCCGAAGAAGTTCAGCCGTTTCAACACCGGCTCTTGAGCATAGTACACCGGCCCCACGTGAAGTCCTATGCGAATGCTCAGGTCTCGGGGCAGACCGAGCTGTTCCCACTCGGTCTCCCGCACCATGTCCCGCAACTCCATGGCATACTCCGCCGCAGAGAGCAGATCATCGAATACGAAGCAGATCGCATCCCCCCAGATATTCTTGTAGATCGGAACGAAGGGGGAGCTTTCCAGTCGACGAGCCAGGGTTCCGAGAAATCCTTCGATGTAGCTGGGATACTGCTCCTCCTTGAGCCTGCTGAAACCGACCAGATCGGCAAACAGGATGGCTACGATCTCCCGTCCCACCTCTGCGCTGCGCCTACGAGACGCTTTTCGCTTTTGACGAGGCCGATGTTTGCGAGCAGGCACGCTTCGCTGTGCTGCTTCAATTCCGTGTGAGCTTTCACGGGCCAGGAAGATCTCCCCGGTGGTGCTGGAGATCGCGGTGATCGGCATCCCCAGAGACTCCCAGAGGTCAATAAAATCCGAGGTGCCCCCGGTGGCTCCGTTTCGGTTGCCATCCCATACGGTGATCAGATGGGTCTCTGTCTCCAGCAGTCGGCTGCGCAGGATCGCTTTGCCCATGATCATGGTGTTGGCATAGGCGAACAGGAGATCGTCTCCGCCGTAGCGTCCCCGATTTGCCTGGCTCACCCGGGAAGCTCGCTCCAGGACACTGTCGGCTCGCCGGATCCACTCCTCCCCGGCGAAATTGACGCTGGTATCGTAGAAATCCCCCGAATCAAAGGGCAGAATCACATTGGTTTCCCCGCCTCTGGTCTGCATACACTCGAGGAAAATCACATCCGATCCGCAGGCAGCGGAGGAATAGCTGATTCCCGCATCCAGCTTTGCCACAACCGCCTCGACCCGCTGTTTCACCGGCCCAACCGATTCCACGGGGAAGCGGGGATTCTTTCGCGTAGGTGCATCGAGCATATGGCCGCTGAAGGCAAGCACCGGAGGGATCTCCAGCGTGGCCAAAACCCCCTCCTCCACCTCGGTGTACCTGCTCAACAGCTTGAGCTGGCGCCGTGTGCTGGCGATGCTGGAGTAATTCTTACCGGCTATCTTTCCAGCCAGCCGGTAGTACTTCTGGGCCTGCTGTTGTTTTCCGAGGAGGATAAAGGCTTCCCCCAGGGTCGCAATGATCCAGTAATCCTCCCTGTTCGCCTCTTCCTTGAGGCTGTCGCTACAGATGCTGATCACTTTTCGAGCCAGCTTGTGCGCCGTGGCGGTGTCCCCCATGATCAGGCTCAAAGAAGCGGCGTTGATACCGGAGTAGTTCCCCTGGGTATTGATAAATGCTTTGAGATAGAGGTTTCGAGACTTCTTGAGGGCCGGATGATCCGGCGAACCTGCGCTGGAGCTCAACCACATCTCTTTGTAGACCCGCCCGAGGATGCCGAGGGTCTCCTCGTCCTGGTTACCCTGCTTGACCAGATCGCTGAGCAGATCCCGGGCATCGATCAGATACCCGCATTTGATCTTGGATAGGCAGAACAGCTGGGTCAAACGCAGGTCTTCCCGGTGATGGCCCAGCCCCTCCTCCAGAACATCCAGGGCGAACATAGCCTGCCCGACCTTATCCGCTAACTCGCCGAGGCGCGTGTAGAAGTAGGGATCGGTCGCCCAGATCCGCTCATCCCGCTGGTTCCACAGCACGTGAATGGCCGTGCTCAGATCACCGAGATTCTGCTCGATGTAGCTGTCAAAAATTTCTCTATCGTTGAGAACCATTGCTCCTGCCGTTTCGCGTCTATCACTATAGCCTTTTTCTGCAGAAAAAGAAATGAACGAATATTCTTGCAAAGCTGTAAAATCTTGCGATATTATGAGGACGCACAAAAATTCTGATTTTCAGCAGGACTTTCAGGCATCAAAAGACAGTGCAATCATCGTTTTGGCTATAGTCGAAGATTACGATATTCTATGGCGGACCTTTTTCAAATGAAGCTCAAGAACTATCAAGAGGATCTGGTTTTGTACGTGGCCGACATCGTGATAAAGGACCGTCCCGATGTCGAGGCCGACAAGGATCTCCTGCACGACGTGGCGGCCTACACATTGAACCGCCTCCCACCGCGCTACATCATGAGCGAGCGCGGGTTCACCCGTTTGGCTGCGGATCATTTGGTAGATTCGGATAACGAGGATGGCCTGGCCAGCCTGGTGGAAGTGCTGATCCTTGTGAACAAGGCCATCGACACGGTAAAGAACCGCAGAAAAATCGAAAAACCCAAAAAAGACGTCGAGCTTTCGCCGGAGGAGGAAGTCCCGGATATTCGCAAGTACTGGCATAATCTACCCTACCTGATCGGCAGGATCTTGGATAAGAAAACCAAGAAGCCGGTGATCGATGCCAGTGTTCGCGTGACAATTGACGGGCGATTGGCGAAACCCGCCGAAAGGGGCTGGCTCAATCCGTACCGCACCAACGCCGGAACCAAGGGATTCTACAGCTTCCTTCCCAAACCGATCCGTTCCCGATCGAAAAACAAGGCATTTACTCTCGAGCTGTCGATTGAACATCGGGACTACCAACCGATGCAGGTAAAGCGCGCGATCGAAACGGCAGGTGAGCTTTCAACCTACCAGTTCATCCGCAGCGATCAGATTCTCAACCTGGAGGACAGCTACCTGATTCCGGCGGATGCCTGAACTGCGTCGCGCCTCATTATCCCCGGCATGAACAAAGATACCCTGAAAACGATCGCCGCCTATCTCACAATCTATATCGTCTGGGGCTCGACCTACTTCTTCATCAAAATGGCGTTGGAGAGTTTTCCACCCTATCCGATCGTGGGCCTGCGCTTTACCCTCGGCGGCACGCTTCTTCTTGTCCTGGGATTGGCCTCCTCCAAAGCCCGGGTGCGCCTCCGCCCCGCCTCCGTGCTTTCGGCGATGCTGCTCGGAACGCTTCTTCTCCTGGGCGCCAATGGCCTGGTCACCATGGCCGAGCAGAGGGTGGACAGTTACATCGTTGCCCTGGTTATGGCGGTCGTACCCCTGGCGGTCGCAACCTTCGACAGATTCCTCTTTCGCAAGAAAATTACCTGGATACGCTTCGCTGGGATCATGGTCGGCTTCTGCGGAGTGGCCTTTCTGCTGTACGACGGTCATTCTCTTAGGGGCACATTCACCTCCCACACGCTGATGGTACTGGCGGCTATGTTACTCTGGTCCTTCGGTACCAGTCTGGCTCACCGTCTTCCCCTTCCCGCTGACAGCCGAATCAACAGTGGCATCCAGATGCTCTTCGCCGGCCTGGTATCGTTGGTTATCGCCCTGATTTCCGGACATACCCCGTCGACGGTGTTTGCCGGGGCGAGCCTACGATCCTTGTTGGGTCTCTCCTATCTGGCAATAATAGGATCGCTGGCCATCACCGCCTACGCCTACCTGCTGGTAAACGAACCCTCCATCCGTATCGTCAGCTACGCGCTGGTGAATCCAGGAATTGCCATATTTCTCGGATTCTTGTTTGGAAGTGAGACCGCGACTCCGTATATGTTGATCGGTTTTCCCCTGATTCTCTCAGGCCTGACTGTAATGCTGTACGGGGAAATTCTGCTCGGGAAGCTTCGTATGGTAAGAGAGAGGAGATCCCAAATCCGTTAGCGCCCCGACCTGCGAATCTGCCTCCTCGACAGCTCTGTTCACGGGAATGGGCAATCAGTATAGAAGAGTTCCGTGTTTTCTAGTTGATCCCGCACAACCCGGAACCGCACTTTCCCAGGTCGCAGCCCGCCATGCCCGTATGGCAGGCCGGGGCAGTACCGGCGCCGTGATCTACATGAGAGGCGAAGACGCTGAACTTTTTGTCCAGACGGGAGCTCCCGCACTCCGGGCAGGCTACATCGGTGTCCGGGGAACGCACCAACAGCTCGAAGTCACCTCCGCAAGCGGAGCATTTGTATTCGAAAATTGGCATAATCCTGTATGTCCTAGCTTTTTTTCAGGTTGAGTTTCTATCACGTGGAACGTATCATCGGCGGAAAACACTGTCAAGATCCGGCACTCCGGGGG
>CAZFMD010000189.1:0-5994 GCA_964520025.1 uncultured Spirochaetaceae bacterium
GAGGTGTACAGCTGCAGCCCGTAGCCCGCCTGCTTGAGAAAGGCGAACAGGATGGCCGAGAAGATCACCCCGATGGGGGAGTTGCGGCCGATCAGGGCGATGGCGATGCCGTCGAAACCCAACCCCGAGGCGATCTCGAAGGTGTAGTGTCCCCGGATGGCGAAGATCTCCTGCATGCCGATCAAACCGGCCACCGCCCCGCTGATCAGAAATACGCCCAGCTGCACGGTTTTGACCCTTATCCCTGAGTAGCGGGAGACGTCGATGGAGGTACCCACCGCGCGGATCTCGAAGCCGAAACGCAGGCGGAACAGCAGGATGAAGGCCAGTATTCCCATAATGATGGCCACGATCAGGGAGTAGTCCAGATACACGTGGTTGGGCACGTTCAGTCCGATCGCCTGGAACCAGTGATTGAGCTTGCCGAACAGAGCCGTAGAGAGGATCTTGTGGGTCTGGGGTTCCAGGCTCTGTTCCCCGCGCCCGGAAAGGGGGCCGTTGACGAGGTAGTTGACGAGAGCTAGGGCGATGTTGTTGAACATGATCGTGGAGATAACCTCGTGGATCCCCTTGGTAATCTTCAGAATCGCGGGGATGGCCGCCCAGAGGGCTCCTCCGGCCATGGCGGCCAACACCACCACGGGCAGATGAAGCACCTTGGGCAGGGGCAGGTAGATGCCGGCCAGGGCGCCGACCAGCCCCCCTATGAAGTACTGCCCCTCCACACCGATGTTGAACACCCCGGCGCGGAAGGCGATGGCCACGGCCAATCCGGAGATGAACAGCGGGATAGCCACGGAGAACACGCTGGCCAGCCTGGAGGCGCTGGATACTGTGAACTTAATAATGGCCCTGACCGCATTACCCGGGGTTTCACCAACAATCATGGCGATGATCAACAGCACCACCAAAGCGGCGAGAAATCCCAATACAGGTGCCAGGAGCTCCATGAGACGGTATTTGTCGAATCTCAATTTAAGCATTTTGCTCGCCTCCGGTCATGTACAACCCGATCGTCTCCCGGGTGGCTTCAGCACGGTCGAACTCCTTGATGATACCGCCCTTGAACATCACACCGATACGATCGGACAGGGAGAGGATCTCATCCAGGTCCGCGGATACCAGCAGCACGGCTTTGCCGTTTTGCCTGGCCTCCAGCAACTGGGAATAGATGAACTCCTGCGCACCGATATCCACTCCCCGTGTCGGTTGAGAGGCCACCAGCAGGATCGGTTCGAAGCTCATCTCCCGTGCCACGATGGCTTTTTGCTGGTTTCCACCGGACAGGGCATTTGCCGGGGTTGTTTCCGAGGGCGTGCGGATATCGAAAGCTTGGATCGTTTTTCTTGCGGTTTCCCGGATTTTGGCAGAGTCGATCCACTGGGATCCTCTGACAAAGGGAGGTCGATGATGGCGGCCCAGAGTCAGATTATCCGCCAGGGAGAAGGGAAGCAATAGGCCGAAGCGCTGACGGTCTTCGGGGATGTGGCCGATTCCGGCGTCGCGCCTGGACCGGACATCCCAGTTGAGGATGCTATACCCCTGCAGTTGGATCTCACCCTCATCGAGTTTCACCGGTTCGGTAATGGCTTGGACCAGCTCACTCTGTCCATTTCCCTCTACCCCGGCGATCCCGTAGATCTCGCCTGCGCTGATCGTTAGGTTTACGCCTTTCAAAACGGCATTCCCCCGCTCACCTGTCTGTCGAAGATTCCGGACCTCCAGAATCGCTGATCCCGTCTCTACTACCTCCTTTTTCACCTCCAGCAGAACCGGTTTGCCGACCATCAGCTCGGCGATCTTGGCTTTGCTAGCCTCGGCGCGGAGCAGGGTCTCGATCACTTTGCCCCTGCGGATTACTGTGATCCTGTCGGCGATCGCCAGGACCTCGTCCAGCTTGTGGCTGATGAACACGATTCCCTTGCCCTGCTCCTTCATCATGCGGAAGGTCTTGAACAACTCATCGACCTCCTGTGGCGTGAGTACAGCCGTGGGTTCGTCGAACACCAGGATCTCGGCGCCCCTGTAGAGAATCTTCAGGATCTCTACGCGCTGCTGTAGTCCCACAGGAAGTTCCTCAACGGAAACAGAAAGATCCACGGGCAGACCGTTGCCTCTCATGATCTCTTCGACCTTCTCGGCCGGAGTTTCCATACGCAGGACACCGGCGGCATGGGTCTCTTCACCCAGTACGATATTCTCCAGTACGGAGAAGGGGGGTACCAGCATGAAGTGCTGGTGGACCATGCCGATGCCCTGAGCAATTGCATCCCTGGGATTGCGAATGACGGTCGCCTGTCCCCGGAGGTAGATTGTACCGGAATCGGGCTTCTGCAGCCCGTAGAGGATCTTCATCAGAGTGGTCTTGCCGGCTCCGTTTTCACCAACAAGAGCATGGATCTCTCCGGTCAACAGATCGAAACTGACCCCGTCGTTGGCTCGAACCCCCGGAAAGACCTTTGTGATCTCTTCCATTGCGAGCAGAGTATCGGACATTCTTACGCTCCCATGGTTTTAGAAAAGATTAAAAAAACGGGACGTTCCGAAGTTTCGGTCCGTCCCGTCGATTTCACTTAATTCCCTTAAAAGGTTTCCTGGGCCCACGCCTCGACTTTCGAATCGTCGTTAGGCACGGTGATCTCACCATTGATGATTTTTTCCTTGATCTCATCCACTTGGGCCGTATACGGTGCCAGCTTGTCCTTGTTGTACTCGTTGACAGCATAACCGACCCCGTCGTCGCCCAGTCCGAACTCGTGATAGCCGCCAGTTACGTTACCTGTGTCTATCAGCTCCTCGCCGGTCAGGAAGATGGCGTTGTCCACCCGCTTGAGCATTGAGGTCAGGATATGCTCAGACATCGCCTGCTCCTCCGGATTGTCACTGGAGGCATAGATCAGACCCTGGTCGGAGTCCACGCCTATGGCCCATTCGTCCAGATCCCTGGCCGCCTTGAAAAGACCGGCTCCGGATCCGCCGGCGGCGTGATAGATGATGGAGGCATCCTGGTTGAAGAAATTGACGGCTATGCTTTCGGCTGTCTTGGGATCGTTGAACGCCGTGGGATCCTTGCCGCAGTACTGGCCGAGCAGGGCATTCGGATCGCGCAGCGCTTCGTTGGCGTACATGGCGCCGGCGAAGAAGCCTCCGTGGAACTTGTGGATCAGGGGAATGTCCATGCCCCCGATGAAGCCGACCTTACCGGTGTCATCTACCAGAGCGGCGATGGCGCCTACAAGAAAGGAACCCTCATGTTCGGCGAAGGACAGGCAGGTGATGTTGCTGTCTGCGTTCAGATCCGGAATGAAGCCGTCGATGATACCGAAGTGCTGGTCCGGAAAATCCCCCGCTACTTTGGTGATGGCGTCGGTGAAGAGAAATCCTACACCGATCATCAGGTCGTAGCCGTCTTCGGCCTGGGCCCTCAGCAGCTGCTCCCTGTCCTGTCCACCGGCCTGGGGCTCCAGGTACTTCAGCTCTATCTCCTTGCCGAAATCCACTTCATCCGGATCGTCCTTAATATAGCCTTTATACTGTTCGGCGATCATCTTCATGCCGTTGTAGGCGGAGTCGTTGAAGGATTGATCCCCACGCCCACCTACATCGAAAACGATACCGATTTTGTACTTCGGGCCCTCCGGTTCTGCCGCCGCCTCTTCCTTCTTGCAGCCCAGAAAGACTACAACAATGAGAAGTGCGAGCAACAGTAGTAGTGCTTTTTTCATGGATTTCCACCTCCTCCATGTGTGAATTGATTTTCTATTACTGTAAACCGAAGGGGGGGGGTCGTCAACAAGTAATTTCAGAGATAATGTTCACGGGCGTTTTGTGACTGCCGGATCACTCCGGTGAGAGCATCTGGAGAAACTCAGCCTCATCCACGATCTGCGCACCCACTTCACGCGCCTTGTTCAGCTTGCTTCCGGCTCCGGATCCGGCCAGCAGGTGGGTGGTCTTGGAGGTTACGCTGGAAGTGACCCGGCCGCCCCGACGCTTCACCTCCTCCATGGCCAGCTCCCGGGGCTTGAAGCGCTCGAAGCTGCCGGTCACGCACCAGGTCTGTCCGTTGAAGGTTTGAGGCGCTCGATCCTGTTTCTCGGGCGCTTTCTCAGTGAAGCGCAATCCTGCTTTTCTCAAGTCCTCGATCCGCCGACGCAACGCGGGACGGCTGAGCTCCTGGATCAGGGTATTGGCGATCTTTTCGCCGATGCCGTGTATCTCCGTGAATACGGCGGGATCGGCACGTTCGGCTGCCTCTATGAGTGAATCGATGTCCCGATATCCTCCCTCAACGAGCAGCTCCACTGCCTTCTGTCCGATGTCTGGGATCCCCAGGGAGACCAGGACGTTTCGATAGCTGCGCTGTTTGCTCTTCTCCAATCCTTCCCGGATCAGGCGGATCTTCTTGTCCCCGAATCCGGGCAGATCGAGGAGCGCCGCGGGATCGAAGGTATAGAGATCCTGCACATCCTGCACCAAGCCGCGCTCGATGAGAACGTCGAGGGTCTCCGGTCCCAGATTATCGATATCCATCTGATTTCTGCCTACAAAGAAACGGATGCGACCGCGAACCTGGTCGGGACAGCCCGGATTGGCGCAGAACTGATGAGCTCCTCGGCGGACCAATTCGCTTGCGCAGGAGGGACAGATCTTCGGCATCTTCCATGTGGTGTTCCCACTCTCGTTCTTCTCCACCACCCGTTCCACCGCGGGGATCACGTCGCCCCGCTTGGAGACACTCACTCGATCTCCGATGGCCAGCTCCAGCAGATCAACATAGTCCTGGTTGTGCAGCGTGGCGTTGGAGATCGTGGATCCGGAGAGGAGCACGGGTTTGATGCGGGCCACCGGGGTGATGCGGCCGGTTCTGCCGACCTGGATCTCTATGTTTTTGACAACTGATTCCGCCTCGGGAGCCTCGAATTTGAGGGCGATCGCCCAGCGGGGATGATGGCCGGTGAAACCGAGGGATTCCCGGGCCGCCAACTCGTTTACTTTTACCACCAGCCCGTCTATTTCGTAGTCCCGATCGCCTCGGCGGCCCCGGGCCAGCTCCAGATATGCGGGAATTTCAGCGAGTTTCCCGACCCTCCAGGTTGGATGGCGCTTGCTGATTTCTTCCAGGTCGTGCTGTTCGGAAAACAAGGCCGTGTCCGGATTGAGTTTGAATCCCAGCTGCTCCAGCTGCTCCAAAACCTCCATATGTGTCCGGGGAGGGGAGGGGAAATGTCCCTCGTAGACGAAGATATCCAGGGGAACGGCCGCGACATCCGCGCTCTTGATACGGCGCAAAGTGCCGGCGGCAAGGTTGCGGGGATTGGCGTAGGGGGTTTCCTGTTCGGCGTTGATGCGCTCGAACAGACTCCGGGGCAGGAAGATCTCACCCCGCACGGCCAGGTTTTCCGGCCGGGTGAGGCGCAGCGGTACTGCCCCGATGGTTTTCACGTTCGCCGTTACGTCGTTTCCAACAATTCCGTTCCCGCGGGTGACCGCCCGGTCCAGCAGGCCCTGCTGGTAGTACAGGGCGATCGAAGCGCCGTCGATCTTCTCTTCCACGGCGTACGAGAGGCTCTGATCGGCATTCTTGCCGGTCTTGGCGATCCAGGCCTGCAGCTCCTCCGCAGTGTAGGCCTTGTCCAGGCTCAACACCGGAATCGTATGCCGTGCCTCGGGAAGCTCGTGGGTCAGGTCAGAACCGACTCTCTGGGTAGGCGAGTCAGCCCGCCGGTAATCGGGAAACTCCCGCTCCAGCTCGAGCAGTCGGTCGAACAGGCGGTCGTACTCCCTGTCCGATACGCTGGGCCGGTTGAGCACGTAGTACTCGTGCTGGTAGCGATTGAGTTTCTCGGAGAGTTCGTCGATTTCCTGTTTTGCCTGTTCCGGATTACTCGACGTATTGGATGAAGGCATCTTTGAAACCGCGGGATCGGAACTGGTAGAGCAGTGTGCCGCTCTCATCCACGTTCAGCGGTCCGACGAGCACCTTGTAGAAGC
>CAZFMD010000190.1:0-5889 GCA_964520025.1 uncultured Spirochaetaceae bacterium
TCCACCAGCTTCTTTCTCGAGTAGCGGAAATGGAGGGTGGGCACGAGAAACTTTTCAGCCGCTTTCTGCCCCTTCATCGAACCGCGGATCATGAAGGGATAGGACTGAATCCACGGACAGTTGTAGTTGATCGTGGGATTGTTCTCATCCGTGGGGGTGTCTACCACGAAAGGCATGAAGACATAATCCGGATCCTTCTCCAGCAGATCGTCGATGTGCCCGTGCATCACCTCCACGGGGAAACAGGTCTCCGCGACCAGCATGCTCAGGCTCTTGGTAACCAGGGGCCGGTCCGAGGGGCGGGACAGCACCACCCGGAAGCCCAACTCCTCGAAGAAGGTGCGCCAGTAGGGGAAGCGCTGATAGTAGATCATGAGGCCCCTGGGAATGCCGATCGTGGTTTTGGCCGCCGCTTCCTGATCCGAGGGCTCTTGCTCGTAGTCGCCCAACAGCAGCCGCTCCCTCAGTTCGAAGAGGTTGGGGATCTCCTTCCTCCTGCGCTCTTTCTCCGCCTTCACCCCCTGGGGTTGGTACTTGTCACAGCGGTCACCGTAGAACAGCGCCCGCTTCTCCCCTTCGATCACGACCTTGTGAACGTCGCAGTGATTCTCGCATCCCTTGCAGGTGAAGCGGCTCATGGTGTAGGGGATCTTGCTGACCTGGAAGCCCTTGAAGCTCGTCTTGTTGCCATTTTTCTGAACCTCATCCCGGGCCAGCATGGCCGCCCCGATGGCTCCGGTCACGTCGTAATGGGGAGGCACGGTAATTTTCTTGCCCGTCACCGCCTCGAAAGCCGCCACTACCGCGGGGTTGTTGGTAACCCCGCCCTGAAAGAGGATGTGATCGCCGATCCGTTTGGCCCCAACAACCTTCTGGATGTAGTTCTGCACGATAGAATAGGCCAATCCGCCGATCAGATCTTCCTTGCTGGCACCCTTCTGCTGGTGGGAGTTCAGATCGCTCTCCATGAACACGGTGCAGCGGTCCCCGAGACGGGAGGGTTTCTTTGCCCCCAGTGCCAGCTCCCCGAACTCGTCCACTATGTTGATGCCCAGCTTCTCAGCCTGCTCTTCCAGGAAGCTGCCGGTCCCGGCGGCGCAGACCTTGTTCATCTCGAAATCCACGACCACACCGTTGTCGATGCTGATGAACTTGGAATCCTGCCCGCCGATCTCGAACACCGTGTCCACTTCCGGATGATAGAAGATGGCCGCCGTGGCCTGGGCGGTGATTTCGTTTTTAATAGTGTCGGCGCCGACAAAGTGTCCGGTCAGATAACGGCCCGAGCCGGTGGTTCCGGCGGCCCTGACCACTACCTCTTTTCCCACCTCTTCGTAGATCTCCGATAGTCCCCGCCGGATCGCCTCCAGGGGCTTTGAGGCCGTAGGAAGGTAGCGTCGGGCCACCACGTTGTTCTGATCGTCTATCAGAACCACATTGGTGCTGAGGGAGCCCACGTCCAACCCCAGATACACGTCGAGTTTTTCCCCGGCCGGAGGGTCGAACACCACCTCCTTGTGTCCTTTGGCTTCTGATCGTTCGAGCTGAGGCCAATGAGGCAGATCCACCGTCGGATCCTCCAGGTGGGCCTTCAACGCACCGATGCCCTTGTAGGCCAGATCCCCGTCCGGAGGACTGTCCAGAACGTGAAACACCGCACCGATGGCTCCCATGGAGGCGTGGTACTTCGGGATGATCAACTCGCCGTCCTGAAGCTTGAGCACCTCCCGGAACGCCCGGGCTACCCCGGCGTTCGCCGCCACTCCGCCCTGGAACACCAGGGGGGTCTCTATGTCCCGGCCCCTGGCCAGATTGCTCCTGACGTTTCGGGCTACCGCATAGCACAGCCCGGCCACGATATCGTAGACCGGAGTGGCGATCTGCTGCAGATGGATCATGTCACTCTTGGCGAACACGCTGCAGCGACCGGCGATATGGGGTGGATTCTCGCTCTTGAGGGCCAACTCACCGAACTCTTTCTCTATGGATACGCCGATGCGCTTGGCCTGCTGATCCAGAAAACTGCCCGTTCCGGCGGCACAGACCGTGTTCATGGCGAAATCCGCCAGCTGGGATTTCCCGCCCGCTTCGGCCGGGTTCATGACGATAAGCTTGGAATCCTCCCCGCCCATCTCGATGACGGTCTTGGCCTCAGGGTGAAATACGGCCACGGAGCTGGACTGAGCCACGATCTCATTGACGAAGTAACCGCCGATCAGCTCGGTAGCCAGCTTGCCCCCGGTACCGGTAATGGCTACGGTGTCGAAGGTCTCGGCGGGATAGCGCGTCTGCAGGTCTGCAAGCACCTCACGCAGTGCATGAAACGGACGGCCATGACATAAGGTGTAGTGATTCTCTACTACATTTCTCTCAGGGTCGATGACCACGGTGTTGACGGAAATCGAACCGATATCCAGTCCAAGAGAAAAACGTTGCATTATTCTGTGCCTCCCCTGGTGAATGTGACTATTTTTTGGGATACAACATCGGGCGAGTCGAGATACAAAAAATGCCCGCTCGCTTCTATTATCTCCAGCTGCTCTCTGGCGAGCAGTTGACTATATTTCTCATAATCACCAGCACAGAGAAGTTTATCCTCTGAACCGATCAGGATCAAGACCGAATGCTCGATCGATGGAAGAACTTCGTCCATGGAGCAGCCCCCGACGATATTTCGCATGATCTCCACTGTGGCCCGGCGCCCCGACGGCGTGGCGAACGGCTTCCAGCAAGCGTCGACCAGCTCCGGGGTAATCCGTTCATCCTGGAGGATCGATCCGCGCAGGTGCCGCCGCACGGTTCTCCTTGTGACCAGGGAAGAGGCCAGAGGCAGCAAAGCCTCCCAGCGTTTGATCTTACTCATCTTTCCGGCCTGGTTACGCAAGCCGAAGGGGCTTAGGAATATCAATCCCCGGACCTGCTCCGCATGCTCGGCTGTGTAGTGTGCGGCAATGTTCGCGCCCATGGAGGTTCCCATCAGGTTAAACCGATCGAGGCCGGCGGTTTGAGCGAAACGGTTCAGAAATTCTAGATAGTACTCCATGGTACAGCTGCAACCCGGCGCCTCGGATGCTCCGAAAGCGGGAAGATCGGGCATCACCACCCGAAGATCCGGGGACAATCTTTCGACCAGATCCAAAAAAGGAACCGTCGAACCCAGGTATCCGTGCACGATCAGAAGATTGAGGCCGGAATCGGCACGATCCATATCCAGGTAGTGTACCGGTGTGTTTCCAATCGTGCACCATTTTGACCAGGTAGATGCGGGCACCCGCGTTTGTTGCATCACTACCTCCTCGCCCGCGCGGGCCGCCGGCAGAAAAAAAACCCCGGCCAGAGACGCTCCTCTTGCGTAAGCCGGTAGCCGGTTGGAAAATTGATAATGCAACATCTGCTGACGTCCCAGCGAAGCTCGCGTAAAAACCTCAGTCATGGATCGATAGAACTATCTAGCGATGACAGCTATCATTGATCATACGAAATTGTCCGGCCAGTTTACCAGATCCTTTCTATTATTGCAATAATAATATATAAACGACCCTCTATACTCGGGCCCGCTTGCCGGAAGACTCCCCTATAGATCCCGCCTTGGCAAACCCCTTCAGCTCGGCAAGACGGTCTGCGTACAGGGTCATGAGGGCACGTTCGGGGGTCATGGGCGCAACGACGGGGAGTTCCGCTTCGGGGCGGAAAGCCCGGATCGCCGCCAACAGGGCGTAGTATACGCCGATCCCGTACATGAACGGGGGTTCACCGATCGCCTTTGAGTGAAACAAGCCCAGCGGATTCTCGGTATCCTCGAGAAAATGAACCTCCAGCTCTCTGGGGGTATGGTAGATATCCGGCACCTTGTAGGTGCTGAGAGTCCCGGTCAGCAGCCTCCCCTGCTCGGAGTAAAGCACCTCCTCCAAGGTCAGCCAACCGATGCCCTGGACAATTGCACCCTCAGCCTGACCCAGATCAACCTGGGGCACCAGACTGGGCCCCAGATCGTGAACCACTTTAACCGCATCGACCTCATAGGTTCCTCTCAGGCAATCCACGGTTACCTCGCACAGAGCCGTTCCGTAGGCATGATAGGAAAAGGGTTCGCCCTTCTCTTCGGCTTTGTCGAAATGGATTCCAGGCGTTGCATAGTGAGCCTGGGCGGATAGATTTACCCTGTGGGTGTACACCCGCGCAATGATGGTCTCCCAATTCAGATCGGTCTTCTCTCCATTGTAGAAGATCCGCTCCTCCCGGATTTCGACCTTGCCCGGATCCTTCTGTTTCAGCTCCCCGGCCGCCACCTCCTTTATCCGCTCCAGAATCGCCCCGCAGGCGATCTCGGTTGCCTTGCCGTTCAGATCCGCCCCCGTGGAAGCGGCCGTAGGGGAGGTGTTTGCCACCCGCATCGTGCTGGTGCTCTCCACTTTGACTCTCCCCCTGTCTATCGAGAACACCCGGGCGGCAACTTCCAGTATCTTGTACTTGACTCCCTGCCCCATCTCCACCGCCCCGGTGGACACGCTGACGCTGCCGTCGGTGTACACATGGACCAGGGCTGCACCCTGGTTCAGTACGGTGTTGGTGAAGGATATGCCGAAACAGACCGGCATGAGGGCCAGTCCCTTTTTCAGGAGTCTGTTGGTGGCGTTGAACTGTTCAACCCGGGCCCGAGATTTCTCATAGTCGTAACGGGATTTGACCTCCTGCCAGCATTTCGGGGCACTGCAGCCACGGGCGGCCATACCGTAGGGGAAGGTGTCTCCCTCCTGGAGAATGTTTTTCTCCTGCAGCTCCACCGGGCTCACACCCAGGGCGGCAGCGGCCTTGAACAGCGCCGCCTCGATCACGAACATCCCCTGTGGGCCGCCGAAACCGCGGAAGGCTGTGTTAGGTGTTATATTCGTACGGCAGCAGTAGGCCGTTGCCTTGACATTGGGCACGAAGTAGCTGCCTGTGCAGTGAAACAGGGTTCGCTCGAGAATAGCCGGGGACAGATCCGCCGCCGCACCGGCGTCCTGATAGAACTCGACCTGGTAGGCCAGCACCTTGCCGTCCCGGCTCACCCCGATGCGATAATCCGAGCAATAGGGGTGGCGTTTTCCGGTGTAGACCATGTCTTCGTGGCGGGGCAGCACAAGCTTCACGGGAGCCTTACAGCTCACCGCTCCCAGCGCCGCCAGGGCGGCCCAGGCCGTTGCCTGATCCTCCTTGCCGCCGAAGGCGCCGCCCAGCCGGATCACCTCCACCTCCACCTGGTGCATGGCCAAACCTAGGATACGGGCGATCACCCGCTGGACCCCGGTAGGGCTCTGGGTGGAGGAGATGACTTTTATCCCGGCCCTCTCCCCGGGTATGGCCAGGGAACCTTGGGTCTCCAGATACAGATGCTCCTGGGCCCCGGATTCCACGGTCCCCTCGACCACTACGGCGCATTTTTCCCAGGTTTGCTCTACCTCCCCAAGGCAGAAGGTGCGGGGGGGGACGATCAGCTCTCCCCGTTCCTGGGCTTGCCGGGGATCGAGCAGAGCAGGCAGTTCTTCGATCTCGAGCTCTATGAGGGCAAGCGCCGCCCGGGCGGCGGCCGCGGTCTCGGCCAACACCAGGGCAACGGGCTGTCCCACAAAATCTACGGTTTCCTCGGCCAGAAGCGGTTCGTCTTCGACCAGGGTTCCTATCTGATTTCTCCCCGGGATATCGGAGGCGGTCAACACGGCCCGCACCCCTTTGGCTTGCCTCGCCTTCCCGGTATCCAGCCGCCTGATTGACCCGTGGGCAGCGGTTGAGGGAAGCACCACGGCATGCAGCAACCCTTCGGGTTCGGGCAGATCGTCGACGAAGCGGGCCTGGCCGCGGGAGTGGAGATCCAAATCACTGTTTTTCATACCCACACCTCGGCATGCA
>CAZFMD010000191.1:0-5876 GCA_964520025.1 uncultured Spirochaetaceae bacterium
TGCTGCTGGACGCCATGCAGGGGGACGCCTCCCTGTTCGCCCGGGGGGATGAAATCGAGCTGTCCTGGGCATTGATCGACGATATCCTGGCCTCCTGGGAGCAACCCGCCGCTTCACCGTTGGTTTTATACGAGCCGGAGAGCTGGGGTCCCAAAGAGGCGGAAGAGCTACTCAGCCGGCAGGGCAGGAAGTGGTACCAGGACTGCGGAATGCACCATGCCGAGAGACGATAGAAAACACCAATGACAGCTGAGGTGACCCTACGGGCCTATCACGAGAAGCGGGAGGTTTTTTCCAGCACGGGGAAGTGGCTCTATCCGCTGTTCGAGCTGGAGGAGTTCCTCCGCACCTGCTCTTACCCTCCGCAATCGCTTCGCCTGGAGGACAAGATCGTGGGCAAGGCCGCCGCTCTGTTGTTCGTCCGCCTGGGTATCCGAGAGCTCAAGGCCGGGGTGCTGAGCGAGCTGGGCCGAACGGTATTGGAGCGGCACAACCTGCGGTACTCGGCAAAACAGATCGTAGAAAGGATCGACTGTCAGACCGAGAGCCTTCTGGCCGAGGTGGAGGATCCGGAACAGGCCTATCGCATCGTAGCGGCTCGTGCTGGGCGATAATATCCGGGGGAAAGCCGATTACGCAACATTGCGGTAGCACTTTCTGGCGCGATCGGCCGAGACGGAGGGATCACCGTCTCAGGTAGGATAGTTTGTCGGGCAGCGGCAGGTTGTTGCCGAAGTCATCCTCACCGTAGCCCCCGTCTGCCAGCAGCTTGATGTCCTGCAGAACCCGCTGGTCTCCCGTAAAAGTCACATTGATATCCATCACCACATCGATCTTGCCGATGGTGAGCAACTGAATCAGCGCCCGCGTGATATACTCGGCGGCGGTTTCCTCCGGCAGGGGTTGAATCTCATCCAGAGGAATACTCCTGTCATAGAGCACGAGCTTGTTTTGGGAGAACAGGGCCTGGATGGTGCTGTGGGCCAGCTTTTCCATGAGCTCGTTCGTCTGCTGGTTGTTGTCCTGGCCCTTGGAGCCGCCGCTGGTATCGGGGCGGCAGCTCAAGCCCAGCTTGCTCACCTCCGCTCGCAGCCAGCGCTTTTTGCCGGCGTTGATCTTCTCGTTGGCCCGGAACAGATCCAAAGTCACCCCGGCGTTGTAGGCCTCTCCGGTCAGCAGCATCTGGACATCGCTGCCGTAGTGGCTGACGATCCTGGCCACCAGGGTCGAAGGCCGCACGTGGAATCCCCGGTAGCGCGGCGCCGGAACCGTGATCCGGCCCTGGATCGCGTACCGCCTCAGCATCTGGTGGCAGAGGCTGCGGGTTCGGGTGATGTAGCGGCTGGCAAATGCCACGGAGTAGTGGACCAGCACTTCGAGCAGTGTTCTGCTGTCCCCCAGGCCGTGCAGATGCGGACGGGGAAAGGGTGTAGAGCCGAGCAGGTGCCGCTCGCAGTAGTGGGTAAAGGCTGTTGCGGTTTCCAACAGATGGTAGATCACCGTTATGTGGCCGCGCAGCACGGGTAGATTTTTGTCCAGGGTTTCTACATTGGAATCGGATATATGGGTGTCGTAGAGGGATTGGAGGTTGTGGAACATCTCCTCCAGGTTGCGCAGCCGCTCCTCGCTGATGGGATCGGGAATCCAGTCGGCGTAGTTGTCGATGTGTTGTTTCTGCACGGCATGCAGGAAGGTGCTGGCCTCGGCCAGATTGAGAAAAGCGGTGGCCAGATACACCACCGTCTCCTCCGGGGAGGCGACCTGCTGCCGCGGGCGGTCCGAAGCAAGGTGCCCTTCCAGGATCTCATCGCCGAAGTTCTCCAGGGCGGGCGCCGCATCGGGGATCTTGATGTCCAGTTTCTTGGCCTGACGAATAAGAGCTTCCGTGCTTTCGATGAGGATCGAGCAGGTAAAGTTAAGAGCCTTCTCCGTGGCCGCGGGAAAGTCCTCTTCGATCGACAGCAAATGATAATTGGGCAGGAAGTGAAGGATATGGATGAGGATGTAGCCCACATTGGAGAACAGCTTGATCGGAGCGACTGCCTGTCGGAGGGGAAACCAACGTTTGTTGTTCTTCACCCCGTAGGCGTCCAACAGCTCTTCGATTTTAGTTGCCTCGGAGAGCAGATCCGCCAGCAGCGGGCGGGTAAAGCACTTCTTACTGGGAGCATTCCTGCTGACGTACACGGCCAGGGACATCAGCTCCCCGATTCTCCGGTTCACATGAGCGCAGAAAGCTTCGTCGGACAAGGATCGCTGGACTCTCATGATGCGTATCGATTATTGCTCTGTTAAAGATTAAACGACAGTCTTGCTTTGTGCAATATAGAAATATGAATATAATATTTAGTAAAGGGGGGAGAAAAAGCTCATGTTCGTCAAATGGATCGCTTCCCTGGTCGTTGCCATCAACGCCAACAACCGTGCCGGAGAGGTAGCCGCCGGTGTATCCTTTGCCCTCCTGCTGGCCCTCGTTCCCTCGGGCAACCTGCTCTGGTTCTGCCTCTTTGTGATCACGTTTCTTATAAAGATTCATTTGGGGGCCGAGCTGCTGTTCCTGGCACTGTTCAAGCTCCTGGCACCCCTGGCCGACGGCCTGCTTCATCGCCTGGGCCTCCTGGTGTTGAATCAATCCCTGCTTGCGGATCTGTTCACTCGCGCCTACAATCTGCCTCTGCTGCCTCTGAGCCGTTTCAACAATACGGTGGTGATGGGGGGGCTTGTCGCCGGGATTGTGCTCTGGGTGCCGGTGTTCCTCCTGTTCCGGCAGCTGGTGATTCTCTACAGGCGCAGCCTGAGGGACCGGATCGCAGGTAGCAAGCTGGTCAAGGCGCTTGGACGAGTACCCCTGGTCGCGACCATTGGCAACGCCGTACGCAAGATCGGCGGCGCGGCCATGAGCCTGCGGTAGGAGAGGCCATGAAAGTACCGAAGCTGTTCAAGAGGGAAATCAAGGAGCGGCGTTTCCAAAAGCGAATCCTCAGGCGTATCTACATCGAATCGGAGCGGGATTTTCTGCTGCGGTTGTACAGCAGAGGACCGGAGAGACGCTACAGTCGCTCCCCGGAGCTGAGTGATGAAGATGCCAAGCGGCTCAAAGCTCTGGCCCGTTCGATCAAGAAGAACAGAGGGGTGGTGCGCACCGGCAAATTCTCCCTGGTCGCCATCCTGGTGGCCGCTATCCTCGTATTCAACTTCGCCTTCAAGAACAGGCTGCTGGACAGGGCCCTGGAGCGCGGACTGGAGGCCGTGTTTTCCGCGCAGGCGGAGGTGGATGGTCTGGATTTGCGGATTTTGGCCGGCCGGTTGTTCTTCTCCCACATGTCCGTGGCCGACAAGGATCAACCCCTGCGAAACCTCTTCGAGTTGGGCGCAACAGAGGTGGATCTGAATACCGGTGAGCTGCTCAAGGGAAAGGTGGTGCTGTCAAACCTGATAAGCCGCGAGATTCGCTGGCATACCCCGAGAAGCAGCTCCGGCGCCCTGCCCGGGGAGCGGGAGAGCGAACAAGCCGCCGAAGAAGCGGCGGCTGGCAGGGGCGGTCTGTCCCTGAACCTGGGCAGCCTGGATGCCGAAGCTCTGATCGACGAGCAACTCGCCAATCTCGGCAGTCCGGCCCGAATCGCCGAATTGAACGGCCGGCTGCGGGATCTGCAGTCTCGCTGGCAGGACAGCGTGGAGCAGGCAAAGGCCGACGTGGATGCGCTTGCCGTCAGAATCGATGCGGTGCGCTCGATCGATGCGGGTTCCCTGGATACGCTACCGGAGCTGCAGCAGGCGGTGACGGATATCCGCGAAGCGGCGAACGCTGTGAACCGGGTGGGGGAGGATCTAAAGGAGGCGGACCGCCGCATCAAGGCGGATCGGCGGGAGATCGCCTCGGCCCGTGAGGAGTTCGAGGCGGCTATAGATGCGGACGTGGCCTATCTTTCCTCCATGTCCGATCTTTCCAGCGGGGAGTTGAAAACTCTGGTCTCGGATCTGGTGGCCGGCTATCTCGAGCAGAGCCTGGGAAGTGCCTACGGCTACGCTCGGAAGGCCAGGGGTTATGCCCAGCGGCTTGTTGCCGGCAGGAAGGAGAGCAGAGGGAAGCGGGACAAGGTCAGGCGCATGCAACGGGGGGTGGATGTGCCTTTCGCCGCGGTAGAATATCCTCGTTTTCTGCTTGAAAATGCTGCCGCTTCGCTGGAGAGCCCTTCGCGAAAGATCCAGGGATCTGTCCGGAACCTCTCCAGCAACCCGGACCTGATCGACCGGCCTTTGAGCTTCACCTTTCGACAAACTGCGGGGGAGCAGATGCTTGCAGTCGAAGGCGCGCTGGACAGCCGGGAGAAGCGGGATGCGGATCTTGATCTCGGAGTTCAGGCCGCAGGATTCACCTTCAAGCTTTCCAAGGGGTTGGAAGATCTGGGCTTGAGCTCCCTGGCCACACAGTATCGATTTCGAACCGAGCTCTCCCGGTCTCATCCAGACGGTACGGTACAGGGACAGGGACTGCTTGAGCTCTACGAGCTGGAACTGGAGCCGGCCTCCGCACAGAACCAGCTGGGAACGATTCTCTACGAGACCCTCGGTTCCCTCTCCAAGGTCGATGTGTCTTTCGACTACACTGCGGCAAGCGGGAAGCCGATCCGGGTGTCAGCCCGCAGCAACGCAGACACGCAGCTGGCCCGAGTCCTGGAAGAGCGCTTCGCGGAGATCTCCGCCCAGTACAAAGACAGAATCCGTGAGGAGCTGACCGCACGCGTGGCTTCCCAGATCCGGGAGAACGAGACCCTATCCCGGGCCTTCGCGGATTTGGTGGAAAGCTCGGACGGGAACCTGGCGGACGCGGCGGCTTATGAGGCGGTACTGGCGGAGAAGAGGGGGGAGGTGGAGAAACGGATCGCCGACCTCCGGAAACAGGCCACGGATGCGGTCAAATCTCAGTTGGAATCTCAGTTGGAGCAGCTGCCCCTGCCCAAGTTGAAGTTCTGAAAGCCGCGGATCCGCGGACGCAGTTCGAGTGATTATCAGCGCCAGCAGAAGAACCGACATCCCCGCCTTCTACACGCCCTGGCTGCTCAGACGGCTTCAGCAGGGGCACGCACTGGTTCGAAATCCCGTAAATACCAGGCTGGTGTATCACGTGCCCATGACCGGCGAAAATACCCGCTGCATCGTCCTCTGGACCAAGAACCCCGCCCCCCTGCTCGACCGCCTCGGGGAGCTGGAGGATTTCGGCATCCCCTTCTACTTCCTGTTCACCTTGACAGGCTACGGCCCGGAGCTGGAGCGAAACCTTCCCGACAAGCGGGAGATCCTGCGCACCTTCCTCGCCCTGGCCCGGCGCCTGGGGCCTGAGCGGGTGGTGTGGCGTTACGATCCAATTCTATTCACCTCCGAGTATTCCCCCTCCGCGCATCTGAAGCGTTTCGGCGAGTTGTGCCGGGAGCTAGGCGGTTCGACCCGCCGCTGCATGGTAAGCTTCCTCACCATGTACAACAAGTGCAAGCGGAACCTGGCCTCCTTCCAGCTGATCGAGCTTGCTGCCGAAGAGAAGGCGGCCTTGGCAGCGGAGATGAACCGGCTGGCAGCCGGGCAGGGGATCGAGCTATCCAGCTGCGCCTCCGAGGAGTTTGTCGAAGCCGGGGTGCCGGCGGGCAAATGCGTGGATGATCAGTTGATCTCCCGGATCAGCGGACGGGAGCTCAGAGGGAGGAAGGACAGGTCCCAGAGAAGCGCCTGCCGCTGCGTGGAGAGCGTGGATATCGGCGCCTACGACACCTGCGTTCATCACTGCCTGTACTGCTACGCCAACAGCAACTACGAAAACGCGCTGCGGCGCCGCGGCCTGCACGATCCCCAATCTCCGCTGTTGTACGGCAGCCTGGCGC
>CAZFMD010000192.1:0-5866 GCA_964520025.1 uncultured Spirochaetaceae bacterium
CGTGCCCAAGAGGACTCGAACCTCCGGCCTTTAGATCCGCAATCTAACGCTCTATCCACCTGAGCTATGGGCACGTAGAATCGGAGAGGGTGGGATTCGAACCCACGGTACCCGGACAGAGTACAACTCCTTAGCAGGGAGCCCGATTCGACCACTCTCGCACCTCTCCCTATCTATAGTTTCGAACAAAGACCAACAAATCCCAAGGTAACAAGGACTGCACCGCTTGTGAAGTTTAACCCAGGTGATCTGCGGTTCCGGAGAGGGAGGGATTCGAACCCCCGGAACCTTGCGGCTCAACGGTTTTCAAGACCGCCTCCTTCGACCACTCGGACACCTCTCCAGCGGCGCACCTGCCGGTCTCTTCGCACCTTCCAAACCTCTAAGACTATAATAATAGCCATGGGAATTGTCAATCAATGTTGGTTTCTCTCGATTCCACCCGTCTACTACAAACAAACAGATATCCCCTGCAAGATATATGATATAATCTGTCTGAAATATCTCGAATACGGATATACCTATGCTTCCCTTGTTCAATAACGCCATTGTCAACCAGATAAAATCCGCCTTGTGTACCCTGTCACACTGCATTTCCAGTTGCCCTGAAACCGAATGGAACGAATCTCACGGTGACTATCCTTTTTCTCAGGTTGTCTTTCACACCCTTTTTTTTACAGACTATTATCTGGAACGTGATGAATCCACGTTCAGGGAGCAGGCATTTCATCGAGAAAACATAGAGTTTTTCAGAGATTACGAGGAGTTACAGTGGAAGATCCCTGTCAATCTATACGAGCGCCGGAAATGCGAAGAATATCTGAAATTCTGTATCGGAAAATGCGAAGCGACTCTCCAAGCCGATGATCCCAAGACTCTGCAGGGTCCATCCGGCTTTTCACGCAAACCTTTTACCCGCGCGGAACTGTATATTAATCTCATCCGACATGTGCAACACCACGCTGCACAGCTTGGATTGCGACTGCAAAAAATAACTGGAAACGAGCTGCCGTGGATCAACAGCGGCTGGAAAGAACATTGAGCGGAAATCCCTCCCCGCTTCACTTCCTAGTGAAAGTTACAACTCCTCACCAGCCATGAGAGAGAGGATCCGCTCCAGGTCCTCCATCGAGTAGTATGAGACTTCGATCTTGCCCTTCGTGTTGCTGCCTCGAATATTAACCTTGGTGCCGAGCCGCTCGATCAATCTCTGCTCCAGGGAACGAAGTTCCGGCGACTTGGCCGCTTCTTTGGATCGTTCCGGCTGGCCTTTGTTCTTGTCTTGAACTTGGGATTTCGCCGCCTCCTTCTCCACCTCCCTCACGGAGAGTTCCTGCTCGAGAACGCGTCGAAACAACTTCCTCTGGGCGGCCTCATCCTGAACGGCAAGCAGAGCCCGGGCATGCCCCGCAGAGATACGCCCTTTGTCGAGGGCCTCTAGTATCTCATCGGGAAGCTTGAGCAGGCGAAGACTGTTGGCCACGGTGGCCCGGTTTTTTCCAACCCGCTGCGCGACTTCCTCCTGGGTCATTTTTCCCAAATCGATCAGGTTTTTATACCCCTGGGCTTCTTCCACCGGGGAGAGATCCTCCCGTTGAAGATTCTCGATCAGAGCGATTTCCGTTTTTTCCAATTCAGAAAAGCTGCGTATCAGCACGGGAATCTCGCTCAACCCGGCAAGCTTGGCCGCCCGCAAACGGCGTTCCCCGGCCACCACCGTGTACTCGTCATTATCGGCGGATTGCACCAGAATCGGCTGAAGCACACCCCTGTTCCGGATCGAACGAGACAACTCTTCCAAAGACTCTGCAGGGAAATTCTTTCGAGGCTGATGACCGCTGATCTTGATCGCACTTGTAGGAATCGTGGTTACCGATGAGGGGCCTTCCGCCTCTGCAGACAGCAGGGCGTCGATACCTCTACCAAGAGCTCTTTTAGACATGCTCCAATACCTCTTGCGCCAGCCGTCGATAGCTGCGGGCGCCTATGCACTCCGGGTCGTACTGATTTATCGGTTTGGCGTAGGACGGGGCTTCGCTCAGACGCACGTTGCGTGGAATGATCGTTGTAAAGACCTTGTTTTTGAAATACCCACTCACCTCTTTGACCACCTCATTGGCCAATCGGGTCCTAGAGTCAAACATGGTAAAGAGGATTCCGCCGATTTTCAAGGTGGGATTCAGCCGCTGCTGTACTCGTTTGATCGTCTGTAACAATTTGCTCAATCCCTCCATGGCGAAGTACTCGCACTGGAGAGGAATGATGACCGCGTCCGCCGCTACCAATCCATTGACTGTGAGCAGCCCGAGAGAAGGAGGACAGTCAATAAACAGATAATCAAATGCCCCGCGTAATTCTTCGATCGCTCTTTTCAGCAGATATTCCCGCCCGGGAGTATTGATCAGTTCCACGGTGGCACCGGTAAGATGGATGCTGGAGGCGACGACGTACAGGCCCGCTATTTGGGTTTCCTGGATGACCTCCTCTGGCCGATTCTTCTTGATCAACAGCTCGTAGATGCCCTTTCCCCTGCCATCCATACCTAAGCTGGACGAAGAGTTTGCCTGAGGATCGAAGTCGATCAACAGAACTCTCTTGCCCGCCTCGGCTATGTACGCGCCAAGGTTGACGGCTGTGGTTGTTTTTCCAACACCGCCTTTCTGATTTGCAAATACGATAATTTTTCCCATTATCAGTCCAGCCGCCTATGTTTCACGTGAAACACTCCGGACTAGGTTTCTTTTGCCGCCCGGGCAACACCAACCAGCATATCCGGCTTTGCGATGTTTACGATGTGCACCCCAATCGCAGCTTTTCCCAACACCGGTATCTCTTTCAAGCGCAGCTTGATCGTGTTGCCCTGAGAGGTTATACAAACCAGGTCATCTCGCTTCCGAACAGTGAGCACTCCGACCAACTCGCCGGTTTTTTTGGACACTTTGTAGCAGGTCTGCCCGCGGGTGCCGCGCCCGTGGGGACTAAAATTGTCGAACTCCGTCCTCTTGCCGTATCCGTGCTCGGTGATCAGGAAAAGTTCCGCGCCCTTGCGAACCGCCGCCAATCCGGCTACCTCATCCTCCTTGCTCAAACGGATACCGATCACACCCCGGGAAGCCCTGCCCATTGGCCGCACTGAATCCTCGTTGAAGCGCAGCGCCAGACCCTGTCTGGTCACCGTCACCACATCGTCCTTTCCTCCTGTCAGCATAGCACCGATCAGCCGGTCACCCTTGTCTAATTTCAAAGCGACGATCCCTCGAGTACGGGCATTGGAGAAATCCGCCGTCTTGACCTTCTTGACGATCCCCTTGAGAGTCATCATGAAGAAGTACTTGTCTTCACTGAAATCTTTCAGAGAGACTACGGCGGCAATCTCCTCGTTGTTGGAGATGGAAAGAAGAGTCTTTACACTCTGGCCTCTGGAGGCCCTGGAGGCTTCCGGAATTTCATGGACCTTGAGCCAGTACGCCTTGCCTTCGCTGGAAATGAACATGATGTAATCGTGGGTTGAGGCAATGAACAGGTGTTCGACGAAATCCGTATCCGTCAGGCGGGTCGAAGACGATCCCTTTCCTCCCCTTCCCTGTCTGCGGTAGGCCGATACAGGCACCCGCTTGATCAAACCCTTGTTGGAGATCAGGATCACCATATCCTCTTTTGCGATCAGATCTTCGATGTTGAACTCTTGAACTTCCTCCGCAATGATCTCCGTGCGTCGCTCATCCCCGTAGGTCTTGGCCAGTTCCTGGGTTTCCTCCTTCACCACAGCGAGTATCTTTTTTTCGCTGGCAAGCAGGCTCTTGTAGTACTTGATCTTGCCCAATAATTCCCGCAGTTCATCGAGGATCTTCTTGGTCTCCAGGCTGGTAAGCTTCTGCAGTCGCATGTCCAAAATAGCCTGGGCCTGGAGTTCGGATAACTTAAAACGACGCATCAAGTTCTGACGAGCCGTGTTCACATTCTGAGATTTCTTGATGATGGCAATCACCTCATCAATATTCTCCAGCGCAATCTTCAATCCTTCGAGTATGTGCGCTCTCTCCTCAGCCTTTCTCAATTCGTACTTGGTACGGCGGATTATGACTTCTTTGCGATGCTCGATGAAGAAGTCGATCATCTCTCTCAGGGACAATTCCTTGGGGCGTCCGTCTACAAGTGCCAAGTTGATAACCCCGAAGTTCATCTGTAACTGGGTATGGGTAAACAGCTGGTTCAGCACGACCTTCGGGATCGCCCCACGGCGCAGTTCGATGACGATGCGCATTCCATTTCGATCCGATTCGTCTCTCAGATCGCTGATTCCGTCTATTTTCCGATTCTTGACAAGATCGGCGATTCGGACGATCAGGTTTGACTTGTTTATCTGATAGGGGATCTCGGTGACAATAAAACGGTCTCTGCCGGATTCCGCCGTTTCCAGGTTGATTCGAGCCCGTACCACAATCTTGCCTCTTCCGGTTTTGCTGGCATCCAGAATCCCCTGGGTTCCGAAGATCATCCCCCCTGTAGGAAAATCCGGTCCTTTGACGATCCCGCACAGCTCCTTGAATGACAGTTTCGGTTTATCTATCACCGCTACAATAGCGTTGGCAATCTCCACGAGATTGTGGGGTGGAATATTAGTGGCCATTCCCACGGCAATGCCGCTGCCCCCGTTGACCAGCAGAAAAGGAAGAGCCCCGGGCAGAACAACGGGTTCCTGCATGGAGTCATCGTAGTTCGCTTGGAAGTCTACGGTTTCCTTATTGATGTCTTTGAGCATCACTTCGGCCAACCGTTCCATTCTGGCCTCTGTATAGCGCATTGCAGCCGGAGGATCTCCGTCAACAGATCCGAAGTTCCCCTGCCCGTCCACAACCGGATAGCGCATGGAAAAATCCTGGGCCAACCGCACAAGGGCATCGTAGATCGATTGATCGCCGTGAGGATGATACTTGCCGAGCACGTCTCCAACGACGCGCCCCACCTTCTTGTATGCCCGATCGTGTCTCAAGCCCATTTCATCCATGGCATAGAGAATCCGTCGGTGCACGGGTTTCAGCCCATCCCGCACATCCGGAAGTGCGCGGCTGACAATGACGGACATTGCGTAGTTGAGATACGATTCCCGTACTTCATCTTCGATAGCGACAGGAATAACCTGCCCTGTGCTTTTCTCCACTCTGCTCTCCTCTACATTCTAACGGCTGATGCGATTTCTGATCGAATGCAAGAACGATCCGTTCCGTCTATACATCCAGATTGGAAACCGATAGGGCGTTCTCTTCTATGAATCGTCTTCTGGGCTCCACCGCATCGCCCATCAGCGTTGTAAACATCTCTTCCGCTTCCACCTCATCCTCAAGGGTAATGCGAACGATATTCCGCTGTTCCGGATCCATGGTCGTTTCCCACAGCTGATCTGGATTCATCTCTCCGAGTCCCTTGTATCGCTGAACGTTTGTTGACTTCGAATTCTTGCTGTACTTCTTCAGGATCTTATCCCGCTCTGCATCGTTGTATACGTAGAAGGTCTCCTTGCCGACGGCTATTTTGTATAACGGGGGCATGGCGATATACACGTGCCCTTTTTCCACGAGCTCCTGCATGTAACGGAAAAAGAAGGTCAACAGCAGCGTGCGAATGTGAGATCCGTCGACATCCGCATCCGCCATGATTATGACTTTGTGATAGCGCAAACGCCCCAGGTCAAAACTGCTTCCCGCACTGGTACCAAGAGTTGAAATAATCGGCATCAGCTTGTCGTTGGAAAGGACTTTGTCGATTCGGGTCTTTTCTACATTGAGCATCTTCCCCCACAGGGGAAGAATAGCTTGAAACTGACGGTCTCTTCCCAGCTTGGCGCTGCCTCCTGCAGAATCTCCCT
>CAZFMD010000193.1:0-5825 GCA_964520025.1 uncultured Spirochaetaceae bacterium
CGGCAACAAGCAGCGCTTGCCCGCGGATGCGGTGCTGGTGGCGGTGGGCCGACGACCCTACACGGAGGGCCTGGGATTAGCCGAGCTGGGCGTGAAGATCCAGGAGGGCAGCGGCCGAGTTGTCGTGGACGAGCAGTACCAGACCTCACTGGCCGGGGTCTACGCGATCGGGGACCTGATTCCCGGACCCATGCTGGCCCACAAGGCGGAGGAGGAGGGGATCGCCGTGGCCGAGATCCTGGCGGGCATGCCCGGCGAAGTCAACTACGATACGATCCCCTCGGTGGTGTACACCTGGCCGGAGGTGGCCTCGGTGGGAAAGAGCGAGGAACAGCTGAAGCGGGAGGGTGTGGCTTACAAAAAGGGGAGCTTCCCCTTCCGAGCAAACGGCCGGGCCCTGGCCATGGCCAGCGAAGATGGATTGGTGAAGATCCTGGCGGACAGGAGCAGCGACCGTGTCCTGGGTGTGCACATAGTGGGGCCCTGGGCCTCCGACCTGATTGCCGAGGCTGTTACGGTTATGGAGTTCGGGGGCAGCGCGGAGGATATCGCCAGGACGGTGCACGCCCATCCCACCCTGTCCGAGGCCCTGCGGGAAGCGGCGTTGGCCGTGGACGGGCGGGCGATCCACGTCCTGGGCAGGAAAAAGGATTGAAAGCCGATTAAAAGTAAGAAAATCCCTTTCAGTCTGTTCTGTTTTTTATATATATTAACTTTAGAGTTAGGAATAAACCAGCAGCAGCAGGAGGAATCCCATGGCTGAAGTCACATACGCCAAAGGATTGGAGGGAGTTGTCGCCGCGGAGAGCGAGATCTGCCGGATCGACGGTGAGCAGGGCAAGCTCTACTACCTCGGCTACTCTATAGAGGATCTGGCCCATCATTCGGATTTCGAGGAGACGACCTATCTGCTTCTCTACGGGCGGCTACCCAACCGGGAGGAGAAGGAGGGCTTCTCCAAAAGGATGCGGGCAAGCAGGGAGCTGGCTCCGGAGATTCTCGCCATGGTGCGGGCCTTTCCCCGGGACGCGCATCCCATGGAGCTGCTTCAGTCGGTGATTTCCTACCTGAGCGGCTACGTGCAGCACAAAATCCAGCACTCGGCCACCTGCAACTGCCGGGACACTCTTCACCAGGTGGTGCAGCTTGCCAGCGTGGTGGCGGCCTGGCAGCGCTTCCGCACGGGCCAGGAATACGTGCCGCCGCGGCAGGATCTGTCTCACGGGGCCAACTTTCTCTACATGATGCGCGGGCAGGAGCCGGATGAGTACGAGGGCAAGGTCATGGACACCTGCCTGGTCCTGCACGCCGAGCACGGCTTCAACGCCTCGACCTTTACAGCCAGGGTGGTGGCCTCCACCATGTCCACCTGCTACAGCAGCATCTCCGCGGCCATCGGTTCCCTATACGGGTCCCTGCACGGGGGAGCCAATGAGAAGGCCATGGCCATGGTGGAGGCGATCGGCAGCAAGGACAAGGCGGTCGAGTGGGTGAACAAGGCCCTGGACAACAAGCAGAAGGTCATGGGCATGGGTCACCGCGTCTACAGGGCCAAGGATCCCCGTTCCATCGTCATGGAGGAGTTCCTGGTCGAACTGTCCAAGAGAAAACAGAATACCCGCAGCTACGATATCCTCAAAACTGCGGAGAAGACCTTCCGCGAACGCATGGAGGAGAAGGGCAAGCCGATCTATCCGAACGTGGATTTCTTCTCAGGTGCGGTTTACGACCTGCTGGGAATCCCCAAGATCCTCTTCACCCCGATATTCGCCGTGTCCAGGGTGGCCGGCTGGCTGGCTCACATCCTGGAGCAGCGCAGCGACAACCGCCTCTACAGGCCCAAGAGCCTGTACGTGGGCACAGAGCCCCGGGAGTGGGTGCCCCTGGACAAACGCTGAGGATCGGCCTGCCTCATTCCCGAACGTCCACGCAGATCAGGTCGCCGAGGTAGTTCCGGCAGTATATCAGTCCTCCGTACAGCACGGGAGGAGTCCAGAATTGTCTGAGTTTCTTTTCACCTTCAAGAACGTCGAAGCTGGCGATCTCCCGATAGGCTGACGGTGTTGCCTCGGCCAGGCGGAGGGTGCCTTTTTCCCCGATGAGGATCAGCGTATCCCGCGTTGCCGTCAGCGAGGCCATGCGCATCTCCTGCTCCCACTGGATGTCTCCGGTTCCAGCATCGATACAGCGCAATTGATTCGCCTTATCTATTTCACCGTCGCTTCCGTACAGGTAGCCATCGATGTAAACGCAGGCGCTGAAGTAGTTGCTCATGTTCTGGTTCTGCCACACCACTTCCGGTGTAGCTGCTGTTATGTCCAATAGGGCATTCTTACCCTTAGATTCGAATACGTGGGAGATGAAAGCCCTGTCGCCGCACAGGACAGGATCGGCGCAGTTGGGCGGTCTGCGATAAAACTCGTAAAACCACAGAGGTTCACCTGTTTTCACCTCAACCGAGAACAGGCCGGTGCCGCTGAACAGCAGGGCGTAGCGATCGCCGTCGTAGCTGTACGGCACGGGACTGGCGTGATATCCGTCCGGCAATTCTATCCCTTTTCCATGCGGCGCGCTGGCCCAGACCAGCTCACCCGTGTTCTTGTCGAGGGCGATACCGGAGCTGTTCACGTTCAGAACAAGCATGTCGCCTTGTACAAGCGGTGATGAGCAGTACCCATATGTGATTTTTTCGACGTTGAACTCCTCTCTGATATTTCTCTTCCACCGGAGCCGCCCGTCCTCGGTAGCCAGGCAAAGCAGGATTCCGTCGCCGCTCAGGGCATAGAGGGACTCGCCGCCTATCACCGGAGTTGATTTAGTGTCGTGCAGAGTCTCGTAAGAATAACGCCAGAGCTCTTTACCGTTGCTCGCATTCAGGCAGATTATCTCGTTTGCTTTTGAGGAGGTTCTTCCCATGGCATACAGGTGGTTGTCCATTATTGCAACATTGGAGTGGCCCTTGCCGATATCCGCCTTCCACAGAATCCTGGGTTTTTCTGCCAACGCATCCGGGTTCCAGTTCGTCTCTTCTGTTATGCCATCTTTGTTTGGCCCCCGCCAGCACGGCCAATCCAAGCCATCAACTCGTGCTTCTTTGGCAACACAGGCAACCAGAAGCAGTGAAAGCATGGCGCTTGCTACAACAAGTGCAGTCGATCTGTTCATTATTTTGAATTCCTCCTGGTTTGGGGCTGCTACGAGTTGGGTTACCACAAGTCTAGCCTGCCATAAATACTGTTGTCAAATTTTGAAACGGTAGTCTCGCCTTCGGATTTGCGGTTTACAAATTCATCCCTTAGACTATAGAGTACATCCCGGTTCTTACTCCCTGCTGTTGTTATATCTCTTCTCTCAGGAGGGGGTTCCAATGAAATCAATAAAATCGTTATCGATCCGTTCGTTTCTCCCGGCCGTCTCGATCCTGTTGTTTCTCTGCACTTTTCCGACCTGGGCCGGGGGAGCTGAGGAGGCAAGCTGGTCTCACTGGCGCGGTCCGAACCGCGACGGTATATCCGCTGAGACCGACTGGGATCCCGAGGCGCTGGCGGGCGGGCCCAGGCTGCTGTGGAGCAAAATCATCGGCATGGGGTATTCCAACGTTGCGATCGCAGCGGGCCGCCTCTACACCATGGCCCGGAACAAGGACGGGGAGTGCGTGCTCTGTCTGAATGCGGACACGGGGGAGGAGATCTGGCGATACAAAACCGGCGAGAGAAAATTACCACAGCCTACCCCCGCCATCGACGGCAAGCATCTGTACGCTTTGACCTACGACGCTGTTCTTGTCTGTCTGAAAAGAGAACGCGGCAGACTTGTGTGGAGTAGAAATCTGATAAAAGAATTCGATGCTCGAAAACCAGACTACGGCTACGGAACCTCTCCCGTAGTGGAAGGCGATCTCGTGTTAGTAAACATGAATGATACTGGAATAGCTTTGAACAAACTGACGGGGAAGGTGGTCTGGGAAGGAAAACTCTGTGACATTTCGAAAAGACAACCACATAGTTATGCAACGCCGGTTTTCCACGATCATGATGGTCGGCGCCTCACTTTGATTTTCAGTCGTACGGGGCTGTTCGACGACAAGGTATTCATCTCATCCTCTGAAATGGATTTCCGGAGTGCGGTCCTGGACATCAGCGGTGATGAACCGGAGCTCGTTTGGGAGAATCACGATATGGCGAATCACTTCAGCAGCTGCGTCTACATCGACGGTTATCTGTACGGTGTGGACGGCGATTATCACTACAGTATCAAGAAATGCACCCTTCGCTGTGTCGACGCGAAAACTGGAGAGCTGATGTGGGAGGTGCCGACCGGAGGGGCTTCCCTTACTGCAGCGGACGGAAAGCTGATCGTTCTTACGACCAAGGGTACCCTTCATATCGCCGAGGCTACGCCAACGGCGTATGTGGAAATCTCCTCCTGCCAGCTGCCCAAGGAAACAATGATCCACTGGTGGTGGACCCCGCCGGTACTGTGCGGTGGAAAGATCTACTGTAGAAACTACATCGGTGATCTGCTCTGCATCGATGTCTGCAGGTGACCGGGTCGATCGGGTTCACGGCCAAGGCCAAATTTGCGTTTTGCGGATTTATTCCTTAGGCTAGTAAGTACAACCTGGCAGTACTCCCTGCTGTTGTTCTATTTCGTCTTGCAGGAGTGGCTCCCATGAAATCATCAATATCGCCATCGATCCGTTTGTCTTCCGTCGCAGTCACGCTCCTGTTGCTGCACTGCACTCTTGTGACATGGGCCGGGGGAGCGGGAGCGGCCGGGTGGCCCCAGTGGCGGGGGCCGAACCGTGACGGTATATCGGAGGAGACCGACTGGGATCCCAGAGCTCTGTCCGGGTCTCTGAAGATGCTCTGGCATGTTGATATCGGCGGAGGTCATTCCAATGTAGCTATTGCGGGCGGCCGCCTGTTCACCATGGGCAAGACCAGGGACGGTGAGTGTGTGCTTTGCCTGGATGCGGATACCGGGAAGGTGATCTGGCAAAACCCGGTACACGATACCGGAACGGGCTGGACCCCTCAAGCTACACCAAGCTTTGACGGGAAGTACGTGTATGCACTGAGCTATGATGGCATTCTTCTTTGTTTGAAAGCGAACAGCGGGAAACTGGTGTGGAGGACAGACTTGATAAACGATTGTGAAGCTCCGAGACCGGGATACGGATTTGGAACATCCCCTGCTGCGCAAGGCGATCTCGTGGTCATAAACGCGAAAGATGCCGGCATCGCCCTGGATAAGCGAACCGGGGAGGTAATCTGGGAAGGGGAGTTGATCGACAGCTCCGTAGAGAGACCGGAAAATTATGCAACCCCGGTGTTCTACGACCATGACGGGCGGCGCTGTGTCGTGATTTTCAATGAAATGGGCCTGATCGCTCTGGATCTGGATACGGGCGAGCAGTTTTGGTTCTACGGGTGGATGAAGCGACACTCTGCGAATGCCGCCGATCCGGTTTTGTTCGACGGCAAGGTCTTTGTTTCCTCATCGGAAGCGAACTCCCGGGGCGGGGTTCTCGACATCAGCGGTGCTGAACCTGAGCTCGTGTGGGAGAATCGCGACATGACCAATCATTTTAACAGCTGCGTTTACATGGACGGTTATCTGTATGGCGTTGATGGAAATTACTATGCAAACATCGCGAAATGCACGCTGCGCTGCGTGGATGCCGGCACAGGTGAGCTGATGTGGCAGGAGCCGACCGGAGGGGCCTCCCTTACTGCAGCGGACGGCAGGCTGATCGTTCTCACCGTGAAGGGCACCCTGCACATCGCCGAAGCCACACCGGATGCGTATAACGAGATTTCCTC
>CAZFMD010000194.1:0-5750 GCA_964520025.1 uncultured Spirochaetaceae bacterium
GTATTCCGGGAACCAGGATGGCAGGAGAACATCATGCCGAGGAACATCCCATGAGAATCCTCATCACCGGACATGCCGGATTCAAGGGCGGTTGGCTGGTTCTGCTGGCCGAGGCCATGGGCCATGAGGTGGGGGGCTTCGGGCTCTCGCGCACAGCCGGCCCCTCGCTGTACGAGGTGGCCCGTGTCCGCGAACACCTGGCCTTCGAGGCGTGTGAGGACGTCACCGATCTCGTGGCCCTCAGGGAGGCGCTCAGGGCCTTCGGGCCCGATATGGTCATGCACCTGGCCGCCCGGGCCATCCTCAAGGAGTCCGATCTCTCCCCGCTGGGTACCATTCGCACGAACGTGGTCGGCACCGCGTCCGTCCTCGAGACCGTCCGTCGGGATCCGGGCGTTCGGGGTGCGCTCATCGTCACAACGGACAAGGTCTACCGCAACGACGGTCGGCGAGAACACTACTCCGAGGGTGATGAACTGGGGGGCCTGGACACCTACGGAGCGAGCAAAGCGGCCGCGGAGCTGCTCGTCGACAGCTACCGGCACAGCTATGGACTCAACCTGGCAACCGCCAGGAGCGGGAACGTTATCGGCGGAGGAGACTGGGGTCCGAAGCGGCTCATTCCTGCCTGTCTGGACGCCTTCAGTCGGGGCCTGAAACCGATCATCTATGATGCCACCCGGCCCTTCCTGCATGTCCTGGACACCCTGCGCGGGTACCTGACACTGGCCGAAAGGATGCATGACAATCCGAATCTGGCCCGTGCCTACAACTTCGGGCCCAAGGAGGATACGCCGCTCTACCGGGTGGCCAATTACATCGCAGCCCGGATGGGGGGCGAGTACCAGAGGGCGGGATCACCGCCCGGGGAAACGCAGTGGCTGGCACTCGACAGTACCCGGGCCCGGAACATCCTGGGTTGGCAGCCGCTCTGGGACATCGAGGAAGCCCTGGATCGCACGGTCGACTGGTTCAGGACCTGGAAGTCCGGCGGGGATATGGAACTGGTGACACTGGAGCAGATCGAAGATCACTGCGCGGAAGCAGCCCGGGAACAGGAGTGTGTGGCATGAGGGGCCTGGTTCTGGGCGGAGCGGAATGCGTCTGGCGGGACGTGGACGAGCTCGAGAAGATGATCCGGGCTCGCTGGGACGGAGTCGTAGTGGCGGCCAACGACATCGGCGCTCACTGGCCGCGGCAGCTGCACGGCTGGGCCACCCTGCATCCGGAGAAGATGGAACGCTGGGTACGCCTCAGGGAAAAGAACGGACACCCCGGAGGCTTTGTCACCTATGCCCGGGACGGGAAAAAGCGTCGGGGCATCGATGACACGGTGCGGCACCGGTTCGGCGGGGGATCCTCCGGCTTGCTGGCGGTCTCGGTGGCTCTGCACCTGGGGTGCGATCGCATCGTGCTCTGCGGTGTGCCTATGACACGTGATCTCTACTTCCGGGAGTCGACCGTTCATCCGGAGGGAAAGACATTCTCCTCGGCCGACTCCCACTGGAAGAAGTGGCTGCAGTATGCCGACAGGCTTCAGGACCTGGTGAAATCAATGAGCGGGCGTACCCGGGACCTGCTGGGAAAACCTACACTCGAATGGCTGGTGGAAGACGATGAATACGATGCCTGAGTACCGCGGAGGCGGATGGTACGAACTGCCTGACGGGAGAAAAGTGCAGGGTCGACAGGCGGCCTTTCTGGCCCTGGCGGCCCGCACCATGGGCCTGAGTACCGAGGCGGAAACCTTCACGCTCGAGCGGCTGGACTACACCCGGCGGGCGGGCATGCAATTCGGAGGTGACCGGGACATCTACAAGGTCGCCGGATATAAGAATGCCCCGAGCTTCATGGACTACTGGGAGTACTACGATCGGCATCCCATCGCCGGACGTATTGTCGACCTGGCTGCGAAGACAACCTGGCGGGATCCGCCCGAGATCGTCGAGCCGGAAAAGGAGGACGGAACAAAATTTACGAGGGCCTTCGCTGAACTGGCCGACCGGCTGGATCTGTGGAGCAGATTCGAGCGAGCCGACCGTCTGGGCCGCATCGGACGCTTCAGCATCATCCTGCTGGGAGTTCGGGATGGCGGCAGTTATCTGGGCAAGCCCCTGGAGAGACTTTCCAAGCCCGAGGACATCGTGTACCTCTCGCAGTTCTCGGAGCGCTACGTGCGCGTCGCAAAGTGGGTTGATGACCAGGAAGATGAGCGCTTCGGTTTGCCGGAGATCTACGAGGTGGACCTGTCGCGTAAAAACACCACATTCAAAGCCGGCCGGCAGAGCGTCCACTGGTCCCGGGTGCTGCACATCGCCGAGGATCCGCTCGAGGATGACGTCTACGGCCGGCCCATCCTTAAACGCGTGCTCAATACCATCTTCAACGACGAGAAGGTGGACGCCGCCAGCGCCGAGGCCTTCTGGCAACTCGCCGACCAGATCCTGCAACTCAAGATCGACAAGGATGTGCAGATCCCTGAAGACGACCTGAGCGAGATCGACGAGAAGCTGCAGCTGCTCTACCATGACCTGCGTAAACACTTCTACCTGCAGGGTGGGGAACTCTCCTGGCTGGGTGGTGAAACCGTCGACCCCTCGGCGATCTCGGACATCCTGACCACCAAGATGGCCGCCGGCAGCGGATACCCACGCCGGATTCTGTTCGGTTCAGAACAGGGCGAGCTCGCCTCCAGCCAGGACGAGCGGAACTACCTGGGCACGATCTCCGAAAGGCAGGAGCAGCACGCCGAGCCAAACTTTGTCCGAGCCTTCATCAATCGGCTCATCGAACTCGGAGTCCTGCCACCCCCGGGCGAGAACGGTTATACTGTTATCTGGCCCGAACTCTACAAGGCGACCGATCAGGAAAAGGCGGAGACCAACAAGGCTCGTGCGGACACCGCCAAGTCGCTCACTGCCATCGGCGGGGATCCCTACGAGCTGGTCACGGTGGATGAAGAGGGACTCGTCTCGCTGCGTCATTCCGAGGAGGTCTGGAAGGAGCGAGCCGCCATGCCGGAACCCGACACCGGGACCGAGGAGGGCAGTGAACCGCCAGAGGATGGTGAGGAAGGTGACGGAGAAGAACCCGAGGAGAAACCTGTTGAGGAGTGATCTCGGCTTCCGCCTGGCGCACCTGATCTGCCTCCTGCTCGGTCACCGCTGGACCGTCTGGGTAGAGTGGGCACCGGACAACCGTCGCTGCAAACGCTGCCTGCGATGGGAGAAAGGACACCCGCCAATGAGGGATCATTTATGAATCTTGACGACCTGTCAAAGCTGGGAAAGAACGCCCAGGAATTCGCACGGTCGTACGTGCAGCTCAAGGAGGAACTCCTGCGCCAGGGGGTGGATCTGGAGGAAGCGAAGGAGACAGCTCGAGCAGCTGCTCTGATGGCCATCATCCAGCCCGAGAAGAAGGAGCCATGGGACTTGTAGCGTGCGCATATCCGGTGCGTAATCGCGCCGCGGGTCCGAAGTCCCGCATCTACCAGATTGCGCACCGCATAGCGGACCGGTTTAGCCCCGCTATCGCAGGGGCTTTTCTCGCGGCTCTGTCACGGCTGGACGCAGGGATTGATGATGCCGAATTGGCCAGTGCGGTGGCTTCGGGAGACGTGAACGCCATAGCCGCGGCCGTCGGGCCCAGTCGGCTGGGGGCCATCTTCGCCGGCGGGTACTCGCTGTCGAAGGTCCTGCAGGACACGGCGGGGGCCATGGGAAGTGCCGGCGCCGACGTGTTGACGGAAGTTACTGGCATTCAGACCAGCTTTAATGCCATCGACCCGAACGTGGTTATGTTCGCCCGTGAGCGATCCTCCGCTCTGGTTCAGGATGTCACCGAGGATGTTATCGAGGCGATCCGCATTGTCGTGGCTACAGGGAAGGTCGAAGGCCTGACGGTCATGCGCCAGTCCAGGATCATCAGGGAAGTCGTGGGGTTGCCGCCCAACTGGGCGGATGCACCTTCAGCCCTGGCCCGCGAACTGAGGGATGGACGCTTCACCTCCAGCCGTAGAATGTCAGCTATCGACAAGGCGCAGATCCGCAAACGCCTGCGTGAGGGGACGATCGATGAGGACTTCATCGAACGTATGCAGTCCAACTATTCCCGTTCCCTGATCAATCGCAGGGCGCAGAACATCGCTCGCACTGAAAGCGCCCGATCGGCAAACCACGGTATGCGCACCGGCTGGCGCCAGGCCCGGGACGAGGGCGTGCTTTCTGAGGATACCAGGCGGGTCGTGGTTGTGACCGTCGACGAGCGTTTGAGGGAATCCCATGCTGCCGTGCCGGGCATGAACAAGGGCGGGGTCGGCCTGGACGAACCCTTCCGCACGCCCTGGGGTTATCTGGAGGGACCGCCCTGGGCGCCGGATCCCTACAACTGCCGGTGCGGCGAGGGATTGATCTTTCCCGGGGGCGGTGTTCTGTGAGCTCAAACGGAATACCGGACTCGGCCCGCAATGCTCTGGCGTTCATGGAGCAACTGATGCAGGAGGGCTTCACCGGAACGCTGATCGTTGAGTGTAATCAGGGCGGCGTCGCGGAGGTGAGGGAGTCGAAAACATTCCGAGCCAAGGACCTTGCAGCGCATCAGAATTGCGTGTCGAATAAAGAATCTTGACTTCTGTCGGAGGTTCAAAGTAAGATAATTAGCATCTAAGCACATACCGGACAGCCACGGAACCGCATAGGCGGTGATCCAATGAGCCCCGGCGCACTCTCCAGGAGGAGAGAAGTGTCGGGGCTTTTTGCATTCAGGGACACCGCGGGAGGCTAGAGTGAAAATCAAGAGCGCTCAGCTTGTCCAGGTAGTGACCAACCTTTCCGGGCCCGTCCGCCGCGAGAAATACATGGGCCGCGAGCACATCGTGGTCTCTTCCGTACAGGTCAAAGGCATGGTTCTGCACAACAACCTGGGGCGCGTCTACCTGCCTCCGGAGGACATCACTCCCGAGTGGGCTGAGCAGGTCAATGGTGGACCGGTAGTCACTGATCACCCCGGCGGTTCAGCCCGCAACCCCGACGTAATGAACAGGATCGGTGTGGGCTTCCTGTACCGGGCCAGGGCTCAGAGCGGCGCACTGAAGTCCGACGTCTTTCTGGATCCCGAGCGGACCGGCGAAGTGGAGGACCTTCAGGCAATCCTGACCAAGCTGGAGGCCGGCGAGAATGTCGAGGTCTCCACTGGCTTCCCGGTCACGATCGAGGAATCCCCCGGCGTGCTCAATGGCGAGGAATACGACCGGGTCATCCACCCGGCCGGCTTCGATCACCTGGCCGTCTTTGCTGAGAAGACCGGCGCGTGTTCGATCGAGGACGGTTGTGGGCTGGCCCAGAACGAGGACCTGCCGGATCCGCCCGAATCACCCGAGGATCTCATCGCTTCTTCGGGATGGAAAACCCTCCTGCAGAAAGCGGCTCGGCTTCTTGGCTTCCGCCCCTCGGACAATGAGTCCGACGAGGACCGCCGCAGCCTGCTGCGTAGTGCGCTCATCGAACGTTTCGGGGCCGACGACCGGTATCTCTACGTCGATTCGGTCTTCAGCGATGACGGCCTCGTGGTCTTCGAAGTGGAAAGCCGGAGCGGGGGCGATTCCGGTCTTTTCCGGGTCGGCTTCGAGATCAACGAGGATGGAACCGTGACGTTGGGAGCCCCGGAGGAAGTGCGCCGGGTCACCACGTTCGAACCCGTGGCCAACGCCGCGGACACACCCCACGACAACAAGGGGAGAACCATGAACC
>CAZFMD010000195.1:0-5738 GCA_964520025.1 uncultured Spirochaetaceae bacterium
ACCGCCTTCATGGCGTCATCGGTGTGCTGGACCGGCGCCCCGAAAAAGGCCATGATTGCATCTCCCATATATTTGTCAACAATCCCGTCACGCTCCAGGATCTTGTCGACCATGAGAGAGAAGTAGCTGTTCAAGGATGCCACCATCTGGTCGGCCCGCATCTGTTCTGTGATCGTTGTAAAACCCCGGATATCGGAGAATAGAATCGCCAGGACACGATCCTCCCCGATCAGCAGGGATTCGGGATTCTTGAAGAAACGATCGATTACCTCCTTTGGGACGTACTTCTGGAAGATGTTGCGGATTTCCTGTTCGTGTTTTTTCGCTAAAACCACCCGGAAGGCGAAATTCTTGATCTGGTTGTAGGCTTTTTCGAGCTCGTCGATCGTGAGGTTGAAGGTGTGAGCCAGGGTGCCGAGCTCGTCCCTGTACTCCACGCGGACTCGTTCGGATAGATCGTGGTTTTGAATGATCTCCTGCATAGCCGCGACCATGCGGGTTATCGGGCTGGTGAGGTAGCCGGAGAACAACAGCAGGAGCAGTACGGAAACAACGCAGGCTGCAGCCAGAATGATCGCATCCTGGGTGGTGATCTCCGTAACCTCCCGGAAGAACGTTCGTCGCTGTTCGGTGACCAGGCAGTACCAGTCGAAGGGCTCAAAGGAAAATCCGTAGCCCACGCGGGGTACTCCGGCAAGGGAAAGCTCTATCCACCCCTGTGTGGCCTCCATGCGCAGGGACTCCAGCTCCTGTTGTTCCTCCGGTTCAAGCATATCGCCGCTGGTGGTAAGCACCAGGCGATTTCCGCTGTCCAGGGCGAGAATGATCTCCGTATCGCTACTCAGAAGACTTTGGGCATAGCTCAGGGCGGCGCGTTGGGCAGCCTGTACATAAACGTTTTGCTCCGCCAGGTCGTTTTCGACCAGGAGATTCCACTGGTTTTCCAGATAACTCTGCATATCCTGAGCTTTGAAGGCCAGCAACTCCACAGCGACTCTGGTAATGCCGTTGCGGGCGGAGAGGGAAGAGGCAATGCTGCTGAGTACCAGGGTAACGATCAACAGGGGCAGCACGATCAGAATGATCTTTAATCGGACACTCACGGTGGTGAGTTTGGCACAGCTATGGGGATATGTCTATCCTGCCTCTGGTTTATCGTTTTCATACCTTGTATAATCCCTCGAGCGATGGATGGTATTCAGCAGGACGATCCACTTCAGCCCATCGAGGAAATGGAGATATCCCCCGAGGAACGGGAGCAGGTCCTCAAGCAGATCGAAGCGGCTATAGCCGAAAACCGCGCTCCCCAGCGAGTCGATCTTGCCTCACTGCAGCCTGAAAAGCGAGGTCTGCTCCTTCCCCTGCTGATCAACCTGGCCGCGCTGGTACTGATCGCAGCGGGTGTGTTGCTGCTGTTCCGCTACTTCGAACTTCGCAAGGAAAACATCACATTGCGTCATACCTCCTACCTTTCCGCAGAAGGGGCTCTCATTCAGACTCTAAAAAAGGAAACGGAGAGCAAATTGCAGGCCAAGGAGCAAGAGATCGCCTCGATCCAGACAAGGCTTCAGGAGGTGGATCAGGAGCGACAGGCCCTGAAACTCGAGCTGGAAGCGCAGCTGACCACCAGAGAGGGCGAGCTGCTCCGTGAGTTGGAGGATGAGCTGGACAGAGAACGGGAACGTTTGCTCGCATTGGGAACCTCGGAAGCAGGGATCACCAATCGCCTGCGGGAGTTCGAAAGCCGGCAGCAGGACTCGATTGATCGTGAGATTGCCGACTATCGGCGGCAATTGGATGCGCAGTTGCAGGACAAGGAGCGGGAGTTGCTGGAGACCCAACGCCTGAGCCGGGAGGCTTTGGATAAGGCCAACCGTGACCGGAATGCTCTGCTCAGCGAATTGAAAAAGCAGGAGAGTGAGAAGAGCGCGGCGGAGGAGCGGTTGACCGAATTGACGGCCCGATTAAAAGCGGAGAGCTTGATGAGAGATCAATCTGCCGCGGTATTATCCGCTGTTCAGGAAGATCTTCTTGCACGGAGGTATGCCGAGGCGCTTCAAGAACTGGAGAGCTTGGAGAACAATCCCGTAGTTGAAAAGCACGTGATCGACTTGCTGAAGCAGCTGATCCGCTCCAGTCAGGGCCAGGCAAGTCAGGGCCAATCCGGGGTGGAAGTGGAATCCGCCGATCTGGAAGCTCTGAAGGCCGAGCTGGATGCCAAAGGTGCCCAAATAGAGCAGCTGGAGCAGCAGATAAGGGCTATCGTCGAAGCTTCCTCCTCCGAAAAGAGCGCAGATGCGCTGCTGGCAAAACAGCTGCAGGGGCGTGTGGATCGTCTGAACGCTCAACTGAAGGCGAGTAAGGCGCAGGCCGAGCAGTTGAACGCCGAGCTGCGGTCCCTGCGAGCCGAGAGGGATGCCCTGTCCTCCTCCCAGGCAAGTACCTTCGAGCAGGGTAGGGATGAGGCTCTGCGGGATGTCATGACCTTTCTGAGGTTCTTGTCCGCCAGCGAGGAAAGCGGCAGCGATACCGAGAAACAGCTCCTGGCCCTGACTCGTCGCGATCCGTTGTTCCGGGCGGCAACCCGGGAGATTCAGATCCTGATTGCCGGAGGGGGATCATCCGGAGAGCTGGCCTCGCCTTACCTGTTCCTCGGAATCGTCTCCTCGGTAACCTCCGAGCGGGTGGTAATCGAGGCCATGGTGGATCTGGAGATTTCCGTTGGATCGGTCATCCAGATTCGCCGGATTACGGAACTGGAGCGGGAGATCACGATTGCCGAGGGAACCGTGCAGCAGGTCCGGGGCGGCAAGATCACCGCGTCCTTCAAGCCGGTGGCTTCGGGCGGGCAGGGCCCGAAGGCTCGGGATCCGGTGTACGTGGTCCTGGAGGGGACCTAGAGCAATGCAGCGAAGCTGGCTGAATCTGGGCGTCTCCTTCTTTCTGGCAGCCGCTCCGGCTCTCATACTGCTGCGCTACTACTACCGGCAGGACCGGGAGAGGCCCGAACCGAAGGGGCTGGTCATCCGCATCTTTCTCTTCGGAATCGTGGCAACCTTTGTAGCCGTTCCCTTTGAACTGCTGATGAGTCTGTTCCAGGGACTGTTCGCCGGTTTTCCTCTGCTCACGGCCCTGTTCAAAGCCTTCGTGGTAGCCGCTCTTGTAGAGGAATACCTGAAGCTCACCATCGTACGGTTGTTCGCCTATCGCGACCGCCACTTCGATGAAATCATGGACGGTGTGGTCTATACGGTGGTGGCCAGCCTGGGATTTGCCTGCATGGAGAACATCCTCTACGTGATGGGAGGCACAATCGGGACGGCCCTGACCCGAGCGGTCACCGCAATCCCGCTTCACGCCACGGCTTCCGGGCTCATGGGGTACTACATTGGCAGGGCGAAGTTTGCCGAATCCCCCCGGCGGGAGAGGGCTCTGATCAACAAAGGTCTGCGCATCGCGATCTTCGTGCACGGCACCTACGACTTCCTGCTGTTCTCCGTTCCGGTGTGGGGAAGCTGGCCGCTGGTCGGCCTGCTGCCCTTGCTGATCGGTTCCTTCTTCATCTTGCGGTCCCGTATCCGCGTCGCTCTGGAAGAGGATCGACGGCGCGGACAATTCGAGCAGATCATATGAGACGTTGGGTTGTCCTTCTGTTCCTGCTCATCATGGTTGCTCCGGGCTGGGCTCAGGCCCCGGCTCCATGGGCCGTAGGAGTGAGCCGCCCCGAGGACCTGGTTGTAAAATTGGCAACCATAGAGCCCTCCCAACCGATCTACACCTGGTGGGGCCATTCCGCTCTGATCGTGGAGGACAGCAGGCTCGGGGTGTCCAGGTTCTACAACTACGGTCTTTTCTCCTTCACGCAGGATCGTTTCGTTCTCAACTTCACCATGGGCCGGCTATGGTTTTTGGTCGGCGCCAGTGATACCGAGCGGGAACTGGCCTACTACCGTTATCTCGGCCGCACGATCCGCATCCAGACCCTGGATCTGCTCCCGCATAAACGCCTGGAGATGGCTGTTTTTTTGGAGAACAACATCCTGCCGCAAAATCGGACCTACCTGTACGACCACTACTACGATAACTGTGCCACCCGGGTCCGGGACCTGATCGATGCCACGCTGGACGGTCAGCTGGCCGAAGCCACGGCGGTTGCCGGAAGGATGACCCTGCGGGAACACACCCGGCGATTTACCGAACACAACTTCTTCATGGACTGGTTGCTGATGTTCCTCATGTCCGGGGTGATCGATCATCCGATCACGAAATGGGAGGAGATGTTTCTTCCCACCGAGTTGGAACGAAACGTCGCGGCTCTGCGCTATCGGGACGAAACCGGGCAGGAGAGATCCCTGGTCAGCGAGTCGGTTGTCTACTTCGATGCTCCCCGGCAGCGCCTGGTTGCTGACCGGGCCTCCCCGATCTGGTTCCGGGCACTGATCCCCGGTGTGATCCTGGGATTGCCCGCCCTGCTGTTTGGAATCCTGCTTAGGAGGAGAGGGAAATGGAGGTTATTCGGGCTTTATAGCGCCCTGGTCGGTTTGATCGTCGGTCTGCCCGGAGGCGCGTTGTTCTTCATGAGTACCTTCACCGATCATACCATTACCTACGCCAATGAAAACCTCTTCCTGGCCAATCCTCTGGGCCTGGCCGCCGTGCCCCTCGGCCTGCTGGCTGCTTTCGGGCGGAGCAGTCGAAGCCGACGCCTGCTCCAGCTGTTCTGGCTGCTCCTGGCCGCCGCGGCCTGCTTGTATCTGCTGCTGAAGCTCTTTCCCTTCTTCGATCAGAGCAACGGCGCGGCTGTGGCCACGATCCTTCCTGTATTGTTTGGTTTCGCCGCCGCGGCCGCTCTCACCTGGAAGCGGGTCTAGTGCTCGAAGCTCTCCTCGGCCTGCTTCAGCGTTCCTCCTGCAGCCAGTCGCTCCAGCGTTCCTGCTTCAGGCCAATCGTGACCTCTTTACCGCAGCGCACGATCGGAGTCTTCAGGACCGCCGGATTTTTCCGAGCCACTTCGAGAGGATCGTAGACCATGTAGGCTAGGCCCGCCTTGGCGAAGGCCTTGGAGTCGCGGTCCAGCAGGTCTTCGGGATCGATATCGCGACAGATGTTGTTGAGCTCCCCCTCGCTTAGGGGCCGTTCTTTGAGGTCGACGAAGTGGGGCCGGACACCCCGCTCGCGAAAGAATCGGTCGGCTTTGCGGGTATTCGGGCAGTTCTTGGTACCGATGATCTGGATTGCCGGGATCATGGAAGCAGGGAATCAATGTTCGGTCGGGGGGGGTTCGTCCTTGTAGGTTTCCTTGATCTTGACGAACTCATCTATGTTGTCGAGAAAGACCTTACCCAGGTCCGGATCGAATTGTTTGCCCTTTTCCTCTTTGAACAGCTCTACGATGCGATCCAGCTCCCAGGCAGGCTTGTAAACGCGGGTGTTGGCCAGGGCATCGAACACATCCGACATGGCGGTGATCCTTCCGAAGATATGGATATTCTCTCCCTTGGTGCCGTTCGGATATCCTTCTCCGTTCCATTTTTCATGGTGTTCGTTGGCGATGATCGCGGCGGCTTTCAGCAGCCGCCGTTCGGAGTGTTTGAGCATTTCGTAGCCCAGGGTTGTGTGGGTCTGCATGACCGTCCACTCATCCGCGGTCAGCTTCCCCGGTTTGAGCAGGATCGAGTCGGGGATGGCGATCTTTCCGATATCGTGCATGGGCGAGGACAGCTTGAGCAGCTCGGTTT
>CAZFMD010000196.1:0-5710 GCA_964520025.1 uncultured Spirochaetaceae bacterium
TATACAGAAGCGCAGGTGGCTTCCCACATCGGTCCCCGCTTGGCGAGTTTTCCCCAGCCGGGAAGCACGTCTTCATCCACCACGGCTTCCTTGATACGCCACACCTCGCCGCCGACATCGCAGAGCTGCGGACAGGCCATGAGCTTGTCCCCCTTCAGACCGGCAACGCGGGCCCGTTCCAGGATCGTGTACACGTAGTCGAAACCGTAGCCCAGAGCGGCGGTTGTCTGAAACATCACCACGTCCTTGAGATCGAAACCGGCATCCTGAAGCAGAATATTGACCTGCTTGCCGATGTTGATATCCACCGGCGCCTCGGCGATGATCTTGTGCTTGTCGGACTTGCAGATCGCAACCACGGTCCGATAGTTGGTCTCTTTGGCAGAACCGAGCAGGCAGTTCTCCCCCTTGGCGGCTTGAGAACAGTCGGGAAGCACCAGATTGTCCTTCTCATCATCCCCGCAGCCCCAGAGAATAAGGGGCACATCCACGGTCTTGAGCACCTCTTCGACTACCTTGGCGCAGGCCTCCGGGGAGGCGTCGTTGCCGGCCGGGTCCGCCCCCAGAAGCTTCAGGTTGATCAAATCAACCTTGTACTCCTCGACACATTTCTGGGCCCACTCGGTGGGAGATTCGATCTCCTTGCCGATCGCCTGCTTCAACACGTCGGGCCAATCCGGGGGCGTATCGGCCACGAATCCGGCGATCACCGGCTTGTGCGGCAGCTCGCCTTCGAAGGTGAGAAAGGGGAGGGTCGTCTGCCCCCCAACCGTCACCGTTTTGCCCCGGGTTCCCCCCTGATCCTTGGTTGCACCGATAGTGACGGTGTTGATGGGGGCGGTCCACTTTTCACTTACCTCAGGAATTTGCATCTTCTCCTCCAACTGTCTCGATGATGGTCTGAATGGTGTTCATAATAGGGGAACCGTTCAAGTTTTTCAAAGGCTCCCCCTGGAAAATAACCTCTTCAAGATGAGAGTCATAGGGAATATCGATCAAACAAGGAATCCGAAACGAATCGAGGCGTCGCTTGAACGCCTCCTTCTTGGCATCCGGAATCATGTTGGTAATGATGTACTTGTGACGGATTCTGTTGTCCATGTCTTCGGTGATGGCCTGGATCTTCTCCGCCGAGCGTAGGGAAAGGGGATTGTCGCTGACAACAACGAGCAGGGCGTCGATGTTGCGGGTCGTACGCCGGCTCAGGTGTTCCAATCCCGCCTCGTTGTCCATCACGACCCAGTTGTACGAGGGGGTCAGGTCGTCGGAAAACTTGCGGATCATGTTGTTCAGGGCACAGTAACAACCCGCACCTTCTCCTCTGCCCATGGTGATCAGGTCGAACCCTTCCGCCTCCTCGATGATCTGGTGCAGGCCCGCCTCTACGTAACTCGCCTTGGTCATGCCGGCGGGCAGCCGCTTGATTGCATCCAGGATCTCTTCCCGCAGGTCCCCGATGGACTGCCCCGGCTCCATCCCCAGCAGGTCTCCCAGGTTGCTGTCCGGATCCGCATCGATGGCCAGGACCGGTACCTGGTTTTTCAGAACCAGCTGGGTGATCAGCAGCGCGGCGATCGTGGTTTTGCCTGTGCCCCCTTTTCCGGCAACGGCTATGCTCTTAGGCAAGGTCCTTACTCCTCTGAAACAGCTCGATGTCCGTATGGGGAAGAAACATCGCCTTCTGAAACTCCTCCACGTAGTCGTTCGCTCCCATGAGATCGTAGTAGGTGGTGTCCTCCCGGATCTTCTCGATCTTGTACAGCGCTTCCTTGTAGAAGGCCACGATCTTGGCGCCTTTAATCGAGGCGTTGCCCACGAAATCGTACCTGCTCCGCTCGATATCGGGAATCAGGCCAATGGCCACCGCATGCTCGATATTGATGTAGGAGCCAAAGGCTCCGGCGATGCAGAAGCGCTGGATATCCTGGAAGGTCAGGTCCAGACGCTGCAGCAGGATCTTCATGGCGGCGAATATCGCCGCCTTGGCGGTGACAACGTTCTCGATATCGGATTCGCTGATATACACCGGATGCCCGGTGGCGGTCTCATCGCCCTCGGCGATGATGTACCGTTTCAAACCCTCGACCGTCTCCACCCGCGGCTTGTCCTCTGCTACGAAATTACCGGAACGGTTGATGTAGCCCTGTTCGAGCAGCACTGCCACCGCATCGATGATCCCGGATCCGCAGATGCCCTTGGGACGCTTGTTGTCGATGGTCTTGTACCTGATGGCCTGCTCTTCGACGTACATCTTTTCCACCGCACCCGCCTCGGCCCGCATGCCGCAGTCCACGCTGGCCCCTTCAAGGGCGGGCCCCGCGGAGGCGGAGGCGGAGACCAACCACTCCTTATTTCCGATCACCACCTCACCGTTGGTTCCGATATCCAGAAGCAGGCTGAGCTCCTCCCTCTCGTTCATGCGGGTGGCAAGAATCCCGGCGGTAATATCGCTGCCGACCCAGCCGCTGACCGCAGGCAGGCTGTACAGCAGGCCCCTCGGATTGATGTTCAGCCCGACCTCCGCCGCCCGCAGCGGCGGGGGAGAGACCGTGTTGGCCACGTAGGGAGTGCGACGGATGTTTTTCGTGCACAGACCGAGAAGAAAATGGCCCATGGCCGTGTTACCCGCACAGACCACGGCGCTGATGTCCTTGAACTTGATATGGCGGGTATCGGCCAGCTGGTCGATCAGCCCGTTGATGTCCTCCACCAGAAGCCGCTGCAGCTCCTCCACTCCCTTCTGCTCGGCGCTGATCATCCGCCGGGTCACCTCCCGGCCGTAGATCCCCTGGGAGTTGAAGCAGGCCCGGGCGTCCAGGGTTTCCATGGTATCGGTATTCAACAGGTGCGCCACGATCGTGGTGGTGCCCATATCCACCACAACCATGTAGTTGTGCTGGGTGGTGTCGCCCCCCTCGATGTTCATCACCTCGGCGATCTCCCGCCGCAGCCCCACCGTGGCGGTTATCTTGTAGTCATTCTGGCGGAGGATCTCGGGAATACTCTTGATGATCTTCAATCCCATCTGCATGGAGCGATACCTGAGGGCTCTGCGGATAGCGTCGTCCACTCGCTGATGATCCGCCGTGTTGTTGGCCAGATCCGGTTTCTCCAGCTTCAGGTAGACCTTGGTTACCAGAGGGGCGGGTACCAGATCCTCCCCGTACTCCCAGCCCTCGCCAAGATCCCGAAAGCGGGCCGCATCCCTTGCCGCTACCACCTTCTCCTTGGCCCAGGTCTCCTCGGGGATCTCGACCACCAGGTTGTCTTCCACAGGAGTCTGGCAGGCCAGCACATAGCCACGGCGAATTTCATCCCGGGTGAGCTTGGCGCTGACCCTGCCGGTGACGTTGCCCTGGGTTACGATCATCTTGCAACGCCCGCAGATCCCGTCACCCCCGCAGAGGTTGTTTATCGTGATTCCCGCACGCATGGCCGCTTCCAACAGGCTGGCATTCGCCTCGACCCGTACCGACTTGTTGTGAGGGATGAAGGTAACAGAGTAGGTGGACATAAGTTAAACGCTTCCAGTACGCAGAAGTACTATCCGGCCATTGATAGTGCGCTCCGCGATACCTATTTCCGGTTCAATCAGAAGTTCGGCCACTTCTGCAGGAATGCCGGTATCTCCCTTGCGGATTCCGGTCCAATGACCACCTCTTCCCACTCCGAGGTGTCTTCGATCTCCGCCCTGAAAATCGGCAGCAGACCCGGAATGATCAGCTTGCGGTGCTTGACCTTTTCCGACACCTTCTGCTCCACGATTGTTTTCACCACCAATTCCGCCGAGATCTTGTCCCCTGCGTAGGCGTTGAGAACGCCGAGACCCTCGGTTTCCACGACGCAAATATAGGTAGGCACCTTGCTGCGTTCCACCTCTCCGGCCACGCTGAAGTAGGTCAGGGAGAAGTTGGTTGTGAACATCACCGGAGAGTTCTCGCCGGGACCACCGATCTCGTACAGCTTGGCTTCCACCGTGTTGGGCACCTGAGGATCGGTGTACACATCCTGGACCGTCACCATCATCGGCAGAAGCTCCCAGGGTTCCACTCCGTTAATGATGAGGATCCCCGCATACTTGGCGGCAAAAACCCCGCCCAGGACCCCCTCCATATCGGGAGAGTCAGCCTGAACCTCGATCATCGAAGGATAGCCGAGGGGCCGAAATTGCTTTTTCAGAGCCGCTCTGCGGGCCACCGTCATATCCCGGATCGTCTGCCCGCCGTTGCTGGTGAAGCTCAAGACCAGATCCTCCGCTCCCTTCTCCTTGGCCTTGCCGGTCAGGTCGGCCAGCTCCTCGAGATTCTTCCCGTGAACCGCCAGGGGCACCTTGGCAGCCGCCGCGATCTCGGCCAACGCTTCCACATTGGAGCCATCCGCCCTGTATATCAGAGGCTTCTGATCGGCGACGGCCTCTACCGCTGATTTCACAGCATCCGCTTTGGCTCCGACCAGGATCAGGGGAATCTCGCTCTTCTCAGCGGCCAGCTTGGCTCTGGCGGCAGGATCGGCGGTTTCGACCTCCACGGCGCAGAAGGCAACCTTCAGCACCGCACCGACCCGGGGGAACACGCTCTTGTTCGCCCGCTCGATCAAGGCCACCGCATCCTCGTCGGAGAGGGAAGCGGGAATGCGGATCGCGATCCCGGTTGGACGGTGGAATTTCTCTTCGTGTCGAAACATCACCGTTTCCTGTCCGATTTCGAAGGTTTTTCCCTCCGGGCCTATCTTGACCAACCGGATGGGAGGTGAGGAAGCGTCGGAAAGAGCTTCCTTGCCCTCCTCAGAAATGTGGGGGCAGTCGGTCAAGGCCCGTTGTTTGGCGGCCACCTGCATGGCGAAAGCCATACAGGTCGGCAGACCACAGTCCTTGCAGTTAGTCTTGGGCAGACTTTTATAGATCTGCATGCCTGTCAATGCCATACACTACTCCTTCAGATGTTTTGCACTCTCGTATTGGCCCGTAGTGGGCTTACCAGTATCGGTCTTAGAACAGGGACTCCATCTCCAGGGCCGGATGCGATACCTTGGCGAGGTACTCCACCAGCTGGTCCGGCATCTCCGCCTCTTCCTCCGTGGCGATCTTATCCCACAGATCGACCAGGCCCTCCTTTTCCAGCTGGGGCATCATCCGCTCCGCTACTTCTTCTTTAAGCTGTTTGGTCATCCACACGATCCGCTGGTGCCCGCCCTCGCCGGAGATGAACTTGGGACTGGAGATGTACAGCTTACCGATTCCGGTAAATCCGGGGATCTGCTGTCCACCTCCGACCTGACCGGCCAGGGTCGAGAAAGTCATCCCAATGGGAGTCATGCCCGTGAAATCCCGATCCACGATCATGATCCCGTTGGCCTCGGGTACCACCGCGGCGATGCACTCGAAGCAGCCGCAGGAGGTCATGGGCTCCTCCATTATGGCGTATGCGTTGAACTTCTTCAAGTTTCCATTGGACTTCACGTCGATGTAGGCGTTAATGTTCTCCCACTGGCCTTTGACAGGATCGATGACCTTGCCCTTCTTCACAGGCTCGTTGGGACCGTGCTCGTCGATCTGGTAGGAGGCCTTGCAGTCCAGCCAGGTGTAGGCGCCGCACAAACCCAGGCGCTGTGGTGTGACGATGCACACGTGATTGGGGGCGTAGGACTGGCAGAGGGTGCAGGAGTAGAAATCCTCCACATCCTCGTCGGTCATGGCGCTGACCTTGTCATC
>CAZFMD010000197.1:0-5675 GCA_964520025.1 uncultured Spirochaetaceae bacterium
TTTACAACTCTTTTACAATCCTTTTACCCCGCCGTGACAACTCGACCCGCCGGCGGTGCTACCCTTTTTCTGAGGTGAACGCGAGAATCTCGATTCCCGCGCTTCATCAAATCAGATCAGGAGGAAAGAAGATGAACAGAGTAGTACTGGTAGCGGCGGTTGTAATCGGGGTGATGTTTCCAGCGGTCTGGGGATTCAGCCAGTCCGCGGAGGAGCTTCAGAGCTTTCTCGATCAGCTGGAAGCGGGTCAGCCGGTAGCCTACCGAAACCTCACGGTCGTGCCGGTATACGCCCGTGGTGCTCGGGTGGATGGCGAACCTGGCTCGTACCTGACCCTGGATCAGGCCCTGGAGTTGGGTGTGCTGGAGATCCGGGAGAAGGACGGCGGTGATGTGCCCTGGGTGGTGGTCAGCAACCGCAGCGACAGGCGGATCTTCATTATGGGGGGAGAGATCCTGAGCGGCTGCAAGCAGGACCGCATCGTGGCCCGGGATGTGCTGATAGCCGCACGCCGCAAACGGTTGCTGCTGCCGGTGTACTGCGTCGAATCCGGGCGCTGGCACCATGTGAGCGGAGCCTTCGGCAGCGAGAAGAACCTGGGAACCTACTCGATGCGGGCAGCGGCCCAGGGTTCGGACGGCAACAACCAGATGGAGGTCTGGAACAAGGTTGCCGAATCGAACCGCAAGATGGGGGTGCGCTCCGATACCGAAGCGTACCAGGATGCATTCCGCAGTGAGGAGGTAGCCCGGCTGGTGTCGGATGTCGAGAGCAAGCTCAAGGATCTGCCGCAGATGGAGAAAGGCACAACCGGAGTGATCGTGGCCCTGGGGCAGCGGATCATCGGGGTGGATATCTTTGCCAGCCCCGAGTTGTTCGAGGCGTTGTGGCCCAAGATCATCAAGGCCTGCGTCGTGGCCATCTCCGGCTACGAAAAGGATGATACCTTCTCCAGGTCGGAGGCGGAGCAGTTTCTGGGCGCCCTTCAGTGGATGCGCTACGGCCGGCAGCCTGGAGTGGATCTGGGCTATGAGTATTCCGGAGAGCTGAACGATTTCGTGGTGAACGCCCTGGTCTCCGGCGGTGCCGTGTGCCACCTGGGGGCGGTTGCGCACGAATCGGCCAAAGGTTATTGATTGGCAAGCATATGGCAGGGGTCGGCCACTGGATGGCCGGCCCCTGGCTTGCACAAACCAAAAAACGATGGGATTATGAGGGCGAGATGAGAAGCCCGGCTGGAAGCAAACGTCTCGGCTGGATCTTCGGTCTGGTTGTGCTCGTTCCCGGAGTCCTGCTGGCGGTGATCGCGGTGCGCTCGATCGACAGGGAAGAGGCCTATATCGAGAAGCAACTGGAGGGGACCCTGCTGGCCGAGGTCGTTTATCTGGTCTCTCTGGTGGAGACGGAACTGGGCCGAATCGAGACCGAGGCGGCCGATTCCGCCCCTCTCGATCCTCTCTCCGATCCTGAAACCTCACTGTCCCAATGGCGGGTGGCCTCCGCTCTGGTCGGCTCGACATTCGTGCTGTCGCCGGAGTTCGAGATCCTCTGGCCGCGCGCGAGCGACCATCTGGATGAGGGTGAGCTGTCATTTCTCAGTCTGAACAGCGATTTCCTGAGCAATCGCCTGGAGGTTCCCGTATTCGAAGATATCGCCATGGCATTCAAGGATGAGATCGTGGTGGCGGAGCAGGAGAAGAGGATAGCCGGGGTGGAGCGCCAGCTGGCCAAGAGTCAGTTTCAGATGGACGAGGAGCTCCAGGAGAGGATCTACGACCAGGCGAGCGAGGAGGGATTGCAGGCGCAGTCGAGGGTGCTGCTGCCCTCGGCTCCCGGCGCGGACCAGACCGAACAGCCGCCTCCCTCGATTTTTATCTCGAGAGATCTGCGTCTGGAGGAGATTACGAAAGACCGGGACAAGGGCCTGATCTCCCGAATCAATGAAAACGGCCTTGAGCTGTTGTTTTGGAAGCGGCTCTCTGATGGGCACCTCGTTGGCTGCGTGATTTCGGATACCGAGCTTCGCGAGCGATTGATCGCTCTTGTTCCCGAAGCCTACACGGATGTACGCATCCTCACCTTGGTGGATGAACAGGGCCAGCCCCTGGTGGCTCCGCAGGAGGCTGAGACCCGGGATTATCGCCGTCCCCTTGTGGCTCGGGAGCTCAGTGCCGTACTGCCCCTCTGGGAGGCGGCGGCCTATCTTACGGATCCAGGGGCTGTTTCCGCCCGGGCGGGCCGGGCGGCCCGGATCCTCTGGGCACTGATTTCGATCCTGTTCGTCTCGATTTTAGTCGGGGGGATCCTGGTGCTCAGAGCCGTGCGGGCCGAAGTCGTGCTGGCGCGACAGAAGACCAGCTTCGTGGCCAATGTGTCTCACGAACTGAAAACCCCCCTGACCTCCATCCGGATGTTTGCGGAGATGCTGAAAACCGGCAGACAGCCCAGCGAGAGCAAGAGAGGCGAATACCTGTCCCTCATGGTTTCGGAGTCCGAACGGCTGACCCGCCTGATCAACAACGTGCTCGATTTTTCGAGGATGGAGCAGGGTCGCAAGCGCTACACCATGGAGCGGGTCGATCTGACCGCCCTGTGCCGGGAGTTGGTTGAAAATCAGCGTCCCCGTTACGAACAGAACGGCTTCGATCTGGAGTTGCGTATCGACACCTCTGCCGATGGGGCGGTGTTGGTGGAAGGGGACCCGGAGAGCCTCAAGCAATCCCTGCTCAACTTGCTGTCCAATGCGGAGAAGTACTCCGGTCAGAACAAGTCGATCGAAGTGCGGCTGCGCAGGGAGGAGCCGTGGGTCTGTATCGATGTGATGGACCGGGGCAGGGGAGTGCCCGCCGCGCAGGCAAGACAGATCTTCCAAGAGTTTTACCGGGGGGACGACAGCCTGACCGCCAAGGTGCGGGGAAGCGGTCTGGGCTTATCCATTACCCGGCGCATTCTGCGGGATCATGGCGGGGATGTGCTGTACCTTCCCAGGGAGGGGGGAGGAAGCATTTTCCGCATTCAGCTGCCCGTGGCAGGGCAGCGGTAGAGAGGTATGTGGTGGAGCGGATTCTGATCGTTGAGGATGATCCGGCCATCGTCCTGGGCCTGGAGGATCTTCTGGCCGGGGAGGGCTACCGGGTCGACTGTGCCGGGGACGGCCGTAAAGCTCTGGAGTTGTACAGGCGTCACAAGCCCGATCTGGTGCTCCTGGACATCATGATTCCGGAGCTCAGCGGTTATGAGGTGTGCCGACAGATCAGAAAGAAAGACGCTCTCACCCCCATCCTGATGCTCACCGCCAAAGGACAGGAGCCGGACAAGGTCGCCGGTTTGGAGATGGGGGCCGACGACTACGTTGTCAAACCCTTCGGGGTCAGCGAGCTCCTGGCCCGAATCAGGGCGCTGCTGCGGCGTCGCAGTGCTGAGAGCGATCCTGAGCTGCTGCAGGGGGAACCTTTTCGCTTCGGGGATGTGGAGATCGATCCGCAGAGACTTGAAGGAAACAAGCGGGGAAAGACCTTCTCTCTCACCGGACGGGAGCTGGAGCTTCTGTCTCTGTTTCTCAACGCGCCGGGGCGGGTGCTGTCCCGCGCCGAAATTCTGGACAAGATCTGGGGGATCTGCTATGAGGGAACGACCCGGACCCTGGATCAGCACATCGCCAACCTGCGCAAGAAGATCGAGGACGATCCGGCACATCCGCGAACCATCGTAACAGTCCACCGAGTCGGGTATCGGTTCGATGTGCCTTCCGGCACCGGAGCGCAGTGAAGTTATGGCCATGATCACCGTTACCCCGGAAATTGCCCTTGAGGAGCGAGAGATCCGCTTCGAGTTCATCCGCGCCAGCGGTCCGGGGGGCCAGAAGGTCAACAAGAGCTCCTCGGCGGTGCAGCTGCGCTTCGACGTTTTCGGTTCGCCGAGTTTGCCTGATGAGGTGCGTTCCCGTCTGATCGGCCTGGTCGGCAGGCGGTTGTCGGAGGAGGGCATCCTGGTCATCGAGGCTAAGCGATTTCGTTCCCAGGACCGGAATCGCCAGGATGCGGTGGACCGGCTCTGTGGTTTGATACGTCAGGCGGCGCGAAAGCCAAGGCATCGCCGGCCCACCCGGCCCAGCGGTGCGGCCAAGGAACGCCGGCTGCAGGAGAAGAAGCGGCGCTCGGTGCTCAAGAAACGGCGCAGCCGGCCGGAAGCTCGGGACGACCAGTAGCCCCGGCAGATAAACATCGGATTCATCATTCCCGCGCTGATCGTTTGAAACTCCCCAGGTAGCTGCGCAGCAATTTGAGCAATCCTCTCAGGCGTCTGGCTAAGGAGCGGGCAAACAGAGCGTCGATTCCGCCGAGGATCCCCGCCTCCAGGTTCCGGTCGTAGGGAAGCCACCAGAAGTTGCGGGGTGCTCGAGGCAGCAGGTCATCCACCACCACCTTGGCCTGGGTAACTTCGAAGAATCCCAGCTCCCCGTGACAGCGTCCGATACTGGACTGTTTGTAGCCACCCCAGGGTGTCTCCGGCATGCCGTGACTCATCAGGTGATCGTTGATCATCACCACACCGACCTGCAGCCTGCCCGCCAGTGTTTGGGCCCTGCGGCGATCCCCGCTCCAGATGGAGGCGCAGAGCCCCAACCGGGAATCATTGGCCCACCGTAGTGCCTCCTCCGCGTCTTTCACCCGCTTTACGGCCAGCACGGGTCCGAAGATCTCCCGGGTATGAACCAGCATGCTTTCATCCGCATCCTCGATCACCACGGGGGGGTGAATGTAGGGCGGTTTGTCTGCAGAGTTCTCTGCGGCTGTACCCGGCCCGCCGGCACTCTCCCCATTGCTGATCCAGACCCTGGCGCCGGCCTTCCGGGCATCCTCGACCATGGAGCGAATCGTCTGGAGTTGAGACGCGGTGGTGAGGGCACCCAGCTCCACACCGAAACGCAGGCGCCCGATCCGCTGCTTGAGCAGCTCGACAAAACGATCGTACACCGGCTCCTCCACGTAGATGCGCTCCACAGCGCCGCAGGACTGACCGGAGTTACTCAAGCCCGCCCAGATGGCTCCATCCACAGCCCGGCTCAAGGAGGCATCCCGGAGCACGATCATCGGATCGTTCCCCCCCAATTCCAGGCTCAGGGGCAGAAGCCGATCCGCCGACTCGGCCATGAGGCTGCAGCCGGCTTCGGGGGAACCGGTGAAAAGGAGTTTGTCGATTCCCGAGCGGATGAAGGCTTCGCCCGCCTCGGAGCCGGGCAGATGTAGGAGGTTGAGAACGCCTTCCGGTAAGCCCGCGTCCCGAAAAAGAGCGACCATGGCCTCGCCTACCGGCTGGCTCTGGGTGGCGACCTTGAGCACCACCGTGTTGCCGGCAAGCAGCGCCTGGACCAGTTCGTGCATCGGGATACCCAGGGGGTAGTTCCAGGGGCTGATGATCCCGATCACACCGTAGGGTTCCCGTACCAGCCGGGAACGCTTGTTGAAGAACAGGATGGAGCTTCTGCGGATTCGCTTGGGCCGCAAGGTGCGCCGGGCCAACCGCGGGTAGTAGCGACAGACCAGAGCCGCTGTCAGCAGCTCCGTTCCCAGGGCATCGACCCGGGGCTTGCCAGAGGTGGCGCAGATCGTGTCGGTCAACTGTCGGGCTCTCTCGGCGATAATCGGGGAAACGGCCCGGATGATCCGGGAGCG
>CAZFMD010000198.1:0-5631 GCA_964520025.1 uncultured Spirochaetaceae bacterium
TGATGCCGATTCTCGGCCGATCCTCCCCGGATTCCCGCTTGACCCGAGCCATCCCCACCACCGCGGCCACGGCATTGGAGAACACGGTTCGGCTGATCGAGTTGATCCCCAGAATATCGATCACCGAGTGCATGGCCATGGCGTCGTTGTAGCCTATGATGTCGCTGAACATATGCCGGCCGCTGGCGATTGTAGATACCGTGAGCTTGGGCACTCCGAAAGGCAGGGCATCCATGGCCGAACGCCCCAGAAGGGCACCCTCCGCCCCGCCGATGGCGATCAACCCCTGGATCCCGCCCTCACCGTGCAGGCGGGCAACCAAGAGGTTCAATCCTTCACGCATCCGTTCCACCGCGTCCCCTCGAGTGCCGAAGGCAATCAGCTGCTCGATCGTGTAGCCCGCCTCAGCGGCGACTTCATGCCTGCTGATATCCGGTTTTACCTTCACCGGCTCGCCAAGAACCCCCGTGTCGATGACCAGAGGACGGGCGCCGTAGCTCAGAACCCTGTCTTTGAGAAAGGCCGCTTCCTCTCCCTTGGTGTCGCAGGTAGCCACGATAGCGATGGTTTCTTTCATAGGCATGCGCTCCCCGTTCGATTCATCATCTGCGCCTAGATGACCAACTCGATTCCGAGCTTTTCGTATTTCTTCCTCAACTCATTCGGCAGTTCGCTGTCGGTGATTATCCGGGTTACCTTGTCGATCGGTGCGATCACCCTGGGGGCGATGCGCTCGAACTTGCTGCTGTCGACCAGCAGGTTGACCTCGGAGGCTTTTTCGATGACTCTTCGCTTGATCAGGGCCAGGAAGGACTGGCTGGTCATCAATCCCTGCTCCAGAGAAACGGCCGGTGCGGAGAGAAAGACCTTCTCGAATTGCAGCTTGGCGATGGCATCCAGAGTCAAATCCCCGGCATAGGAATATACCTCCTGAAACAAATCACCCCCGGTGGATATGATATTGAGGTGACGGGCATCGGAGAGCTCACAGCTGATCAGGGGACTGTTGCTGATAACGGTAAGGTGAAGGGATTCCTCCATGCCCAGCTGGCGGGCGAACTGAAAGCAGGTCGTGGAGGAATCGACATAGATCGAATCCCGGTCGCGAACGAACTGCCGTGCTTTTTTGGCAATCTCGATTTTCTTTGCCTTGTTGATTTCCATACGTACGGTGAATCGGGTTTCAATCTTGCCATGCGGCTGGGACGCCCGCACCCCGCCGTGAACTTTGGTGACCAGATCCTCGCTCTCCAACTCGTTCAGCACCCGGTGAATCGTCACTCGGGAAACCGAGAAACGCCGCGACAACTCCTCGATGGAGCAGATCTTCTTCTCCTGGATGAAATCGAGTATCTCCTCTTTGCGCTTCACCGGAACCAAGATAAAAACCTCCTATGCTCAGGCGCGAAAGACCTCCGGAAACCAGAGTATCCGCAGTTCGCCGCCGCTTCCCTGAATCCGCTGCAGGTGCACAGCATCGAGCACCGAGTCGGTTACGACCGCCCCGGCACCCAGAGAGCGGATATGATCGAGCCTCATTTCGGCCAACCCCGAGGCCAGCTCGGGGTAGGTGAGCCACAATCCGTCGTCGGCGCCGGTGCTCCTGCTCAAGGATTTGGACCAGACAGAGCTCACCCGCCGCACGCCAAGAGCATCCAGTACCCGCCGCGGACGTGCGTATACCTCTCCGTATCCTGAATGCTCCTCGCTGTCAAAACAGGCCGGCTGGATCACCTCGTCGGTGGCCAGCTCCTCGGCAAGGAAGCAGGCGCTGCGGCTATCGTGGAAAAACACGGTCTGATCGCCGTTCAGCGCGGTGGTGAGCTTGTTTTTCACAACAACGGGCTCCACCACATCTGCCAGGCCGAGCACCTCGAGCCGCTCCGGTAGCGCAATCCCGAGCAGCGGGTAGAGGACCTTCAGGGCAAACAGGGTCTGCGGGCCGTCGGCAACCACACGTTTTGCTCCTGCCGCCTGCAGTGCCTCACACACACGCCGTGCCTGCTGCTCAGCCGACTCGATATCTCCAAGCGTGTAAGCCAGGGCACCGGTGGGGCTCATGTAGGCTTTGGCCGTTACTCCACACGCTTCAAGCAATTTCAACGCCGGATCGGCTGCGGACAAATCATCCAGCTGAGCAATCTCTCCGGCCAGCAGGACCGTTTCCGCCTTGGGGCAAGCGTCGGCGCGGTTGTTCCTCCCCAGGACATCCTTCACTGCTGCCGGAACCAGCCCTTGAGAAACCAGCTCTCTGCGGGCCGCTGCCACGTACTCGGCCACAGGATAGTGACTGATGCACCAGGCCTGGCTGATCGAGTCCAGCGTGGATTGGTACAGCAGCTCCGCATCCCGGGGACTGAAGGCCGCCAAGCCCTTGGCCGCCCGCCAGAGCAGGAGCGCCCTGCCCCTGGTGGAGTGACTCTCCAATTGGGTGAGATTCCCCACTTCGGCGGCCGGTTTGCACATCGGACAGAAACGGCAGCCGTATAGTACCTGTTCGTATTCGGACAATGTTTTTTGTTCCATCAATACCTACTCCAACTCTTTGTTAGGCCCGGACGATTCTCATTTAGTCGGCCCAAAGCCCATCTTCCCCGGATTGAGAACATTGGCCGGGTCCAGCCCGTTCTTTAGGCCTTCCAACACCTGGAAGGCCGGACCGTACTGCTCCCGTACCAGACGGGCCAACTTCAGACCGATCCCATGATGCTCGTTGAGTACCGCACCGCATTCCATTGAGGTCCGCGCCGCTACGTTCCAGATTTCGTTGTGCAGGGCCAGAGCTTCCTGGTGATCCCAGGGCGGTTTCTCGATAATAAAACGGTCGTAGATCATCGCTCCCCAGGGGAACCAGTGAGACAGATGCGCGATGTACTGAAGATCCCACTTGGCGTAGCGTTCCTCCAGGCGTTTCTTCTTCGTGTAGTAAAGATTTTCGATCTTGTCGAAGGTGCACAGGGTGTCCATCGTGCCGAACATCCATGGAAAATCCAGACACTTGGGCGGGAAATAGAAGTTGTACCGGTGGTTCCACCACTGCCAGGCATGTTCGTTGGGAAGCTCCTCGGCACCGTGGTTGACGCACAGATCGTGGGCCCGCCGCTCGTGGATATCCACGATTTCCCTGTTGCCCTCCAGCCCCACCACCATGTAGAAGCCCGTGAGATCCAGTCCCAGGATGGTTTTGATCCGCTTTCGGGTCGACGGTGCGTCGTACAAACGCAGTACAGAGGGGTTGATGCGTTCCAGCATCATCTGCTTGGCCGCCTCCAAACCCTGCTCGAAGGTCTTGAACAGGTAGGCCCTGAAGCGCCGCTCCTCCGGCAGGCGTTCGATCCGGCTTGTTGCCTCCGTGATAATACCGTAGGAGCCTTCAGCCCCGACGAACAGCTGCAGAATCCCCGGTCCCGATGCGTGGGTGGGAACCGGCAGGGTGCGCACCAGATCGCCTCCCGGCAGCACCACCTCCACGGACATCACGATATCCTCCATTTTGCCGTACTTGGTGGACAGCACTCCCGAACCTCTGGCGGCCAGGTAGCCGCCCAGAGTCGCGGAGTGAATGGAGGCGGGCAGGTGCCCCAAGGTGAATCCGGCCCGGTTCAGGGCGCTCTCCAGTTCATAGCCGTTGATCCCGGCCTCGGCGGTGACGGTCTGGGCGTCCCGGTTGATCTCGATGAGACGGTTCATCCGTTTCAGATCCAGGGTGATGCCCCCGTAGACGGGGGTCGTGCCCCCCTGAGACCCGGAGCCGCCTCCCCAGGGAATGACGGGAATCCGGTATATGTTGGCCAGCTTTACGATTCGGGACACCTCATCGGGTGAGCCGGGCAGGACCACGAAGTCGGGAATCGGCGGTACTTTTCCCCGATCGACGTACATCCGCGGAACCCAGAAGTAATCCACGGCATAGATCCTGCGGTCCTCTTCCTCCGTGAAAACATTCGCTCTGCCGACAATATCGACTAATTCGTTTTCCAGGTAGCTGCGCTGAAGGGGGTGCAACATGAATCGTCTACTCCTCAGATAAGGTTAATGCCTTTTATAAAATGTAATGTTTTGTAACATTCTATTACGTTTTTTTATTTTGTCAAGCTTTGTATTGAAAAAAATCATCTAGGTCGGTATGATTTTCATTGTTTCCATAGCAGGGCACCCCAAGGAGAACCCAATGACCGGCAGACAGCGACTGCAGGAATACCTCAAAATCGAACGGGTAAACCGCATCTACACACGGGCGGAGAAGGCTTTTCGGGAAAAGCGGCTGATCGGCCACGGCTGGGATCACGTCTTTCGGGACATCATCAACGCCGTGGCGATCGGTGAAGAGGAAGGGGCGAACATGGACATCGTGATGCCCGCGGTGATTCTCCACGATATCGGCTTTCTCTACGATCCGGACCCATCCCGGCATCCCCAGGTCGGAGCCGAACGCTGCGGGGATTGGCTGAGTGAATGGAGCGCGGAGGAGCGGCAGCAGATTGCAAACTGCATTCGGGTCCACAAGGGCAAGATGCGGGAGTTCACCCTGGAGCCGGAAACCCTGGAGGAACGGGTGGTCTGCGACGCGGACATGCTGGAAAAAGCGGGTTGGCTGGGTGTGCTTCAGGCGGTCAGGGTTTTTTCGGAGTTTGCCGCCGCCGGAAAGCCCGAGTTCTACGACCTGTACAACGTGGCAGCAGTCATATCCTCGGTGAAGTCCGTGAAGTTCTACACCGCAACGGGGAAGCGTCTGGCCGCCGAGAGGGGAGACTACATGCGGGCGGAGGTGAGCGAAAAGGTTCTCCGGGAGCTCGAGTTCTACAGATAGATCCATATGAACATCGATATCTATTCCACTTTCCAGGAAACTACCAGGCAGCAACTCGAAGGCAAGAACGTGGTGGTCATCGATGTGCTGCGGGCCACTTCCGTTATCGTAACGGCCCTTGCAGGCGGAGCCGAATCGATCATCCCCGTGGAATCCATAGAAGAGGCCAAGGCCCTGGCCGCGGTCAAAGCCCCGGGCAGCGCACTGCTGGCGGGGGAGCGCCATGGTCTGCCGATCCCAGGCTTCGACCTGGGAAACTCACCTCCCCTGTTCAATCCGGAAACGGTGGCGGGAAAGCAGATCATCCTTACCACGATGCACGGAACCCGGGCGCTTCAGCTGTGCGAGACGGCGAACCAGGCGATCATCGGTTGCTTTCTCAATGCCACCGCGGTGGTCGAACATATGCGAGACAGCGGAGATTCGTGGAAGCTTCTCTGTTCCGGCATGTACGGCCGCTTCACCCTGGATGACGGGCTGTGCGCGGGGCTGCTTCTCTCGCGCCTGGCGGAGCACGAGCAGATTCGAACCCGGGACCTGGGATCGGTGATGCAATCTCTGTACGAATCCAACAGCACCGCGCTGGATACATTGTTGGAGCGGCACTGCTACGGTTATCAGTACCTGCAGACCCAGGGCTTTCAAGAAGACCTCGAATTCTGTCTGGATGTGGACCGCTACCAGATCCTGCCGCGCTTGTCCGCAGGCAGGGTCACCGCGGGGGGGGAGTGAGAGAGCCCTCCGGCCGTTTTCCGGGGGCGCCTGAGCCGAATCGCTCTCTTCCGTACACCATCAACACGGAACCCAGGATGATCAGCCCG
>CAZFMD010000199.1:0-5623 GCA_964520025.1 uncultured Spirochaetaceae bacterium
ACTTCAGCTTCAACGGCAACTTCGATTCCTGCATAACCATCCGCACGATGCTGGTGAGGGGAAATCGAGTCTACGTCCAGGCGGGCGCGGGAATCGTGGCCGACTCGGTTCCGGAAAGCGAATACGAGGAAACCCTGAATAAAGCCAAAGCCCTGCTTCGCGCCATCCAGATGGCCAGAGGAGGCTCCCTATGATCCTCATGATCGACAACTACGACTCCTTCACCTACAACCTGGTGCAGCTGTTCGGTGAGCTGGGCCAGGAGGTGCGGGTCTTCCGCAATGACGGGCTCACCCCGCAAGAGGCCGAGCGCCTGAGCCCGGATTACCTGGTGGTCTCCCCCGGACCGGGCACACCCCAGGATGCCGGGGCTTCAGTGGAAATGATCCGCCACTTCGCCGGTAAGATACCGGTTCTAGGCGTTTGCCTGGGGCATCAGGCCGTGGGTACCGCCTTCGGAGCTCGGGTTGTCCAAGCCGACCGGCTGATGCACGGCAAATCCAGTGACATCCTCCACGACTCCCGAACGCTTTTCTCCAGCCTGCCGCCGGTTTTTCCGGCCGTGCGCTATCACAGTCTGATTATCGAGCCCAAAAATCTCCCCGACACCTTGGAGGTGAGTGCCTGGACCGCGGAGGGGGAGATCATGGCCGTCAGGCACAGGGAATTTGAGGTGGAGGGAGTCCAGTTTCACCCCGAATCGGTGGCCACGGTTGTGGGCAGGCGGATCATCCAGAACTTCCTCGACCGGGTCAAGGAGGGGCCGGCCATCGATATGAAACAGGCAATCGCCAGGTTGGTCCGCGCCGAAGACCTGAACCGGGGAGAGATGACCACTGTCATGCGTATCCTCATGGACGGGGAGGCCACCCCGGCCCAGACCGGCGCCTTTCTGGCCGCCATGAGCATCAAGGGGGAGACCTTGGAGGAGATCAGCGCAGCCACGGAGGTAATGCGGGATAAGGCCACCCACGTGCCCATTCCCCCGGGCTTCAAGGTGGTGGATACCTGCGGCACCGGAGGTGACGGCGCCCATACCTTCAACATCTCCACCGCCGCCGCCCTGATCGCCTCAGGCGCCGGCGTGCCCATCGCCAAGCACGGAAATCGCTCGGTCTCCAGCCGCTGCGGCTCAGCGGACGTGCTGCGGGAGCTGGGGGTGAACACGGAAATCGATGCCAGAAAAATGGCCCACTGTGTCAGCCAGTCGGGGATCGGTTTTCTCTTCGCCCCCACCCTGCACAGCGCCATGCGTCATGTGATCGGCCCCCGCCGGGAGATCGGCATCCGCAGCATCTTCAACATACTCGGACCTCTATCCAACCCCGCCTTCGCCCAGGCCCAGGTGCTCGGCGTGTTCGACAGAATGCTGGCACCGACCATGGCCGGTGCTTTGAGGAACGTCGGCGTGGAGCGGGCTTTAGTGGTTCACGGATCGGACGGACTGGACGAAATCACCCTCACCGGGACCACGTTTGTGTGCGAGCTCAAGGAGGGACAGCTCGGCGAGTGGGTTCTCGATCCGGTAGAACTCGGCCTGACGCTCTGCAAGCCCGAGGAACTGGCCGGAGGAAGCGTGGAGGAGAACGCCCGCATCCTACTCGACATACTGGAAGGAAAGGACAACGGCCCCCGCCGGGAGGTGGCCCTGCTCAACGCAGCCGCGGCGATCTACGTCGGCGGTGCGGCGGAAAACCTTTCCGAGTCTCTGGAACTAGCCGGGGATTCTCTTGATTCGGGCAAGGCGATGATCAAGCTCGAGGCCCTGAGGAGGCTGAGCAATGCCTGAATCCCGTTCAGAATCCCGGCTGGAAGAGCGATCCGCGCAGGTGCCCTCGATCCTCAGGCGTATCCTTGCGGACAAGGCAATCCGCTTGGGCTCGTGCAGGCGCAAGGTGCCTCAAAACGAGCTTAGACGGCTCTGCCGGGATCTACCGCCACCCCGGAATTTTCGCCCTGCCCTGGATCCGGGATCAGCCACCCCCGTTCTCCCGAGCCCGCGCAAACCTCAAGGTGCGAATTCGCCGAACCCGCCTGCGATTATCGCGGAGTTCAAACGCCGGTCTCCCAGCCGCGGGGTGATCCGTCCGCACTTCGATCTGGAAAAAATCCACCGGGCATACCAGAGAGGGGGAGCCGATGCTTATTCGGTTCTCACCGAGGAGGATCACTTCGGCGGCTCCCTGGAGGATCTGAAGGCACTGCGAAAAATGACCGATCTTCCCCTGTTGCGCAAGGATTTTCTCTTCGATCCCTACCAGATCTATGAAAGCCGGGCGGCCGGAGCGGATGCCCTGTTGCTGATCGTGGCCACCCTGGATGACCGGCGGTTGACAGAGCTGATCGCCCTGTGCCGGGAGCTGTCCATGGAAGCTCTGGTGGAGGTTCACTCCTCCACTGAGCTGAGGCGGGCACTGGAGTGCGGCACCGGCATCGTGGGCATCAACAACCGGAATCTTCACAGCTTCCAGGTGGACCTAACCGTCAGCCTCGAGCTGGGTCCCAGCTTGCCCGATCAGGTCACAGGGGTCAGTGAATCCGGGATATCGGGACCGGAGGATATCCGCCGCCTGGGAAGCGCCGGGCTCCATGCCTTTCTGGTGGGAGAGCAGCTGATGCGAGCGAAAGATCCGGGGCTCGAGCTGCGCAGGCTCAAAGGTTCATCATGAAACCGGAAGGAAAAATCGGTTCTCCCGGCACAGCCTGGACGCCTCAAGTGCGCATCAAGATCTGCGGACTGACACGCACTGAGGACGTCCGGCTGGCCGTAACCCTTGGCGCCGACTACCTGGGCTTCATCTTCGCCTCCAGCCCCAGGCAGGTGGCCGCTGAAGCGGTCCAGGCAATCCTGAGCAGCCTGGAGCAGGAGCAATCGGGAAAGCTAACTGGTGTTGAGCGAGTGGGGGTTTTTGTCAACGCCGATAGATATCTCATCGAAGAGACAGCCCGGCGGGCGAACCTGACAGTGCTGCAACTGCACGGGGATGAGGATCCGGAGTTCTGCAGCCGCTTCGAGTTGCCCGTAATCAAGGCCCTGCGTATCCGGGACCGGGAGATCTTCGATCGAATCGACAGCTACCCTACCCCCTACATCCTGCTGGAACCCTACGTTCCGGGGAAACACGGCGGCACAGGGATACAGGCGAACTGGCAGCTGGCTGCCGAGCTCGTCCAGAGCTTCCCGGCCAAACGTTTCTTCCTGGCCGGGGGGCTGGAGCCGAAGAACGTGCAAGCCGCGGTGTCGACGGTGCTGCCCTTCGCCGTGGATGCCTCCAGCGCTCTGGAGAGCGCTCCGGGTATCAAGGATCGACACAAGATGAAAGCATTCATGGAAGCAGTGAGGAAAAGATGAAAAACACAAAAGAGTACCAACGGGTCGGATATTTCGGCGATTTCGGAGGACGGTTCGTTCCGGAGATGATCATACCCGCCCTCCTGCAGCTGGAAGCTGTGTATGAATCGGCCAGGAAAGACCCGGAGTTCCAGGCCCGGTACGAGCACTTCCTGGCGGAGTACGACGGGCGCCCCACCCCGCTGACCTTTGCCGCCCGCCTCACCGAAGCCTGGGGCGGAGCTCGCATCTATCTGAAGCGGGAGGATCTCAATCACACAGGAGCCCACAAGATCAACAACACCGTGGGCCAGATCCTCCTGGCCCGGCGCATGGGGAAAACCCGCATCATCGCCGAGACCGGTGCCGGTCAGCATGGTGTGGCCACCGCCACGGTGGCGGCCCTGTTCGGCATGGAGTGTGTCGTGTACATGGGAGAGGAGGACGTGGAGCGGCAGTCTCTCAACGTGTTCCGCATGCGCCTGTTGGGCACCGAGGTGGTGCCCGTGAAAAGCGGCAGCCGCACCCTCAAGGACGCCATCAATGAGGCCTTCCGCGACTGGGTCGCAAATCTGAAGAGCACCCACTACATATTCGGATCCACCGTGGGCCCCCACCCCTACCCCACGATCGTGCGGGATTTCCAGCGGGTGATCGGCAGGGAGGCGAAGCGACAGATCCTGGACAAGGAGGGGCGCCTGCCCGATCTGTGCGTTGCCTGCGTCAACGGAGGCAGCAATGCCATCGGTTTGTTCTACGAGTTCCTCGATGACCGTGATGTTGCCCTGGTCGGCGTGGAGGCGGCGGGGGATGGAACCGACACGCCCCGACACGCAGCTACCCTGACCATGGGAACCCGGGGTGTGTTCCACGGCAGCCATATGTACCTGCTGCAGGATGCCGACGGCCAGGTGCATCCCACCCATTCGATCTCGGCTGGCCTGGACTACCCGGGCGTCGGTCCGGAACACTGTGCCTTGAAGGATTCGGGGCGAGCCCGCTATGTCAGCGCCACGGATGCCGAGGCTGTGGCCGCCTTCCGGGAACTGGCCCGCCTGGAGGGGATCCTGCCGGCCCTGGAGAGCGCCCACGCCCTGGTCCAGGCCCGCAAGGAAGCCGGCGGCATGGGCAGGGAGCAAATCATCATCGTCAATCTTTCGGGGAGGGGGGACAAGGACTGCCGGCAGGTGGAGCGCTTCCTGGAATCCAATCCCGCGGCAGGGGGTACATCATGAACCGGCTGACACAACGAATGGAACAGCTGAAAAAACAAGACAGGAAGGCCTTCGTCGCCTACATCATGGCCGGCGAACCCTCCTGGGATGCGCTGCAGGATATCATCTGCGAGCTGGAGCGGGTCGGCGTAGGCGCAGTAGAGCTGGGCGTGCCCTTCTCCGATCCCATAGCCGACGGCCCTGTGATTCAGGCGGCAGCCAATCGGGCTCTGGCTCGGGGAGTCTCCCTGTCTGAGATCTTCGAGCACGTATCCTCCCTGCGTAAACTCACGGCATTGCCCATCCTTCTCATGGGCTACTGGAACGTGTTCCTCCAGTACGGCAGGAAAGGCTGCCTGGAGGCGGCCCGCTCTGCGGGAGTGGACGGCTTGATCATTCCCGATCTGCCCCCGGAGGCGGACCCGGAGTTTTTTAACCTGGCCCGAAAGCAGGAACTATGCACAGTACTGCTGGCCTCGGAGCTGACCCCCCCGGAGCGCCTCAAGCGGATCGTCACCTCGGCCTCGGGATTCCTCTACTACGTGCCGCAACTGGGAATCACCGGTCTGGAGTTGACCGCCGGGGAAGCTGTGGAAAACCGCATCCGTCTGATCCGTTCCCTGACCGACATTCCCGTATGCATCGGCATCGGCGTCAAGACTCGGGAGGATGCCCGCAGGCTCACCCGCTACGCCGACGGGGTGATCGTGGGAACCCGCATCGTGGAGTTCATTCACCGGCACGCCGAGCAACCGGATCTACCCCAGGCAACGGCCCGTTTCGTTGCCGGGCTGTTGCCCTGAGCCGGGGCCCGCAATTGTGATGTATTGAAACCCCCCAGGTGCCGATAGGCTAGCCAGGGATACCTATCCTATTCTGAGTGCCGGGTGAGGAGAAAGCATTATGGCACAAGAGCAGGAAATGCAAAAAGCCTGGGTTGCCACCGTTGACATGGGCCTTGGTCACCAGCGGGCCACCCATCCCCTCCGCTATCTCGCCGAGGGAGAACTAATCACTGTGGGGGGAACGGTAGCCAGCGATCCGGCTGAGAAGAAGCTATGGGACCGGATGCGCAGCA
>CAZFMD010000200.1:0-5605 GCA_964520025.1 uncultured Spirochaetaceae bacterium
TCGGCCAGGTGGTAGCCGGGAAAATACTCGCTGTCCGGCCAGGAGCGCAGCTTGTTGATCTCATTCGCCTTGATGAAGAAGGATTCCACCAGCTCGAGGGCGAACTCACGGGTGATGAGCCCGGAGTCGATGTCATGCTTGTAGTACGGCCACAGATACTGGTCGAAGCGCCCCAGAGAGATGGCGTGACCATTGGTCTCGATCTGGAGTATCAGCTGGATAAACCAGGCCGTCTGGATCGCCTGCCAGAAGCTCTTGGCCGGATTCGCCGGCACCTGGCGGCAATTCTCCGACATGGTGAGCAGCTCCTGCTTGCGCTTCGGATCGGCGGTCTGCTCCGCCATCTGCGCCAACCGGTCGGCGAAGCGCCGGGCGAAGTTGATCACAGCCTCGTTTGCCTTGATAACCGCCTGGAGGAACCAGTACTGGGAGATCGTGCCGGGTTCGGTCAGATCCAGCTGTTCCAGCCGCTTGCGCGCCCGGGCGATGACCCCGTTCAATCCCTCTTTCAATACCCATTCATGATCCGGAAGCACGTTTCCCAGGCCGGCTGCCGCACACCAGGTGTCGTCGATGGCATTGATCTCCCAGGCCACCCTGGCCTGCTCGGGCAACTGGCTCCAGACGTTTTCGATAAGCGTCTTGTTGCGCCAGTAGTCGATCGTTTCCAGTATCTGGGTTTTGGCCTCTTCGGTATGGGTGAATTGATCGCATGGGCGTTGGGCAAAATGGTAGGGCTCCCCACGGAACTCGCTTACGATCCAGTCCGTGGAGTACTCGGGGAACACCGGCGCGGCACGAACGGAACTGGCCTGGTTGCCCACGAGGAGCTCTCCATCCCGTACAAAGATGGTCATTCGATCGAGAACATCGTAGAGAGATTGGGCCCGTCGTTTTACGATGGGTTGCCCCTCGGTGTCCTTCATTGATTTTGTGAAGATTGCGGCCCGTTCCGGGCAGATGTCCGGTATATTCTCGAAGAGCCCGTCACGAAGCGCCTGAATTCTATCTGTCACTTTATCCCCCTCTGCTGAAAACGGTTACACTACATGCTAAGAATAGCACGATTTTTTTGCAGAATCAATTGGTAAATCCCGTTCAGATCAATTTTCTCCCCACGCTCGACTTGAGTTGACAAGGAGGACAAACAGCTGTACCATGCATGCATCTGAAAACGGTTTCGAACCGTTGGGAAGCAGAATGGCTCGTTACACCATCACAGAGATCGCAAAACTGTGCGGAACCTCACCGGCCACCGTATCTCGGGTGTTGAACAACCCGGAACTGGTGGCCAAGCCGCTTCGGGACCGTATCCGGCGTAAAATGGAGGAGGTCGGCTACAAGCCGAACCCCTTTGCCTCCCGGCTCAGCTCAAAGTCACGCTGGGGACTCGCCCTGTTCGTGTTCGACATTCTCAATCCCTTCTTCGCCCTTATCGTACGGACAATCAGTCACCTGGCAATGGAGCAGCGCATCCCTATCACCGTCTGCGACACGGAGAACAATGCAGAAAAGGAACGGATCTTTCTGGATTACCTCCTGGAAAACCAGATCGCCGGGATCATCTTCAGCGAGGGTATATCCATGCCCACCATCGAGCGGGCAACAGAGGCCACGGAAACCGTCCTGATCGATCGCCACTACCGGGAGGGGCTGGTATCCGAGGTGACCAGCGACAACTACAGGGGAGGGTGCCAGGCCACCGAGTATCTGCTGCAGTTGAACCATCGCAACATCGCCTTTATCGGGGGCCCCGGAGGCTGGACATCAGCGGAGGATCGCTTCCGGGGATACCGGGACACGCTTGAACGCTATAATCTGCCGTTCAGAGAGCAGCTGGTGTACCAGGGGGACCTGCAATTCGAATCCGGAGTCAAGGCCCTGGAGTACTTCCTCACCCTGCCCGAGTGGCCCTCCGCTATTTTCAGCGCGAACGATCAGATGGCCTTCGGCGTGCTGACCAAGGCGAACGGCTTGAATATCTCCATTCCCAAGGACATCTCTCTGATCGGATTCGATGATATTCCGATGTACGGATTTTATGCCACGAAACTTACAACCGTTCGACAGAACATCGACGAGCTGTGCAGGTGCGCCTTTCACACCATGATGTCCAAACTCAAACGGAATCATGAGCAGGAGGTACCGAAGAGCGCGCAGCAGAGAGTGGTCATTCCCACGAAACTCACAATCGGAGAAACCTGCGGCAAGTACGGCGGGGCTCTGGGCACGGGACTGCAGAGAAACGGCTGAGCCCATGGCGCAGAAATCGGGTAACCGGGGCATTTCGGCTACGGTTTTCGAGATAGAGCGATACGCTACCGAGGATGGCCCGGGAATCCGGACCGTGGTTTTCTTCAAGGGCTGCAATCTTGCCTGCAGGTGGTGCCAGAACCCGGAGTCTCACCGCCCCCATCCCCAGGTCATGTACTACAAAAACCGCTGCGTAGCCTGTCGCCGTTGCCTGGAGGCGTGCCCGGCTGAAGCGATCAGAGAGATTCCGCCGCTTGGATTTATCACCGACCACCGGAAGTGCAGGCTATGCGGAGCCTGTGTGGATGGTTGCCTGGCAGACGCCCGCAAGATCGTGGGACAATGCATGTCTCTGCACAGCATCATGGAGGAAATCCGCAAGGATCGGGCCTTTTACGAAGAATCCGGTGGTGGAGTCACCTTTTCCGGAGGGGAACCGCTGCTGCAGGCGGAGGCGGTACAAGAGCTTGCCAGGCGCTGCAGGGAGGAGGGAATTCACACGGCCGTGGAAACCGCCGGTTCGGTACCCTGGCGGAAAATCGAGGGAATCCTTCCCTGGCTGGATCTGCTGTACTTCGATTTGAAGCACATCGACTCCGAGGCGCACCGCCGCTACACCGGTGTTCCCCTGGAGCTGATCCTGGCCAATCTCCGCAGGGCCGGTGAATGCTTCGAGAATCTTGTGGTGCGCATCCCCGTGGTACCCGGTGTGAACGCCTCGGGACAGACGATGAGGCGCATGTTCTCCTTCCTGCTCGAGAATACGAAGATTCGCCGCGTGGAGCTGTTGCCGTTTCACAGGCTCGGGCTGGCCAAGTACGAGGGATTGGGCATGGACTATGCCATGGCGGAGGTCGACAACATGAGTAAAGAGCACTGTGCTCCCTTTGCGGAAATCGGTAGCAAGCTGGGACTCGAAGTGCGGGTGGGAGCGGGGTAGAGGTGAGGGGCCTGGAGCTGTCGCGCCGGTTCTTCAGGGATGTCGCCTTGCCCGCATTCAAGCAGAAGGCGCCGCATGCCCTTAGCTCCATGGCCTTTGGATTGGCGGGCCCGGGCTCCGAGTGTTACGGCTTCGATGATGAGATCTCCCGGGATCACGACTGGGGCCCTCGGGTCTGTATCTGGATCCCCGAGCAGCTGTATCGTGAGCAGGGGCAGAGGCTCCAGCACATCTACGAGGAACTGGACGAGGTTTTTCTGGGTTTCGGTCCGGTTCATCGAGTGGATACCCGGGTGCGTCGAGACGGAGTTCTTTCCACGCCGCGTTTCTATCGAACCTACCTGGGCACCGATAGCCCGCCGGAGACGATCCGGGACTGGCTGCTGCTGCCCGAAGAGGCGCTGTCCCTCTGCACCAATGGCGAGGTCTTTGCCGATCCGCTGGGCAGCTTTACGGAAATGCGCAGCGCCCTGCTGGCCTACTTTCCGCGGGATCTCTGGCTGAAGAAGATCGCCTCCCGCTGCGCAGCCGCGGGGGAGCACGGGCAGTACAACCTCTGGCGGGCGCTGAAGCGGGGCGATCGGATCGCCTTCCAGTATCACAAGGCCAGTTTCACCAGAGAGGCCGCCGCCCTGGTCTTTCTCCTGCAGAAAACCTATCGACCCTTTGCCAAGTGGATATTTCACGCACTTCGCAACCTGGGTCCTCTGGGCTCCGCAGTGCACGGTTTCCTGTTGAAGGTGGCAGGCAGAGACAGCAGGCGGGGCCTGCAGGAGGCGATTGAAGGGTGCCTGGGCGTTCTGATCGATCAGCTGGTGAATCATCAACTGGTCGAACGGAGTGGACCTTTCCTGCTGGACTACGGTGTGCAGATCCAGCGGCGCGTAGAGGACCCGACACTTCGGGAGGGATTGGACACGGTTGATTAGGAGAGCGGCAGATGAGGCAGAACAAAGATAGAATCGTAGAGCAGATCCTGGAGATCGAGGTGCAGATGTTCCTCAGGGTGCCCACCGGTGAGGAACCCTCCTGCCGCGCCCACATGGAGGATATGCAGCTGCACCGGCGCGGCCAGTTTGCCGGATGGTCGCAGGCGACCTGCGCCAGCTACCTGGAGGATCTGAAGCGGGCAAAGACAGCGGGCAAGAACCTCATGACCCTGAAGTATGCCCGCATGGACGATCTCATACCCCCCCTCTCGGAAAATCCGCTCATTCATCGGATCCGCGAGCGCTTTCTGCAGTGGCAGAGGGAAGTTATTGCGGGATATCCCAAAACGATGCGCGGTGCCCGGGATCCGGATGATTTTTCCAACTATCTGGGGGCGGAGCTGGAAACCTATTCCGACAAGACCTTAGAGCTGCTTGCTGCCGAGGTGGAGTCGTGCCACAGGGCCGGCGGAAACATGTCCCTGGAGGTCTATCGGTTCTTGGCCCGGCAATCGGGGTATGCCTCTCTCGATGATATGGAACAGAGCCTCGGCTGATCCGATTCTTGGGGAGCAAGCGATTGGTTGAGAACAACGTGTCGACTGCTGTTGTCTGCGAACGTTTTCATCAAAATTTTCCAGCGTTCACCGCACATCGTCGGGTTTTCGTGGGCAAATTCTCAATATTCCCGGCGAATCGGCCGGAATAGTGCTTGACAACCTCCAGAAATCGGTTAAACTGATGTTATTAATGAAACCGATTTCAGTGCTTGGGCCTGTTCCGATGCGCTGAAATCGTAAAAATCTTTAAGGAGGCATCATGCTGAAAAAACTCATCGTGCTAGCACTGGTTCTTCTGATTCCGGCTGGTTTCCTGTTTGCCGGCGCCCAGGAAGAGAAGTCCAACCTGATGGCCATCATCACCCCGGAAAAGGACAATACCTTTTTCATCGCGGAGTCCGACGCGGCCAAGGCCAAGGCCGAGTCCCTGGGCTATGAGACGTGGCTGGCTGTTCATGGGGACGACCCCAAGATGGAGGGTGATTTGATCGACACCGCCATCTCCAAGAACGCCGCCGCCATCATCATCGACATCGCCAACGCCGACGCATCGCCCAACAACCTGCGCCGGGCGACCGAAGCGGGGATTCCCGTGTTCTGCATGGACCGGGAGATCAACGTCACCGGCATCGCCAAGGCTCAGCTCATCTCGGACAACTTCCAGGGCGCCCAGCTGGGTGCGGAGTATTTTGTCGAGCTGATGGGAGAGAAGGGCAACTATGTCGAGCTGGTGGGCAAAGAGTCTGACACCAACGCCGGTGTTCGCTCGCAAGGTTTCCACTCGATCATCGACCAGTATCCGGACATGGAGATGGTGGCCCGGCAAACAGCCAACTGGAGTCAGACCGAGGCGTACTCCGTCATTGAATCTCTTCTCCAGGCCAATCCCGACATCAATGGCATCATCTGCGGTAACGACACCA
>CAZFMD010000201.1:0-5578 GCA_964520025.1 uncultured Spirochaetaceae bacterium
CGGACTGCTGGTACCGGCCTTCAACATTCCCTATTTGCCCATGGTGGAAGCGGTGATTCGCGCTGCCGTGGATGAGGACGTGTTTGCCCTCCTGGAGGTGGCCCGGGCGGAGTGGCGAAAATTCGAAAGCCGCAGCATTGCGGATGTATACGCGGAATTTCACCGATACGCCGACCCGGCCCACGTATGCCTGCATCTGGACCACATACCCGTGATCGACGAGGATGGGCAGCGGGTCGACTATCTTGATATCATCCGGGAAGCCATCGATGTGGGATTCGATTCGGTGATGGTCGATGGATCCCGCCTGGACCTGGAGGAGAACATCCGGGAAACCCGCCGGGCGGTCGAGCTGGCTCACCAAGCGGGCATCCCCTGCGAAGCCGAGCTGGGTGCGGTGCTCGGCCATGAGGAGGGTCCCCTCCCGCCGTACGAGGAGATCATCCGTTCCGGCCGCGGCTTCACCGACCCGCGGGAAGCTGGGCGCTTTGCCGCTGAAAGCGGCTGCGATTGGCTCTCGGTGGCCTTCGGCAACATTCACGGACGGATCAGCCAGGCGGTGCGGGACGAGAAGAAAGTGGCCGCCCGACTCGACATCGGACACCTCAGGAAGATCAGAGAGGCGGTGGGGATCCCCCTGGTCCTTCACGGCGGTTCGGGGATCCAGCAGCGTTACGTTCTGGAAGCGATGAAACAGGGAATCGCCAAGATGAATATCGGGGCCGACATCCGGCAGGCCTACGAGAGGGCGCTTCGCGACAGCGGGCGGCCGGCGGACGCCCGGGAGGCGGTGTACCGGCGCACACGCTGGTTGCTGGCCGATTTCCTTCGACTGAGTGGCAGCAGGAGCAGGTTGTTATGAGCCTCATGGGTATCGATGTAGGCACCAGCGGCTGCAAAGCTGTGGTTTTTTCCCATGAAGGGCAGATCCTTTCCTCCGCATACAGGGAGTATGGCTTTGCCAGTCCCGAGCCGGGATGGGGCCAGCTGAACAGCCTCGAGGTGTGGGAAAAGATCAAGGAGGCGATCGCCGCGGCGGCGGCAAGCTGCAGCGAAGCGGTGACCGCGCTGGCCGTTACCTCCCTGGGAGAATCACTGGTTCCGGTTACGAGGAAACGGGAGATCCTGGGAGATTCCCTGCTGCTGTTCGATCCCCGGGGGGATGAGTTTTTGCAGGAGCTGGGCGGACGCATGGATGAGGAGACCCTGTACCGGATCAGCGGCAACACCCTGGGAAGCCCTTTCAGCCTGAGCAAACTGATGTGGATCAAGCAGCACTGGAGACAGGCGTACGAGCGGGCGGAGGTGTTCCTTTTCTGGAGCGGATTCGTGGCTTTCATGCTGGGCGCCGAGCCGGCGGCCGACTACTCCCTGGCCAACCGCAGCCTGCTGTTCGACATCGACCGGGCCGATTGGTCCGAAAGGCTGCTGTCGTGGAGCGGCCTGGACCGGGACAAGCTTCCCGAAACTGTGCCATCCGGTACGGTGATAGGCAGCGTGTCCAGGGAAGCCGCCTCAGAATTGGGCCTGCCGGTGGGAGCGGCGATCTGTGCCGGAGCGCACGATCAGTGTGCCAATGCCCTGGGATGCGGTGTGACCGAACAGGGAGATGCCATGTTCGGGATGGGAACCTACCTGTGCATCGTGCCCGTGTTCGCCCGGCGGCCGGCCCCCGCGGCCATGATCGAACGGGGATTGAACACCGAGCACCACGCCCGGCCCGACCGATTCGTCAGCTTCATCTACAACCAGTGCGGATCGGTGGTACGGTGGTATCGGGATACCTTTGCCGCAGAAGAACACCGACGATTCCAGGCAGAGGGGAACGACGTGTATGAACACTTGTTCGCCGAGCTTCCGGCAGATCCCAGCAGCGTGGCCGTGTTGCCCCATTTTGCCTTCATGGGACCGCCGGATTTCATCTCCGACGCCTCCGGTGTGATTGCGGGGCTGCGCCTGGATACCCGGCGGGCTGACATTCTGAAGGGCATCCTGGAGGGCTCTATCTTTTCTCTGAAGCAGAGCGTCGCCACGCTTCCGGGGGCGGGCATCCATACCAGGCGATTCCGCGCGGTGGGCGGGGGCAGCCGATCCCGGGCCTGGGTTCAGCTGTGCGCGGATATCTTGAACAGCCCTTTTGAGAGAAGCGACGTGTCAGAGGCCGGGGCTCTGGGCGCCGCTATTCTGGCCGGAACCGGCACGGGTGTTTACTCTTCACTTGAGCAGGGAACCACGTCCACTGTGCGGATCCGGGACCGTTTCGAGCCCCGGCCGGCAGTCGTATCTGTGTACCAGGAGCGCTATCACAAAAACCTGCGCCTCTGGGCACTGCTCGAGGATTTTCTGCGCGGGAACCGGTAGCATCCGGCGTCGTCGATTTCTTCCCCAGTCTCGAATTCCCCCGCTGTTGTGCACAGGGCAATTGACAGCCGGCGAACCGGGATTCATAGTACGGATATGCAGGATCGGTATCCAGGCGGTAAGACGGGGCTGCACCCGAAGCCCGTTATTGACCGTATCGGCGAGCTCGAAGGGTACGGAGAGCCCTGGTCCCTGGAAGCCGGGGAGATACGGGATCTGCTGGGCGTGAGCAGTGAGGATTTTTTCCGGCGCATCTACGCGGCTGAAAGCCGGGGCCATCCCCTCATCTCCCTGGATTCGGGAACCGCCAGCTACAGCCAGGAGAACATCTGGGAATTCGTAGCTCTTGTCGAGCTGTTCTGCGGTTCGGATACCGAGGCGCGGCTGGAACAGGCGGGGATTTTCTTCAGCCATCCCGAGCAGATGGAGATCCTGGGCCTGTTTCTCAGTGAAACCGCCGCCGTTCTCCGCCTCCACCAGGTGGACAGCGAACAGTTCGCCGCCATGCTCCGAACCTTCGGGCGTTTCGAACGAGCCCGGGATGTCTATATTCAGGAGTATTTCCCCCTCGATGAGCTGATCGAACGGGCCGCGGAGGCCTACTGTTCAGCCCGAACATTTACCATCACCGGGCTGGCCCGAGCCAATGCGAAAGGGCTCATCGGTTTTTTTTTCCGGAAGCATGTTTTACAGGCGAGGAGCATCTTCGCCGTTTTGATCGACCGGCTGCTGAGGATGGCTGCGGCCCAAGGATACGCACGGGAGGATGAACCAAGCACAGACCAGCAGGAGCGCATCGGCTCAGGTGCCTCGGATCCTTCCTCGCAACTGGGCGCAGCCCGCAGAGTGATGAGTCTGGAAAATCGGCCCCTGTCCCTGCCCCTGCTCAAGAGCCAATACAAGCGGCTGATGAAGATCTATCACCCGGACATCAATCCAAATGGATTGCGGCGCTGCCAGGAGATCACCGCCGCCTACTCGCTGCTGCTCTCCTCCCTGTAGAGCGGGCATCTGTAGAGCGGGAGCTTGAACTCCCGCAGTCGTGTCGCTATAGTGCTGCCAACGGATATGAATCCGCGTACCATGAACTACCAGATTGTGGCCACCCTGGGGCCGGCTACCGACGAACAGCAGATGTGGGGGAGCTTGGTGGAGGCGGGGGCCACGGCCTTTCGCCTGAATACCGCACATTTCCGGCTGGATATTCTGCAAAACTGGCTGGAGGCAATCGCCCACTTCCTTGCAGAATCCCCTGCAGGGAACGACCGATTCCCCGAACGTGCCGCTTCGGTGGACGCCGATGCCTTTCCGGTGATCCTCGACCTGCAGGCCAGCAAGTGGCGTATCGGAAACGTGAAAAGCACCGCACTGGAATCCGGAGCCTCGGTCCAGCTGGTCCTGGAAACGGAGGGGGATGAACAAGGCGACAGAAGCGGCTCCGATCCCGGAATCCTGCCGATCCCTCATCCCGATTTGTTCACAGCCGCGCAAATCGATGCCGGTGGGGAAATCGCTGTGAACGACGGCAAGGTGATGCTTCGCATCGAGAGCCCGGGGAAGCGGCGGATCACCGCGCGCGTTACCAGGGGGGGAGAGATTTCCGCGCGAAAGGGGATCAGCCTGGTCGGTTCCGAGTACCGAGTAGAACACCTGCACCGCAACGACATGCAGGTCCTCGAGATGGCCCGCCGCTATCCGTTTGTTCGCTATGCTCTCTCATACGTGAAGGACGGGGTGGAGATGAGCAGCTACAGGCGGCTGTTCCAGGAGCGGGGAGCGGGCGCATCCTACCTGATCGCCAAAGTGGAACGGGCCTCCGCCCTCGAGGATGCCGAACAGATCGCCGGAAACGCCGATGAGCTTTGGATCTGCAGGGGAGACCTGGGCGCCGAGGTGGGAGCTGCGGCGATGGCCGAGAAGTTGTACCGCTTCTTGCCTCGAATACGGCGCATCCCGAAGCCTGTATTTCTAGCCGGCCAGGTGCTGGAACACCTGACCTCTCACCCGACGCCCACCCGCTCGGAAATCAGCTACCTGTACGAGGCCCTGCAGCGGGGCTTTGCCGGGGTCGTGCTTTCCGATGAGACCGCGGTCGGGGCCTATCCCCTGGAATCCTGCAGGGTCGCCGCCCTGTTTCGCTCCGGTTAGGATAACAGGATTGTACCGGGCCCCGTCACTAGAGCGAAGACCCGGCGAATAGCTCTCCTCGTTCCGTTCGCTTCTGCCTGATTCGTAGTATACTATAAGCAGAAAAAGAAACTCGGGAGTGAAGTATGTGTCAGGCTACTGTATTCTTGGACGGGGATAAGATTCTGGAAGACGTGATTGAGGTCAGGCCGACCGAGAACGGCGTGGAGCTGTCCACCCTTTTCGAAGAGCCCCGAACGGTGAAGGCCGCGATCCGGGATATCGATCTGCTCAAGCACACGGTGCACCTGGGCAGCCTGGACAAGGCGGAGGAGAAAACATGACGGAGGCGGACAAGCTGCGGGTGCTCCTGCAGCACTGGATGGAGCACAACGACGAACATGCCGCGGAGTTCCTGCGCTGGAGCGAGAAAGCAGGCCCGGCAGCTGCGGCGGTGCGCGGGGCGGCCGAAAAGATGAAGGCGGTCAACCTGGAACTTAGCTCGGCTCTCGAGCTGTTGGGGGGACCTCTGGAGCATCCCCATAGCCACGGGCATTGATCCTCAGGCCACGTAGGCCTCCAGCAGCCGCCTGCAGTAGGGGGCTCTGAGCTTGATAATCGCATTCTTCTCGATCTGGCGAACCCGTTCCCGGGAAAGCCGGTACTGTCTGCCGATCTCCCGAAGGGACAGCCGTTTCTTTCCCTTCAGGCCGTAGCGCAGGCAGAGGATCTCCGCCTCTTTGGGTGTGAGGGTGTCCAACAGGTCCCTGATGTGGTCGATCAGGGATTGACTGACGGCCGCTTCCTCGGGACTCTCCCCCGTCGTGTCATAGATCAGATCTCCCAACAGAGAGAAATCCGCATCTCCCTGCAGCCCCTGCACCGGAGAATCCAGGGACAGAGGTGTCTGGGAGAGGTTGATCAGGTTATGCACATGATCCTCGGGCATACCCAGTTCCTCGGCGATCCTGCCCAGGTCAGCGCCCCCGGTGCTCTCGGTGAGCTGCTCCCGGCGTTTGCGTTCGATATGCACCAGCTCATTGGCTCGATTCCAGGGTAGTCGAATCATGCGGGATTTCTCGGAAAGGGC
>CAZFMD010000202.1:0-5566 GCA_964520025.1 uncultured Spirochaetaceae bacterium
TCACCAGGGAGCATCTGCCGGAAAGCGAAGCGGCGATCTTCTACATCGACCTGCGGACCTTCGGCAAAGACTTCGACAGATTCGTTGACAGGGCCAAGGAGGAGTACGGGGTACGCTACCTCAAGTCCCGGGTTTCCGAGGTGACAGAGGATCCGCAGACAGGGAACCTCTCGATTCACCTGATCGACCCGCAGGGGAGGGTGCAGATCGAAAGCTTCGACCTCGTGGTGCTCTCCGTGGGGATCGGGGTTCCGGCCTCGGTCCGTTCCCTGCTGGCCGGTATGGGGGTGCGAAGCGATGCCTACGGTTTCTGCCGGGGCAGGGAGGAGCTGGCCCCGGTGAGTACCAATCAGCCGGGGATCTACGTCTGCGGGACTCTGACAGGGCCCATGGACATACCGGAGGCGGTGGTTTCCGCCAGCGCTGCGGCCGCCAAAGCCGCCCGTGGACTGCTGGAACGGGGATCGGAGCGGGGTAAGGCCGAATCAGCCGCCGCAGCGGCCAGCCCTCCGCCTGCCGCTTCGGTCGAGTTGGAGGGCGCGCCTCTGCGCATCGGGGTGATCGTCTGCCGCTGCGGCGTGAATATCGCCGCCGTGGTGGATGTGCCGGCGGTGGTCGGGCGGGCAGCGGAGCTTCCCAACGTGGTGTTCAGCCAGGAGATGACCTACGCCTGCTCCCAGGACTCGATTCAGATGATCATCGAAAAGATCAGTGAACAGCAGCTGAGCCGCCTGGTCGTAGCTTCCTGCTCGCCCCGTACCCACGAGCACCTGTTCCAAGCCGCCCTGCAGAGGGCCGGGCTGAACAAGTATCTGCTGCAGATGACCAACATCCGGGATCAGTGCTCCTGGGTGCACCAGGGCGATCCGAAAGGAGCCACGGAAAAGGCCTTCGACCTGGTGCGCATGGCCGTGGCCCGGGCCCGCTTCCTCCAACCCATGGAAGAGCTGGAGTCGGAGGTGAACAGCCGCTGCCTGGTGATCGGAGGCGGACTGGCCGGAATGACCGCCGCCCTGGCCGTGGCGGAAAGCGGTTTTCCCGTATCCCTCGTGGAGCGGGAAGCACAGCTGGGGGGGAATCTGCGGCAGTTGGGCTTCACACTGGAGACAGAAAACCTCGCGTCCCTGTTAGACGGACTCACTCGTAGGGTCCGGGAACATCCCCTGATCGATCTGTACCTCGAAAGCACCCTCGATTCGGTGGAGGGATACATCGGGAACTTCCGCAGCACCCTCTCCGGGGACCAGACCGCGGTCGAGCACGGCGCGGTGATCGTGGCAACGGGGGCGGAGGAGCACCGTACCACGAGCTACGGCTACGGAACCGATCCCTATATCGTGACCCAGCGGGAGTTCGAGACCATGCTGCTTCACGACAATCCAGTGCTGGCGCGCCTGAACAGCGTGGTCATGATCCAGTGCGTGGACTCCCGGGAGGGAGACCACAACTACTGCAGTCGTGTCTGCTGCGGTGAGGCGGTGAAGAACGCCCTGCGCTTCAAGCGTGGGTACCCAAGGGCAAACGTGAGTGTGCTGTATCGGGACGTGCGCACCTATGGGCTGAACGAGGACCACTACACCGAAGCTCGCAAACAGGGGGTGCTGTTTCTGCGCTACACGGTGGAGCGTAAACCGGAGCTCAGCAAGGAGAACGGAGAGTTTGTAATCACCCTCTATGACGAGATACTCAGACGGGAGATCGCCGTTCAGGCCGAGCTGCTGGTGTTGAGCGTGGGTATCGATGCTCCGCAGAGCAATCGGCAGATTGCCGGCCTGCTCAAGGTGCCCCTGAACCAGGACGGATTCTTCCTGGAAGCCCATGTGAAGCTGCGCCCGGTGGATTTTGCTACCGACGGGGTGTTTGTCTGCGGACTGGCCCATGGACCCAAGTACGCCCGGGAATCGGTGACCCAGGCCCTGGCTGCGGCCGGCAGAGCCCTGACCGTGCTCAGCAGGTCTCATATCAGCGCCCATGCGGCCACGGCCCGGGTAGATGATAAACGCTGTACCGGCTGCGGCCTGTGCGTGGAGGTCTGTCCCTATGGGGCGATAGAATTGGATACGGCAAGGGACACCGCCGTTGTCAACGCCCTGCTCTGCAAGGGCTGCGGTTCCTGCGCCGCCACCTGCTTCAGCGGCGCCATCGACGTCAGCGGATTCAGCAACCGCCAGATCATCCGGGAATTCGAGGAGCTGTTGGTACGATGAGCGAAAAAACCGGGGATGTCCGGCAGGCCGGCGAGGCACCAGCCAAGGAGCGAACCCCCAGAAAACTCAAGATCGTGGGTTTTCTCTGCAACTGGTGTTCCTATGCCGGAGCCGATCTGGCCGGGGTGAGCCGCATGCAGTACCCGGAGGAGATCCGCATCATCCGGGTACCCTGCTCGGGGCGCATTAACCCGCTGCTGGTACTCAAGTGCTTCCAGGAGGGGGCGGACGGGGTGCTGGTCTCGGGTTGCCACCCCGGAGACTGCCACTACCAGGAGGGTAACCTCTACGCCCGCAGGCGCATGCTGGTGCTGCGATCCATGCTCAGCTACTTCGGAATCGACGAGCGGAGGTTCCACATGTCCTGGGTTTCCGCCTCGGAGGGCAAGAAGTGGGCCGACACGGTCCGCGGCCTGGTCGAGGATGTTCGAGCTGCCCAGGCCGAGGCTGAAGCGGGGGTGCCGATGTGGTGAAACAGAGTGGCAAGGCCGCGCAGGATGTCGGGAACGCCACCGGGCAGACCGCGATGGCCCTGCGAAAAATCGCCACCGAACTGCTCGCCAAGAAAGCCGTTGGCCTGGTGATCGGCTACGGACAATCCCCGCTTGGGGATGCGGTACCGCTGTTTGTACGCCGGGCGGAGGACGCTCAAGCTCTCCAGTGGAATCAGCACTGTACCTACAACCTGGTGCGCTATCTGACAGACCCGGAGGTGGTGGGTGGTCCTGAAGCGCTCGGCGGCGGCGATGGCTCCAAGGGTACCAAATCTGATTCCGGCAAGGTTGCCGTCGTGGTCAAGGGTTGTGATCTCAAAGCCCTGCTCGTGCTTCAATCGGAGAACCAGGTGCAGCGGGAGCGGTTGACCGTAATCGGTCTGTCCTGTCCCGGCCTCACGGATGAAGAGGGCAGGCCGCTGTCCAAGTGCCGGGACTGCCCGCCGGATGTGCACAATCCCCGGGAGGAGCTCTGCGACTTGGTGGTCGGGGAGCCGGTATCGCGATCCGGTAGTGAGACGGAGGCACAGCAAGCCCGGGACCACGATTTCCGCGACGTGGATGAGATCGAGGCCTTGAGCCCGGCCGAGCGAAGAGCGCTGTGGGACGGGTACTTCGCCCGCTGTCTGCGCTGCTACGCCTGCCGCAATGTCTGTCCCCTGTGCTACTGCAAGGAGTGCGTGTTCGATCAGCACGATCCCCGCTGGGTATCCCCGGCCGCCTCTGTGGCCTCGAACCGCAGTTTCCACCTGATCCGGGCCTATCACCTGGCCGGTCGCTGTGTGGACTGCGGGGAGTGCGAGCGGGCCTGCCCCGTGGGAATCCCCCTGCGCCGCATCAACCGTAAGGCGGCGAAGGTGGTGGAGGAGGGTTTTCACTTTCGAGCCGGCCTGGATCCGCAGGCGAAATCCCCGCTGGTGGATTTCGCCAACGAGGATCCCCAGGAGTTCATCGAATGAAGATCCTGGAACGAAAGGCCCTGGCTGATTTCTTCAACAATTACCTGGCGGACGGAGAGCTAATCGCACCGGTGGAGATCGAGGGCAGGCTCTACTTCCGGCAGCTCGACGAAGAGAAGCGACTGGCCGAGCTGGTCTGGCCGGTCGGTCAGCCGGGGGCCGCTGCCCCAAGCGGCGAGAGCCCGAAGGCTGCCCCCGCCGATGCTCTCACTGTCAACTCGATCAAGGAGTTCTTCTTTCCCCGCCGGCAGGAGCTGTACGAACAGACGCCCGAAGGGATCACCTCGCGGGTTGCCCGTGATGAAAGGCAGAGGTTGCTGCTCTTTGCTCGCCCTTGCGACACACGGGGATTGACCATACTGGATCGGGTCTTCCTGGGGCAGACCGAAGACCAGTCCTACAGGCGCGCCCGGCAGATTACCACCATCATCGGGCTGCACTGCCTGAAGCCGGACCGGCATTGCTTCTGTACCTCCCTAGGCGGAGGGCCCTTTGACACCGAGGGCATGGATCTGGCCCTGACGCCCCTGGATGGGGAGCGCTTCGTTGCCCGGGGGGTCAGCGAAAAAGGGGAAAAACTACTCTCATCGCTGTCCGGAAATCAGGCCGGGACTGGGGAACGGAAAAGACTGGAGCAGCTGCGGAAGGCCGCGGAAGCGGCGATCCGGCGACGGATTGAGGTGCCGGATCAGCAAGCCATGGCCAAGCGATTCGATTCTCCGTACTGGGGCGAGGTCTCAAAGACCTGCCTGAGCTGCGGAATCTGCAGCTATCTCTGTCCGACCTGCCACTGCTTCGACATCGTGGATGAGGGTTACCTGCGCCTGCGCTGTTGGGATACCTGCAGCTCCGACACCTTCACCCGCATGGCCGCCGGGCAGGATCCTCGCAAGCACAAGTACACCCGTTACCGCCAGCGGATCTATCACAAGTTCAGCTACTTCAAGGAGAACTTCGATACGTACTCCTGCGTGGGTTGCGGCCGCTGCACCCGGCACTGCCCCGTGAAGATCGATATCGCTGAGATCGTCAATGGGATGGCCTCTGCTTCGACCGGTGATCCCGCCGGCAAAAGCGCCGGCAAAACCGCAGCTGCAACCACCCGCCCTGTGAGGGCCGGGACCAAGTCAACGGACAACGGAGCCAAAAGATGAGGCCGGCTCAGATCTACACGCCTTTCGCGACCCGGGTCCGTGAGCTTCGCGCGGAGACGAGGGACGTCAAAACCCTGCGCCTGGAATTCGAAGACGAGCGGGTCGCGGCGACGTTCGTCTTTGAGCCGGGACAGTTCGTGGAGCTGTCCGTTGCCGGGGAGGGGGAGGCTACCTTCTGCCTGGCCTCCTCTCCCCAGGAGACCGGATATGTGGAGTGCAGCGTCAAGCGCGTCGGCCTGGTTACAGAGGCGATCCACAGGCTCGATCCAGATGCTCTGGTGGGGCTGCGTGGTCCCTACGGCAACAGCTTTCCCCTCCAGCGCATGGAGGGCCGGGATCTGATTTTCGTGGCCGGGGGCATAGGGCTGGCGGCCCTGCGATCCCTGATCAAGGTGGTCCTGGCCGAGCGGGGGAAGTTCGGCTCGATCCTGATCCTCTACGGCGCCCGCAGCGTGGAGGATCTGGTGTACCGGGAAGAGCTGGAGCAGTGGCGCTCTCTCAAGGGCCTGAAAACCGTGCTGACCGTGGACCCGGGGGGCGAGGGGGCCGGGTGGAAGGGAGAGGTCGGCTTTGTTCCGGCGGTGCTGGAGCGGCTCAATCCCGGGGGTAAGAACAGCACGGTGATCACCTGCGGGCCGCCGATCATGATCCGCTACGTCCTGGCGACGCTGGACAAGATGGGTTTCGATCCCCAGGAGGTGATCACCACCCTGGAGATGAAGATGAAGTGCGGCCTGGGACACTGCGGGCGC
>CAZFMD010000203.1:0-5469 GCA_964520025.1 uncultured Spirochaetaceae bacterium
TGTCTCTGGGAATCGAGGGAAAACAGCTGAGCCGGGCCATGAGCCGGCTGACCTTCGTCGGCAATATGGGAATCATCATCAGCCCCCTGATAGCGGGAGCACTAAGCGAGCTCTCTCCCCGCTATCCTCTGTACGGAGCGATTGCGGTGTTCTTCACCAACTGCCTCCTTCTGATCGGGGCCGCCCTGGCTTTGCCCCGAATCCGCTCCGACAAACAGCGCGGGCTCAACCGCCGGGAGAGCGCTGCCCAACCCGACAGCAGCACTCCGCTACGCTTTCCCGCCTGGATCGGCCTGTTCGTCACTTACACGGTGATGGGGGTGGTCGTCACCGTCTTCCCGATGTTCGCCAGAGATGATCTGGGCCTGTCCAAGAGCACGATCGGAGCCCTGCTTCTCTGTCGAGCTCTGTGCACGGCGGCGGGTTACCTGTTCCTGGGTAGAATCACTTCCTGGCATTTCCGCCCGGCGCCAATGATCGCAGGTTTGGCACTGCTGGCTGTCTTGGTTTTCGGCATATCCCGAGCCGCATCCATCCCTGTCCTGGTGCTTAGTCTGGCTCTGATCGGTCCTCTGTTCGCCCTGAGTTTCTCCTACAGCTTCTTCCACGGCGCCTCCGGTTCGTCTCGGCGGGCCACCCGCATGGCCATTCACGAAGCCCTGATCGCTTTGGGCCTGATCGCCGGATCCGCTGTCGGCGGCCAAATCTATCAACACTACACCATGAGCGCGGTTAGCGTTTTTTGCGCCGCTTTGATCGGTGCGGCCATAGCGTTACAAGTTGTTCTGGTTCGCCGCGGGCGGGTCAAGGGATAGCGTCATCTGAATAGCCCGGTTCACCTAGTCGTCACCGCTCGGCATCACGACGGCGAACTTCCGGGCCCACGGTTCGATAGCGGGCATGATGGAGGGATAGAGTTTGAGGCCGTGGGCCAGCTGTTCTCGGCGCAGCTGCAGGGCTCGCTGCCCGGGAAGGCGTACAGACGGATCTCCCGGGCGTACGCGGTTTTTCCGACAGGCATCGGCCAGCCACTCGGTCTCTCTGATGAAAGCCGCTGATCCGGAGAAGCCCTGGGGATCGATGATCTGCATGAACACCGAGGCGCCCCAACGGTCTATCCCGTCGGCCCGGCCGGACCCGGCCAGGGCTGCGGTCATGGCTTCGACAAGGATCCCCAAAGCGAAACCCTTGTAGCCCAGGTCCATCCCTCCCAGGGGCAGGATCGAACCGGGAGGATCGGCGAACAACACCGCCGGATCGTCGCCGGGCAGTCCGCGGTTGTCGAGCAGCCATGGATGCGGCAGATGCCTTGCTTCTGCCTGCAATCGGCCGGTAACACCGTTGGCCGTACAGGAGGTGCTGATATCGATGATCACCGGGTCTCGGGCAGTCGGGAATCCCGCTGCAACAGGATTGGGCGTGTACAGAGGATCGAGCCCTCCGTAGGGGGCGATGCTGCGTACCGAGGGATCGGAACAGGTCATCAGAAACATATAGCCCCTTTCCGTAGCCCTCCTTGGATAGGCGGCCAAAGCCGCCGTGTGATGGCTGCGGCGGATCACTACCGTGATCAGCGGATACCTGTCCATTCGTGCGAAGGCCAGGTCCATGGCCCTGTGAACCAGCCACGGGCCGGGAAGATAGTGACCGTCTATGGTAAGGGCCGAATCTCTGTCTGCGACGATCTCCTCTTCTCCTTCCGCAGTCAGCGTGCCCTGCTCCAAGCCTTTCAGATACACCGGTAACAGTGCCAGACCGTGGGTGGTATGCCCCAAGAGGTCTCCCTCAACCAGAACGTCAGCCACCACCGCTGCGATCTGCCTGTCCATGCCGGCTGCAGCCAACAGCTCCCCGGCCAGCCGCAACAGATCGTCACGATGATAAGTTCCATTATTGTTCGTCATTACTTTGCTCTCCTAAATCATCGATGGCGTCGCTACCGGTTCGAGTAAAAAAATCGCGCTTCAGCTCCATGTCCCATGTTTTTGTATCACCTCTTGCAGCGAATCCGCAAGCACAGGTTGGGTGATGGTTCCCGATCTCACCTTGGGTCGATACAAATTGTCAACTCTCTGAATAGCTGTTACTCTAATCGGGAAAGGCAGGCGCACAAGAATGTTGGGTGAGCTCAGGCGAATTACCTATGAGTAATCCGAACCTCCGCCGGCAAGTCGAACATCTGCAAGCGGTAGCGGCGAATATCTCCAAGGTTTTCGTCGGCAAGGAGTCTCAGATCCACACCCTCCTGGTGGCCTTCGGTGCGGGACTCCACGCTCTGATTGAGGATGTTCCGGGGGTGGGCAAAACCACCCTGGCCCGCAGCCTGGCTGTCAGCGCGGGTCTGGATTTCGGCCGTATCCAGTTCACCCCCGATCTTCTGCCCGGAGACATCACGGGCATGACGGTCTGGAGCCCGGAAAAGCGGGAGTTCGTATACAAAGAGGGCGCCCTGATGCACCAGTTCGTCCTGGCCGACGAGATCAACCGGGCCAGCCCCCGCACCCAGTCGAGCCTACTGGAGGCGATGCAGGAGGATTCAGTCACCGTGGACGGCAGGACCCACAAGTTACCCCGGCCCTTCTTCGTGATCGCGACCCAGAATCCCACCAGCTTCCTCGGAGCCTTCCCCCTTCCGGAGGGAGAGCTGGATCGTTTCGGTGTATCTTTTTCCCTCGGCTATCCAAACGGGGAGGATGAGATGGAGATCCTCTCCCGCTTTCAGGATCAAGATCCCCTGCAGGAGTTGCGGCCGGTCTCCACAGCGCAGATGGTTCTGGAGATCCGGGCTAGCCTGCGCAGCATCCACGTCGCCGATAGGGTAAAACGATTCATCACCCAGATCGCCTCGGAAACACGCTCCAGCAGCCGCTTGAAACTCGGCATGAGCCCCCGGGCCTCTCAGCACCTCATGCTGGCCGCCCAGGGGGAGGCTCTGTTCCAGGCCCGGGATTTCGTTATTCCCGAGGACGTGCTGTCCCTGGCTCCCGCGGTTCTGGCCCACCGCTTGATCCTCTCCGGGGAGGCGCGCATGGAGGGAATCGATCCCAGGGAAGTCGTAGCCCAGGTGCTGGGGAAGGTGAAGATTCCCACCGGAGTGAATGAACGCTGATTTGCCCATCACCGTGCGCGCCGGCAGGATCGGAGTGTACCTGCTCGCCCTGTTCCTCGTGTACCTGGCGGGCAGTTACGTGGCGCCGTTTTTTCTCTACCTCTTCTTCATCCTGCTGACCCTGCCGTTTCTCTCGCTCTCCTACCTGTTGCTGACCTTCCTGCGATTGAAGTACTACCAGGATTTCAGCAGCGAACATCCGGCTAAGGGCGAGTCCGTGGTCTATCGCCTGATCCTGGCCAATGAAACTCTCCTGCCGCTGCATCACCTGGCCGTTGACTTCAAGACGATCCATCCCTTCATGGAAGCGGCCCTTCCCCGATTCATCACCTACATCCGCGCCGCGGACCGGCTGGAGAAAGTGTATGAGATCCACTGCCCCTTTCGCGGAATCTACACGGTGGGCCTGGAATCCCTGGTTGCCGAGGATCCGCTGCATTTGCTCGTGCTGCGCCGGCGGGTCTGGTACAGAACCTTCTACGTCTATCCCAGGATACTGCCCCTGCGACACTTTTCCACAGGCATGGAGCGCAGCGGGCGCCTCAGCCAGGGTGCTTCCACCGGCGCGGTTCCCGACTTCGCCCTGTTCAGCCAACTGCGAGCCTACCGTCACGGGGAGTCCCTTCACCATCTGGCCTGGAAAAAGTTCGCCTCCACCGGCAACCCGTATGTAAAGGTATACGATACCTCGGCGGAACCGGGAGTGACCATTTACTTCGATCTGAGACCGCCTGGAACATCCGGGCTGAGAGCACTGGAGACAGAGGACGTATCCGTGGATACGCTTGTGGCTCTGGTGAAGTACTACCTGGATCAGGGAGTACCGGTAGCGGTCCGGGCCCCGGGAAGGAGCGTGTACAGCTTTCGGGGAACCAACCGCTCCGCCTTCCAACGTTTCTATCTGTCGACCATGGAGCTGCTGTTCCAGCCGACGATTTCCCCGGCTGCCTTCTACCGGATGGACAAACAGACAGGCGGATACCAGAGCACCTCCGCAATCATCCTAACTCATCTGCTCGATCCGGAGATCTTCTCCGCGGTGGAAAGATCCCTGGTTGCTGAAACCCCGGTAGCTCTGATTCTCAACCGCAGCGGATACACGCAGACAGAACGGAGGGCCGTCGCCACCTATCTGTACTCTCTCACCGAGAGGGGCGCCGACATCCGCTTTGTCGACGGCCCCGAGGATATCATCGAAAACCTGGAAAGAGGGGTGGTTCGCCATGCGGGATAGGCTTCCCCTCTGGGCGCGGATCATTTTCGCCGCCTTCACCGCCGTGCTCGTTCCGGGAGTCCTCAAGATTCTGCTGCGGGCCGAGCTGTCCTGGCCGCTGCTGTTCGCGTTGGTTCTCGGAAAAATCGCCCTGTCTGCAGCATCGCTGTCCACGCGCGGACACTACGCTCGAACCTTTCGCCTCCTATCCACACTGTACAGCGTCGGCTTCGCCGTCGTGGTGTTAGCAGGGATCCTGATCAGTCCCTACTCGGCCTACGGCATCTGGTTCGAGCTGGTCCGGGATGGAGAGCCCCGAGGGCTGGTATCCAACGTGATGGTGCTGCTGGCCGCCGTGTTCTCCTCCGCCCTGTCCCGGCGTTTCCTGGATTCGGAAATTCTTCTGCCTCTATACGGCCAACTGCTGATCGCAGCGGGATTGCTGGCCCTCATCTATCAGATCCGCCTGTTCTACATTCTGCTGCTGTGCCTGCTCGCCCTCGGTCCGATTGTTATCTCCGTGCGTTTCGTACGGCGGGGCAATCGTCTACGGAATCTGACGACTTTCATCCTGCTGTTCCTGGCATTGCTGGCCCTGGCCCGGCTTCCCCTGCTCCTGGCCGTGCCCCAGGGAAGCCGCATCGTGGAGGACAGGCTGCATCCCGGTTTGCGGAAAATCGTTGTCGCTCTTTTTCCCCGCTTTCCTCTGTTGTACGGGATTCCCGGATACGGCTACGGATTCGAAACCGACAGGCTGGGAGGAACTCCGATCCTCTCCGAAGCGCCCATATTCGAGATCCAGGGGAGCCCGGGCCAGCGTTTGTACCTGCGCACCGGCGCCTACCAGATCTACGACGGTCATTCCTGGAGCAAACGCACGGAGGCTGTGGGAACGCCGAGTCGACCCGAAAGCCTGCTCGCTGACCGAAACGCGCGGATCCTGGCCCTCAGCCCGGACGCGGTTCCCGTCTCTTCGCTTCGAATCACGATTCTCACCGAGTACTACACCCTCCTGCCCTTCACTCTGGACACCCGAGCTATCTACCTGCCCCCGGAGCAGATCCGCGGAGTATCGGGGAACTTCGAGGAGGGATTTCGGCTGGACAGCCCCCTGCGCTCCGAACAGAGCATCTACCTGGAGTACGGG
>CAZFMD010000204.1:0-5404 GCA_964520025.1 uncultured Spirochaetaceae bacterium
AGGAGATTCCGCCGGAGGAAATCCAAAAACTTGTCGCCCGGATCAGGGAAACGATCGGGATTCTGTTCGACGAAGAGATCTAGAGGCTGCGAACGGGCGTCTTCAAGAAAGAGGCGTTGAATACCGTCTGCATGGTTGGCCCAAAAACCCGTCTTTCCATTACCTTTTTACTAAGCCTACAATTGCTACTCACCCCTGTTCCCAGTCACTCGCAGAGTTTCTCCATTCCCGGAGTCAGCAGCAAGTACGATAGCGAAGGAACCATCAAAGAGCTCGTCGAAGCGGAGAGCATACCCCTGGTCCGGATGGAACGGGAGAAGGAAACCTACCAGAACCAAAAACGAGCCTGGGTGAACCTAAACCAGCAGATGGTCTCTGTGCGGGACTCTGCCCAAAACCTCTACAGTTTTCAAAATCCCTTCAACAACCGGATCGCCGATTCCTCCGACGAGAGTGTATTAACCGCCACCGCGGACCGCACGGCCACCGAGCAGGAGGTGTCGATCCTGGTCAAGCGTGTCGCCGCCGCCGATCGCTTCCTGTCCAAGCCTCTGCCAAAGGATTACAAGGTCCCGGCCGGACTGTACAGGTTTCGGGTCGGAGAGGAGGAGGTGCGAATCAACTTCCGGGGCGGAACCCTCAAAGATTTAGCCGAAGCGATCAATAACAACTCCGACGGTCTGCTGGAAGCCTCGGTTGTCAGTGACAGCAAGAACACGCAGGTGTTCCTCATAGAGAGCAAGGTAACCGGAGCCCGCAACGCACTGACCTTTTACGACCAGGCCGCCGTTTTCTCGGAGGATGCGGGAATCATCGAGCGCTCGCTCGAGGCCAGCCGAACGATAGCCTTGAGCCCCTCCCTGGTGGAGGGACAGGGATCTACGACCGTCAGCGAGGGCACGTTGCGCCTGGATCCTGCATCGGAGGCCAAGATTGCCCTGCGCCCGCCCCATACGATGAAGCCCAACATGGTGCTGAGCCTAGAGGTCTGGGTAGAGAAACTGCCGGCGGAGGCCTATGAGGAACCGATCCCGCCTTCGGGCCCGGCTCTTCCCGAAGTGGGAGGGATAGAGTTCGAGGGAATCGGCGTTGAGAGTGCCCGATCCCGCACGATCCTGCCGCCATGGGAGCCTCCGGAGCCACCGAAACGGGTCGATGACGCCAAGATTCTCTTCCTCCGGGAGGGGGACAAGCTGACCGCCCTGCCCCCGTTACAGGACAGCGGCGATTTCGTGACCCTGGAGTTTGAGGCATCGCAGCTGCCGACGCGTATTGACAGCCTGGTGGTGCGCAATCGCAACACCCACCGGATTGTCCATGTCCGGGGCGTACGCATCTACGACAAAACGGCCCGGGGTGAATACAGGGCCGTCAACCCCCTGGCCTCGGCGGAGGATGCGTTGATCGAGATGAACGGAATCGAAATAACCCGGGAGAGCAATGAGATCGATGACCTGCTGCCCGGAGTAAATATCACCCTTCACGCCGCAGGCCCGGCGCCCGTTTCTCTCTCCGTGGCCAGGGACCTGGAATCCATAAAGGAGGGGCTGTACAACTTCATCGGCTACTACAACCGCCTGCTCATGAATATAGATATCCTCACCCGCCAGGACGAACAGGTTCTGGAAAGCGCGGTGTTTCTGGATGAGGATGAGGAAGAACAGGCAGAGGAAAATCTGGGCCTGTTTCAGGGCAACACCACCCTCATGCAACTCAAGAGCCGGTTGCAGCGTATCATGATGGATCCCCATCGCACCGATGGCGGTCGCTCCTTAAGCCTGCTGTCTCAAATCGGGATCAGTACCTCCGGGGGAAGCTTCCAATCTTCAGGAACGGTAGACAGGACCCGTCTGCGCGGATACCTGCAGATCGACGAGGCAAAGTTGGAGGAATCAGTGAACCGCATGGGCGATTGGGTCAAGCAGCTGTTCGGCTATGACAGCGACAATGATCTGACCGTGGATACAGGTGCCGCCTACCAGGTCGACACTTATCTCAAGGCTTACGTGGAAACCGGCGGTATCGTGGCCAACCGCATGGCCGCGCTCGACAACTCGATTGCCCGCAAAGATCAGGAGATCGAGCGTTACAACGAACATCTGGCCGATTACGAGGCGGAACTGAGAAGGAAATTTGGAGCCATGGAAGGTGCACTGGATAACCTTGAGAAATCCTCTCGAGCGATCGAAAATCTAAATAGAAGGAACGACTAATTGGAAATCCAGATAAACAACCAGAATCTCGATTTCACGATCGAAGAGGAGGAGACCCTCGGTCAGGTCGTCAAGGATATCGAAACCTGGCTGGAAGGCACCGACCTGGTGCTGTACTCGGTAAAGCATGAGGACCGGGAGCTGCTTGCCACCCCCTACGAGCAGTGGGAAACGACCCCGCATAGTGAGGTGGGAACTCTGAACGTCACGGTGAAGCACACCGGCGAGCTCGCCGCGCTCAATCTTCAGACGATTCTCGAGTATCTGGGAATTCTCAAACAGGGCATCACGGCAAGCAACGGCGAACGGTTGGAGGAGCTGCTGGCAGGCTACTCCGCGCTGGTCGAAAGCCTGCAGAAGCATTTCCCCCCATCCCAGCCGCTGCTACAGGCCCTCTTCTCCCTGTTCGAAAACATGCAGGCCGCGCAGGTTTTATCCTGGCCCGAGGAAAAACGGCAGCAGGCTTTGAAGCTGATCGACCTGGTCTGTTCCCAGGTCTCCTTCCGGTTGCAGGAGCTTCAGGATCCCAAGACGGCACTGAAGACTCTCTCCGGGGCGCTGGCTGTTTGCATAGAGGAGGTCAGCGAGATTTCGATCCTGCTGCAAACCGGCAAAGACCGCCAGGCCATGGATACGATCGTGCGTTTTTCCGAGCTTTCACAAAACCTGGTCCGCCTGGTCGCCTCGGTCTTTCCGGAAAACAGCAACCAGGATCTTGAGGCTTTCTTCCGGGAGCTCAACGGCGTTCTCTCGGAACTCCTGGAAGCCTTCGAAGCCAAGGATTCGGTCCTGATCGGAGATCTGATGGAGTACGAAATAGCTCCCCGGCTCGAGCGGCTGCGTGGCGTTTTGCAGGAGTTGACGTGATTGTTCTGCAGACGCAGTACAATTTCCTCTCCGCTCCGGACCAGCGTTCGATCCTGATCTTCCTGGCAATCGCCGCGGCTTTTATCGGGATCATAATTCTCGGCGGGGTCATATCCAGACGGCGAAATCGAAATCTCGATCCCGAACAGAGGCGCAAGTACGGGCGCTACGTGTTTCAACGGATGGCGAAAAACATCGGACTGCAGAAGCATCATATCGAGATCCTGGAATACCTGATCCGGGTCTGCAGCGTGCGGCAGCCTTTTCTCATCTTCTCCAATTCGGGCCTGCTCGATGATATCCTGAAAAAGGGGATCTATGCTCTGCATCAGAATACCAAGCTGAAGGAGGAAGAGCGGGAACGCCGGCTGACCTACCTGTTTCAGATCAAGCAGATCATCGAACGCAACGCCCGCAGGGGGTCCGGTGGTCGTTCCACGATCATGATGCGCCCGGGACAGTCCGTGACTGTCACCACGGAAATGGGGACACACCATAACACCCGGGTGGTATCGAACCTGAAGGATATGGTGGCCCTGGCAGCGATTCAAGACGATGCGGGCAGCCAGATTCGCTGGCCCCGGGGCACCCGGCTCAAGGTCAATTTTTGGAGAGAATCCGACGCCGGTTATGCCTTTGAGAGCAAGGTGCTGGGATATGACAAGATCAAGGGCAGCCAATGCATTCTGGTACACCATGCCCGCACCCTCAAACGGGAACAACAGCGCAGGTATCGCCGCAGTCCCATTCACCGCCCCTGTTTCTTCTTCCCCGTGCTGATTGTAGAGTCCGGCTCGGGCCGGCGGGCGCAAAGAAAAGCGGTGGTGCAGGCAACACGTCGCTATCTTGGAAATCTGGTCGATATCTCAGCCGGCGGATGTTCGATCAACAGCATCTATCCGTTGAAGCCGGGCAATCTCTGCAAGATCGAATTCGAATTGGCCCGGCGTCAGCGCATCACCGTGTTCGGCAAAGTCAAGAAGATCCGCAAGACCGGAATTCGGGGCGGGATGATGCACATCATGTTTACCAAGCTCTCCAGCCGCTATCTCAACCAGATCTACCTGTACGTCTACGACTTCTCCCCTCCCCGCTCCCCGATCGCAGCCCGCTGAATCTCGAAGGATCAACATCCGCAGGATCAAGATTGACCCGCTTTCTGTTTTTCGCGTACCATGCGGAAAGTGCAAAAACCTACGATGCAACAACAACATCGTTATCACAGTCATTCGGCGGAACAGACCATAGAGCTCGGAGCCGAGCTGGGCAAGCGGCTGCGCAGGGGCGATGTCGTGGCTCTGCACGGCCCCCTCGGGGCGGGCAAAACCACCCTGGTCAAGGGGATCGCCCGCAGCATGCTCATCCAAGAACCGGTCACCAGCCCCAGCTTCACCCTCATCGCCGAATACGAGGGATTGTTGGAGGGGCTTCCCACCTTACTCTACCACGTGGACCTGTACAGGATCGGCCATCCCCAGGAGATCGAAGATCTGGGGATCGAGGAAATCCTGAACGGCTCGGGGGTTTGCGTGATCGAATGGGCCGAAAAGGCAGCGGAGTTCTTGCCGGATTCCGCCATCCAGGTGCAAATCGGCCTGCAACACGGAGAAAACCGCAGCCTGGAGGTCGGGGGTTTACCAGAATCATGAATACTCTGGCGATTGACACGGCGACCACGTCCCTGGGGTTATGCCTGGAAAGTGACCCGAGAACCCCGCCGGGCAAAGAGGCGTCGCAGGGGCCGAAGAGGGCCACCTCTTCGGGGAGCCCCCAGGGGGAGAGCCGCAGCTTAATTCTGCAGGTCGGGCTGAAACACTCGGAGCGGCTCATGCCTGCTGTCCGCACCCTGCTCCAGGAGGCCGGCCTTGCCCCGCAGCAGCTGGATCTGATCGTCTGCTCCACCGGGCCCGGTTCCTTTACCGGGATCCGCATCGGCCTGGCCACGGCCAAGGGTTTGGCAGACGGTATAGCAACTGTTGGCGGCAGACCCCGCCGCTTGATCGGCGTTTCCACCCTGGACGGGCTGGCCTACCGCTACCGGCGCTTTCCGGGACTGGTGGTGGCAGTGAATCCCTCCCTGAGAAAGAAGTACCACGCAGCAGTGTATCGGGCGGGCGAGCTGGAGGGCGACTATCTGGAAACCACGCTCTCGGATCTAAGCTCGGCCCTGATGACACAACGCCCGCTGCTGATTACCGCGGCGGCGGCCGTGGAGCTGTACGAGCTGATGCTCCGCCAAGGGGCGGATGCCGGACCGGAGCTGGTGGTCGACGCTTCGGGACAGTCCACCGACCCTGTCGGGCTGCTGGCCTGCGGCCTGGCCA
>CAZFMD010000205.1:0-5392 GCA_964520025.1 uncultured Spirochaetaceae bacterium
CACCCGCCCATCGGCTCCGAGCTGGAGACGGTAATTCAGAGAACCGTCCAGCTAGTCGAGTATATCGAAACCGAGCGAAAGAGCCGCCGTCTCCCCGCTATTTCCTACGAGGTCGGAACCGAAGAAACCAGCGGAGGTCTGACCGATGCAACGGTGTACCGGGGATTCATCGAACGGCTCAATGCGCTCCTGGGCGCCAAGAGCTTGCCCTTACCGGCGTTCATCGTCGGTCAGACAGGCACGTTGGTTCGCATGACCGAGAACGTAGGCCGCTTCGATGCCGCAGCCGCCCAAGCCCTCTCCCGGGTTGCGGAGAACCACTCCACGGGATTGAAAGAGCACAACGCCGACTACCTGGCCGATTCCCTGCTGCTGCAGCATCCGCTGCTCGGAATCAGCGCAGCCAACGTGGCTCCGGAGTTCGGGGTGAAGGAGACTGCGGCCTATCTGGATCTGGGCCGGGTGGAACAGAAGGCCCGCGACAGGGGCGATATTTCCTCCAGTTCCGGGTTCATCCAGATCATCACCAAAAAAGCGATCGCCAGCGAGCGCTGGCGGAAATGGATGATCGGTGAGGCGCAGGACATGCCTTTGGCGGAGGCTGAGAAAGACGAACGGGCACGGACGCAGATCGTCCGCATCTGCGGCCATTATCTGTTCGACGATCCCGAGGTGCTCGACACTATAGAACAGCTGAGGCGGAACCTGGCCGCCCTGGAAATCGATCTGGATCGCTACGTAGATTATCGAGTCGAACGCTCGATCGATCGCTACCTCACCTGCTTCAATCTCGAAAACCTGACGCCGAAGGTGCTCGGGCACTAGTTTTCACTAGCAATCTCCCGCAAACCGATAGGCATTGGGGGCCGGCCGCGAATCCGCCCCTGGAAATTCCCGACGGTTTCGAGGCATACTAATCCTGATAGTATGAGCTCTGATGAACCCCTGTACTCTGTAATCGAATTCATTCTCAACCGGGCCTCCTCCTCTGACCTGGAGGTCATTGCCGAGGCGGTGAAACGCCGCCAGCACCCCGGAAAAGGATTGGGGGGAATAGACCCCCGCGGAATGGCTGAAAACGTAGCGAAAAAGGTCGGGCAACAGCTGGGGGGGATGTTGGACGTAAAGAGCATCTCTCGTCAGATCGTCACGGACCTGATCCGGCAGAAAGAACCGAATATCAGCGACAGAGAGCTGGAGGTGCTGCTGGACAACTGGCTGCCCGGCACCGCCGGCAGGCAGGAAGCACAATCGGCCCAGATGCCCCAGCAGAGCCCCGAAGTGACTTCGCAGCAGGTGGCACCGGATGTGTTGGTGACCAGGATCAGTCAGTATGTTTCGGCAAGACAGGGCACCCTGCCCGAAGAAGAGCAAGCCAAGCTCCCGCAGAATTGGCAATCCCGGTACTGGGAATCCTTCCCCGATAAAATCCGTGGGCGCATCCGTGAGCACCTGAACGGGCGGCTCACCGAGGTGGAGTTCTGGGATTCGGTGATTTCCTCCTTGGACAAGTAAAACCAGCGAAAATGGACAGGTACTTCCGGCGCAACACCATCGGCATATCCTCAGTAGAGTTTCTCTGGGGCTTGGGAATGCCCGTGCTGGTGGAGTCCACCTTCCTGCAGCTGTTTCTCCGCAACCTGGGAGCGAGTAATTTTCTCATCGGATTGATCCCCACCCTCTTCTCCGGCGGCATGGCTGTTTTTTCCCTCTTTGCCGGCAGCCTGACCGGGCATGTGGAGCACAAACGTCCGGTGGTCATCCTGGTGCACCTTGTGGCCTCCCTGCCCATCCTGGCCTTCGGGATCGTGCTCAACATCACCGGGTTCACCTCCTCGATCCTGCTGGTGTTCTACAGCTGCTACGCCCTGTTCTCCATAGGGGTGGGATTCATCTTTCCCGTGTGGCAGAACTACGTGGTCAAGATTTTCATCCCCCAGCGCTCGATCTCGGCGCTTTCGGTGATGTGGATCTGCCAGAGCGTGGCCAAGATCATCAGCAGCTACCTCCTGCTGCGGATCGTGGAGCGCTACTCCTTCTCCGCCGCCGGCTCCTCCATGATCTTCACGGTAATAGGGTTGATATTCTTCGGGAGCAGCTTTCTGTTTCTCATCACCCGGGAGACCTCCGAGTCCAGCCCGGGCGGGACCTCGGCCGGAAGAGCCGGCCTGTTCCACGGCTTCCGGACGGTTCTGCACAACCGCAACTTCCTCATGTTTCTCGGTACCGATCTGGACTTCTTCGCCCTGATCGGGATCATCTCCTTCTACGCCAACTTCGCCACCGAGCACTGCGGCATCACCCCGGCTCTGGTCTCGGGACTGTTCGTAGCCTTCATCTACCTGGGCGGGATTTCGGTGAACGTCCTGCTGGGGTGGTTCCAGCTGCTTAGCCTGAAGAACAAGTACTGGATCACCAAGATCCCTGCGATCCTGGCCGTCGGCCTGATCGTTTTCTTCTGCAAGCCCTGGGCCTTTCTCCTGGCCAGCACCCTGTTCGGAGCCTCCAGATCCACCCGGATGCTGGTGTACGCCCCCGGGGTGAAGCGCCTCTCCGGTCAGGAGGATGCCACTCATTATTTCGCCGTAGCCCCGCTGTTCACCCTGCCGTTGAGCGTAGGGCTGCCTCTTCTCGTTGGGACGGTGCTGGATCGTCTGGCCTTCATGGGCGGAGACTCGTACCGGATCGTTTTCCTGGGTATGGCCGCTCTGTCCGCGGTAAGCCTGATCTTCCTCTCCCGGATCGATCCCGCCGCGCTGCAGCCCGAATCTCAGAATCCGGCGCCGCCGGAGCAAAACGCCTCCTGACCCTCATCTGAGTTCCTGATCCGTCGACGATCCATGGCCTTTTCACTTTCCCGGCCCGGCGGAAGGCGAGATCCTGATCAAGCTCGAGGCCTGCGGCATCTGCAGAACGGACCTGCACATCCTGGACGGAGAGCTGGACTGACCCAAGCTGCCCCTGGTCATAGGGCACAAGGAGCCCGGAGAATCTCTGCGCCCGGACGCGTTTCACCGGATATCACATCGACGGCAGCATTGCCGAATACACGGCGGCAAACCAGCAGTTCGCCTTTCCTCCGAACGAGGACTATGCGGCTGTGCAGGTGGCGCCCCTGCTCTGTGCAGGGCTGATCGGCTATCGCAGCCTGCGCCGGAGGGTCGGATCAGCCGTCTCCGGCCGAGCCGGACGCGGCCATCATCTTTGCCCCGGTGGGCGGCCGGCTGACAGCGGCGGCGGGCTCCCGCACGAGCCCACACTTACTGTCTTTCTCGCGAAATCAGAGCAGTGATCACCAGACCAACTCCTATTCCTATAAGTATGGATGCGACAAAGAATAGGGGTGATACCTTCAGGAAAATGAAACCAACACCTATGCCCATAAGGGTTGTTCCGCCGATGGCCCACGTGCTCTTATCACTGCTTCTCTTCGGCTTTTCCACTTCTTGCTCCTTTCCCGCTGCCGGGCCACGGACTATTTTTGCGTACACCATGATTCACCACCCTGTTCCGGGTGTCAAGATTTGCACAGTGATTCCCAGTGTACGAATAATCAGCAAATTTGCACTGACCCTTGCGGTTTGGCAAATAGGTCTGTAAAATCCGAAGCATTCGAAATTTATCTAGCAAAGGTACAGGTCACATGACCGAAAGTGCATCAGATTGGTCGATGGTTGCGGAGTTTACCAACCATCCCCAGGCGGAATTAACCAAGAACCTGCTCGAACAACACGGCATCAGAGTGTCCGTCTGGTCCGATGACTGCGGCGGCCTGGCCGTGGGTCAAACCTTCATTCAACGGGTCAGACTCTTCGTGCCCGATTCGGACAAGCAGGCTGCCACGGATATCCTGGGCAAAGGTGCTGCCGATGGGTAGGGCCATGCTTCTTCTTTACGTTGCCGGTACCTCGGCTCTACTGAGCTGTTCCGGGTCTTCGCCAAACCCTTCATGGTCGAAAGACAAGCTCGACACAGCCGCGGCCTTTGCCAAAGAGATCGACTCTGCCGCCGTACTGCTGTTGGACCACGGAGAGGTCGTTTTTTCCTTCGGGGATACCAGGGGCAAGTACATGTGCCATTCGATCCGCAAACCCTTTCTCGGCGCGTTGTACGGCATCTACGTTGACAAGGGCGTTATCGATCTAGATACAACCCTGGAACAGCTGGGCATCGACGACATCCCGCCCTCCCTCACCCCTGCGGAGAAACAGGCCACGATCCGGGATCTGCTCATGTCCCGGTCTGGGATCTATCACCCGGCTGGCGGGGAAGTCCAGTCCATGATCGACGCACGGCCGCAACGGGGCAGCCATCGTCCCGGCACGTTTTTCTACTACAACAACTGGGATTTCAACGCCCTGGGTACGATCTTCGAACAGACAACGGGCAAGCGGATCTTCCAGGCCTTCAATGAGGAGATCGCCAAACGGATCGGGATGGTGGACTTCTCTCCGTCGGACTGCACCTACAAGTATGAACGGTCCAAATCCAATCATCCCGCCTACTTCTTCCGGATGTCCGCTCGCGATCTGGCGCGCTTCGGATTGCTGTATCAGAATGGCGGTCAGTGGGAGGGCGAGCAGATCGTACCGGAGAAGTGGATCCGGGAAAGCACGACCATCTATCCGGTAGAGAATCCCGGAGGCGATCCGTACGGGTATCTGTGGCGGATCAGCCCGCCGGAATCTGAGTTCGGATACGGTTTCTACCACGGCGGACTCGGCGTTCATCTGCTGGCGGTCATGCCGGATCAGAAGCTCGTGCTCGTTCACCGGGTCGACACGGATAGAGATTTTGATATCACCTGGCCGGAAATCCGAACGCTCATGCAAATGATCTTCAGCGCACGCATTGCACCGGAATGAGCGGTAGTGCCGGCCGGCCGGCGGCGCATAGAGGGGAAGTCTCACCTGGAGGTTCTATGAATCGAGGATTGAAGGAATGGACCAAGAGGCATCCAGTAGAGGCCTTCTTTGTACTCGGGACTGCTGTCTGCTTCGCGACCCTCTTCCCGGCGGTGCTCATCGTTCCCCAGGAAGTCTTGCTCGGACAAATCCTGAGCTTCTATCTCGGAAAGATAGGTGTCTACAGCCCCGTTCTTGCGGGTATGTTCGTTACGCGCATTATCAGCCCCGGACGGCATAAAATCTCTTTCACAAGACGCCTTTTCGTATTCCTGCCTGTGTGGATTATCGCCGAGATCATCCACGTCGCAGGCATTAGGCCTTCAGTGTCCCCAGATACTCCTCTGGTCCTTCTGATCGTGCTTTCTGTACCGGCCGCGGTTCTACCGGCGTTTGTTCTCTCATCGGCGTTTGCCGGCTCTGATGGTGTCAGGCGGATGTTGGCGACACTGGTGCGGCCCACCGGGAAGCTTGTCTACTACCTGGTC
>CAZFMD010000206.1:0-5361 GCA_964520025.1 uncultured Spirochaetaceae bacterium
GCACCGCTGTTGATTCTGGCCGGAGCGGGCAGCGGGAAAACCAGGGTGATCACCACCAAGATTGCCTTTCTGATCGATAAACAGAGCCTGGACCCGCGCTCGATTTTAGCGGTGGCGTTCACCAACAAGGCTTCCGATGAGATGCGGGATCGCGTTCGAACTCTGACCCCAACCGGCGGGGAGGTGATGATCAAGACCTTTCACGCCTTCGGGGCCTGGCTGCTGCGGCGCTACGGAGAGGAGATAGGCATCCAGCGCGCATTTACGATCTGTGACGATCAGGATTCGTTCTCAGTGCTGAAACGGGTTGTACAGGAGGAGATGAAGGAAAAGCTCCCGCAGCACCGATTGAAGGAGCTGGGAACCTGGATAGCCCGTGCCAAGGACCACTGTCTGCTTCCGGAAGATGCAGCCCTGGAATCCCGGGGCGCGATCCCGGGGCTGGATGCCTTGAAGATCTATCGGCTGTATCAACAGCACTTGGAGCGAAGCGGATGTCTGGATTTCGGCGACCTGCTGGTGCGGGCCGTCAGGCTGCTGGAGAGCCGACCCGAGATCCGGGAACGGATCCGGGGGCGCTTTCGGGCGATTCTGGTTGACGAGTACCAGGATTCCAACTACGCCCAGTTCCGCCTGCTCCAGCAGCTGCACGACGGACAGAACTACCTCTGTGTCGTGGGGGATGAGGATCAATCGATCTACAGCTTTCGCGGGGCGGAGCTGGATAACATCCTGAGTTTCTCCGATAAGTTCTCCGGTACGCAGATCGTGCGCCTGGAGGAGAACTACCGCTCCACCCAGACGATCCTGGAGGTCGCCACCCGGGTCGTGGAAAACAATCGGAACAGGCTCGGGAAGAACCTTTTCACCCGCAAGCCCTCCGGTTCTCCGGTAATGCTCGCCTATCTCGAAGATCCGGAAGCGGAGGCCCTGTTCTGCGCCGAAAGGTTGAAGAGCGGCAGGCTGGCTGAAAGCGCGATCCTCTACCGGATGAACTTTCAATCCCGAGTCTTCGAGAGTCTGTTCGCCCGGCTGGGGATTCCCTACCGCGTAGTGGGCACCGTCCGTTTCTATGAGCGGCAGGAGGTCAAAGATGCCCTGGCCTATCTGACCCTGCTGGTGAATCCGGCCAACGAGCTGGCCTTCCGGCGGGCCATCGCAAAACCGCGGCGCGGGATCGGAACCAAGAGCCTGGAGACGATCCTGGGGCTAAGAGAACCATCGGGAAATTTGCTCGAGGCGGCTTCCCGGTACCTCTCCTCCGCCTCGGCCAGGATTGCTAAAGGATTGCGCGCCTTTCTCTCGCTGCTCGAATCGCTGCGCGAGAGTCTCTCCGAAGTACGGGATGGCACCCTGAGCCAGGTGGTGCACCGTCTAATCATGAACTCCGGACTTGTCGATTATTATCGTGAGCGGGATGAATCGGACGGAACGGATAAGGTGAGAAACCTGGAAGAGCTGATCAACGCCACCACGGAATATCCGGCGTCCATGGAGGGTTTGAGTCTGTTCCTGGAATCGTTGATGCTGGGCGCCTCGGAGGAAGATCCTTTTTCGAAAACCGAAAAGGTCACCCTGATCACCGCTCATAACACCAAGGGATTGGAGTTCGACAGGGTGTTTATCACCGGCCTGGAAGATGGTATCTTTCCTCACTACGCGAGCACGGTTCAGGGCCTTCCAGTGGCCGGGAGCGAGCTGGAGGAGGAGCGGCGCCTGTTCTACGTCGGGGTTACGCGCGCCAGGGAGGAGTTGTATCTGACCACCTGTAGCAGCCGGCGGGTATTCGGAACCCTGCAGGGCAGCCAACCCTCCTGCTTTTTGAGCGAGATTCCCAGGGAACACCTTCACGTGTACGGTAACCAGCCGGCGGAGGAAGACGGTTTTCCCCCGGGCTGCGGCGTGTACCACGACGACTATGGTCCGGGACTCATCGTCAGGAAGTGGGAAGCCGATGGCGTAGCCATGGTGTCTGTGCGTTTCGAATCCGGGAAAATCGCCCGTTTCCCGCTCAAGTACTCGAGGTTGGAGCGGGTCAGTACGGACCCATAAGGAGCATAGGAGTCGCAGAGGTGAGGGATCTGAGAGGACGCGTACCTGTTGTCCGAAGGGCGCGGGAGTATCATCTGTACTCGGTTTCCGGAAAACGGTATCTGGATCTCTGGCAGAACGGCGGCCGCTCCCTCCTGGGCCACAAGCCGGGGCGTTTGACCACTGTATTGAAGGATACGCTTTCCCGAGGGCTCATCGCCGACCTGCCCTCGGTTTTCACCGGAAGATTGATGCGGGTACTGCAAACCACGTTTCCCGCCTACCGGGAGTTCCGTATCTGCAGAGGGTTGGCCCAAGGGCTGCAGTTGGCCGGTCTGTATCTGGGCCGGAGGGTCGGCGCCGATGAGCTGACCGATCCGCTCCTGAAGCCGGAAGCGGTCGGGAAAACACAGGTGAGTTTCTGGCGCCCGCTTTTGACCGATCCCCCCGCCTCCGAAGTGCTGTTGCCGGTTCTTCCCTTTGCCATGTCCGGAGCTCCCCAGGTTGTATGTTTCCGCGGAAACCTGGACCCGGATTTTCCCGCGCAGGAGCCTGTCTCCGGAGTCTTGCTGGCGGGGCTGCTGCGAACCTTGCATGAGCTGTGGCGCTTTGAGATGCCGGGGTGGCTCCTTCCGGACCTGCTGACCGGATGTGCCGGATGGAGGCAGAGGCAGCTGTACGTGGTACCGGAGTTCGATCATGGGGACTACGAACGGGTTTTCGAAGCCTTTCTGGAGGCACAGGTGCTGCTCAGCCCCGAGGAGCCCTATATCAGCATCTTGCCGGGAGGGGAAATCTCCAAGGGGGAGCTCGGAAAAATGGTTGGACTATTTCGCAGATATCCGGGAGAATAGGCACATGGAACTGGCAGAGTTTGCCTTACTGCTTTCCAGACTGGCAACCGGGGCGATCGCTACGTTTTTCGCAATCCTGCTCTGGTCGCAAACCAGGGACGTTTCCTGGGTGCTGGTGATCATCGGCACCTTAGTCAGCTATGCGGAAATCGTGTTTACGACTCTGGAGATCTTCGGTGTAATCAGCGCTGATTTCTTCGATGTTGCGGGATTTCCGGTGTTCGAAATGGTTCTGGTCAACCTACCGCTGGTCTTCCTCACATTGGCCTTCATTTCCATGATCGTGCGGAAGCGCCTTCGGTAACAACTACAGTTTATTTTGCAGTTCCTTGATCTGATCCCTTAGAAGGGCGGCTTCCTCGTAGTTTTCATCCTCCACCGCCTTCTGCAGTTCTTTTTCCAGGTAGGTGATCTGGGATTGGATCTCCGTAGTTTTCGTGGATTGCTTTTCTTCGGTCGAGGAAATCGGGATCCCCGCCTCGTCTACAACACCCTCGTCTATGAAGATCGGACATTTGGCGCGCACGGCCAGAGCCACACAGTCGGAGGGACGGGAATCCAGTACCACGTCGGTTCCGTTTCGGTTGAGGATGAGCCTGGCGTAGAAAGTGCCCTCCTTGAGCTCGGTGATCTCGATGCGGGACACCTTCACCTCCAGTTCGGTGAGGGTGGACAGCAGCAGATCGTGGGTCAGAGGACGAGGCATCTTGTGGTTGGCCAACCCGATCAGGATGGCCTGGGCCTCCAGGGAACCTATAAAGATGGGGACGGCAACTTCCGCGCCTATCGGCTTGATCAGCACGGCGCTGCCCTGTTCGGCTTTGGCTACTGTCCAAACTTCTGCTGGTACCAACATTAATACACTTCCGCGATTTCCTCCTACAATAATAGAGAAAAACGGGACTGCAGGCAACCGGCCTTTTGAGGCCAGGTTTGAGAGCCGATTTCAGCACCAGCGGCGTTCTTCCGATTCCGGTGGCCCATATTTCCAGTTTAGGCCAAAGTGGAGGATTGGCAGATTCTTCAGGAATCGGGGCGTTGGGCGAGTTTTTCAAGTGGGCTGATCACCCCTATCTTGTGTTTCTTGGCGACATGGGTGTAGATCATCGTGGTCTGTACGTTCGTATGCCCGAGCAGCTCCTGCACGGTCCGGATATCGTAGCCGGCTTCGATCAGGTGGGTGGCGAAACTATGGCGGAGGGAGTGGACCGTTACCCGTTTGACCATACCGAGCTCCGATACCGCCTCGTGTACGTGCTTCTGCAGGGTAGTGGAGTACATGTGATATCGGTAGATCTTGTTGCTGCGGGGATCCACAGAAAGACGGCTGGAGGGGAAAACCCAGTACCATGCCCATTCGAACACGGCGTTCGGGTATTTTCTCTCCAGGGCGAAGGGTAGAGGGACGCCCGGCCGCTTCTCCCTGCGGTCTGCGGCGTAGAGTTGCCGGACATCGTGCAGGTGAAGCTGCACCTGCTGATGCAGGCAGGGGGGGAACAGTGTTACCCGGTCTTTGCCGCCTTTCCCCGAGCGGACCGTAATTGTCTGCCGCTCAAAGTCGAGGTCTCTCACCCGCAGGTTCATGCATTCGTTCAGGCGCAATCCCGATGCATAGATGATGCCGGCCATCAGGTGGTACGGTGCTCTCAGCCTGTCGAGCAGGCCTTCTACCTCCCGGGGCGTCAGAACAACCGGAAGTCTCTGCGTTCTCCGTGCTCGGATCGTTTCCGACAGTCCTTCGATCGATACCTGCAGGATGTGGCGGTACAGGAACAGAAGAGCGTTGAAGGCCTGTTGCTGGGTGGCCGCAGAGACCCGCCGCTCCACGGCCAGGTAGCTCAGATAGTGGCGCAGGTGGGAGGCTTTGATCTCCGTTCTGTCTGCACCATGTGTTTGGGATAGAAATCTCCTGATCCAGCCGAGATAGGTCAGTTCGGTTCGGTAGGACTTGTGCTGCAGACGCATCAGGCGCTTCGCCTGGCTGAGGAGTGCCTCCGATTCAGGACTAACCTTGCAGGGGAGATTTGCTTGCCGGACTCGACGATCGTTCCGGTCTTGCCTCTCTTTTCGGTTTTTACGATCCTGCCAGAACCAGTAATGCCGAACGGCGTTCAGTGCCTGATTCACCTTCCAGGATTCCCGGGTCCGCTCCAGCCGATTCTTGAAACACTCCAGTGCCTGCTTTCGGTCTGCTTGATCCGGCCCCTTCGATCCTTGGTACTCGGCGACCCAGCGCAGATAGTGGGATATGAATTTGGGGGGTATTCCGGCTGTGTTTTTCAGGTATGCCGAAAACAGTTCCGCCTCGCCCTTTCGCATGCGAACAAAGCCCTCCCGCTTCTGTAGTTTCTACAGAATATTTACGGCCGTTTCATTCACTTTGCTTCAAAACAAGCGAAAAAGGTATGCCCGCGCTTCGTATGCGGCTGCGAAACTCCGTTTCCTGGCTAGAAAGTAACAAAAGATGTAATATGTT
>CAZFMD010000207.1:0-5355 GCA_964520025.1 uncultured Spirochaetaceae bacterium
ACTCCTGTTTATGACAGCGACCGGCGCGGCAAGACTGCACGCAGCCCCGGCGGACCGGGAAGCTCTGCAACCGGATGATTTTTGGAAGTACCCCGGCCTGTCTCTGGCCTCTCCGGCTGTGGGGAATCTGCTCAACTTCGTGCCATTGGTGGCGCCGGATACGGCGGGGCTCGTTCCCTGGGTGATCTACCCGAGCCAACTCCTTGCCCACCTTCCTCTGTACGGGCTGAATGTGCCCAAGGCCCTCCTATACACAGGGATCGAGCTGGCCCTCCCCGCCGCCGGGATCGGGTTGATGTTTGCCGGCGGGGAGAACTACTTCGTGAGGCAAGGCTCGGCACTGTTTCTGGGAGCCTATCAAAACATCACCCAGTTCTCCGTATACGAGGTGTACAAGGAGTTCAGGTTGCGGATCCCGCCGGAAGATCCGTACGGGCGGGATTTTGAAGCTTCATCCTTCGGCCAGGTGCTGGCCGGTGAGTTCAGTCTCCGGAACTTGAGCCGGCCTATCGTCTGGGTCCCCACGCTGGTGGGGCCCGCCCTGCTGTCCGGCTACCGCCTGCTGGCTGAGAGGGACACCAGTTCCGCTGTTTGGCGCACAGGTTCCGGTTATCTGGGCGAAACCCGGGTCGATCCTTCCCTGGGTTTGCTCTATGTTCTGGGCAGCAGCATCGTTTCCATGTCTCTGGTCGGGATCGGGGAAGAGGCGCTGTTCCGGGGCGTGATCTACGAGGAGATCAAGACTCGCGCCACTCCCAAAACAGCCAAGATCGTCGACATGCTGCTCTTTCCCCTGGTTCATCTCCCCGCGGATATCTACGCCGGTTATTCCCCGGGCACGATCGTGTTCCAGTACTTCTGGAGGTCCGGAATGACCCTGGTGTTCGATGCAGCCTACGATCGGGGAGGGCTTCCCCTGTCCGCGGCTGTGCATATGTGGTCGGACGTGCTGCTGCTGACGGTACAGTGGCTGGTCTACGGCGGTGTCCCGGAGTCCGAGTTGACCGGCGGGAGCCACATCCCCATGCCGCTTCCCTCTTCACCCCGAGGCATCACCCTGCGCTTCTCGATCCCGCTGTAGAATCTCACTCACCGGAGTTCCCCGGGGCACGGAGAGCGGGGACCGGCGCCCTACCGTCCGTAGTACACGAAGGGAGCCCAGTAGAACGGCTCTTTCAAAGCGGGGTCGGCGATGAACCTTCGCTTCATCTCGGTCATGGCCCGTTGATGGGTCAATCCCTCTTGTTGGACCAGCCGGTACAGCCCGACCATGAAGGTGCGGGTCGATTCATCCGCGACCTGCCACAGGGATACGGACAGGCCGTTGGCGCCGGCCACCAGGAAGGCCTGGCTCAAACCCACCACGCCCTCGCCGCCGTAGATCTTCCCCAAACCGGTCTCACAGGCCGACAGGTTCACGAAATCCGCCCGGATCTTCAGCTCGGCGATCTCCGCCATGGTGAGGTAGCCGTCCTCCGGATCCGCCTGCGGGGAGGGGCCTTGAGAGAGAACCAGGGCGGACAGCTCCGGAAGGGGGGGCACCACCAATCCGTGGGTGGCGAAGTGCAGGATCCGGTACTCCTCCAGGTCCCCTCGTACGGACATCCGCTTGATGCGGGCCTCCGAGACATCCCGGCCGGTGACCACGGTGCTTCCCGCTACAATCCGGCCGATCTCCCGCACTTCGGTCAGGGTGCCGGGCAGCTGCTGCCAGGTGCCTATCCCCAGGGTTGCGTAGGCATCCCGGGTATCAGAGCGCCCCTGGATCACCTGCCGGGTTTGGGCCGCGAGAGCCTTGAGTGCCTGAGCCGAGACGATCGGAGCGCTGTTTGCTTGGGGCTGCCGAACCTCTTGATCCGCCGGGATCTCATACACCGCACCGCCGAAGGCCAGCAACGGCTTGGGGCGGCTACCGTAGTTACGCCCTTCGATCTGGGACGACACGGTCAAGGAGGGAAGGTAACGCAGGTGAAAGCGTTCCACCAGGTAGCGGCCGTCGGGCATGATCAGGGCTTCGAAGGGGATGAAGGCCAGAATACCGTCGGGAACCAGGATCAGCTGCTCCTTGTCCTCCAGCTGCCGTTCCAGGGGTTCAAGCAGCAAACCGTACAGCTCCCGCCCCAGGGAATCCCTGGCCTGCCGCTCGGATACCGAAAGGGCGGGCTGGCTCAGGAGCCAGCGGTAGGTACGGATGATTTCGGCAAACCTGACAGCCGGATCGTCGATCTCATCCTCGGAGGCCTCGATCTCCACCATGGTAAAGCCCCGGGTGCGGTTGTCCGCTTTGAGGATGGTGCTCCGGTGCTTGCGGTAATTTCGGGATACGAAGCGCTCGAACTCGATCCCGAAAAGGTCCAGTTCCCGCCTGCCCGCGTAGGCGACCAGCGGGTGCTCCCAGTCAATGTTGGCGTAGCTGAGCACGGCCTCTGAGCCCGACAGGGTTCGCTGCACCTGCTCGATCCCGGGAAACCGAAGCTTGGCAGAAGCGCCATCGGTTCCGGTGCGCTCACCGATCTGTTCGCTCAGGTAGCGTGCCTTGATCAGCTCCCCGGCCTTGAAAACCGCAGCCGCTTGATCGTCGAACAGGTAGGTTGCGATCAGCCAGCGGTAGGAGGAGATCCAGGAGGCCAGGAAATCCCTGCGGATCTCTCCCTCCGCCGTGTCCCGCAGCTGCTCCTTTACCGCAATGGCCTTGCCGAAGTAATCGGCGGCTCGCCCATACTCCCCTAGATTGAGATAGAGGGTCCCTATGTTATTGAGTACCGTGGCCTCATCGGCCCGGGCTCCGGTCTCCCGGGTCATGCCCAGGGCCTTCTCGTAGGTCTCCAGAGCCTTCACCGTATCACCCCGCACCTGGTGCACCCCGGCGATGTGGATCAGGTTCCGGCTGATTTCATCCCTCTTGCCGATAGCTTGCGCCTCATCCAGGGCCTGCTGGTAGTACTCCAGAGCCCTGTCGAACTTTCGCCACTCGAAGTACACGGTGCCCAGCCCGTCGAGGTTGATGGCTACATCGCTCGGCCGGCCCAGTTGCCGGGCCAGCTCCAGCGAGCGCTGGTAGTACTCGATGGCCCGCTGGTACTCCCTCCGTCCCTGATAGATCGAGGCGATGGAGCGCAGGTTGGTCAGCAACTGATCCCGGGCTCCGATGTTTTCGGCCAGATCCAGGGCCTGCCGGTAGTACTCCAGTGCCTGGTCGTAGCGCCCCCAGGATTGGTAGACCATACCGATGCTGCCGGTTGCGGCCAGGACGTTGAGGGTCATGCCGAAACGTTGAAACAGCTCCAGGGCCTGCCGGTAGGCTGTCAACGCCTCATCGTAGCGGCCGGTGGCGTACAGCGCGCCTCCCATACTGCTCAGGGCCGAAGCCTGGCTGGTCGGATTTCCCTGCTCCTGCGCCTGCTGCAGGCCCTGCTCGAACAGATCCAGAGCCTCCCCGTACCGGCCCCATGCGTAGTAGACCAGCCCCAGGTTGATGGTCGTGTTGGTGGTGCTGGTTCGATCTCCCCGGGTGCGGAAGTACTCCAGGGCCTGGCGGTAGCTGTCCACCGCTTCCGGATACCTGCCCCAGGCCAGATACACGCCGGCAATATTGCCCAGGTTTGTAGCTGCGTAGTAGTCCTGACCCGTGGCCAGATTCTGCCGCCGCGCCTGTTGGTAGGCCTCCAGGGCCTCCTGGTAGCGGCCCCAGGCGTAGTAGACCAATCCCAGGTTGTTGAGAACCTGGGAGATCAGCTGCTGTACGGAGAAGCGCTCGGCCAGGTCCAGGGCTGTTTCGAAGGAATCTATGGCCTGGGCATAGGCGCCCCGGTAGTAGTAGACCAGGCCCAGGTGGTTCAGGGCCTGGACCTCCTCGGCTCTCTGGCCCAGGGCGGAGAAGAGGCCGCGCGCCTGGAGCAGGGAGCTTTCGGCCTCGTCGAATTTATTGCTCTGGAGGTAGCAGAGACCCAGAAGCTGGTGATCGTAGGCCAGGTCGCCGCGGCGATCCTTGCCCAACTGCCTGTCGATCTCCGCGCTTCGTTCCAGCAGTTCGATCGCCTCTTCGTATCGCTGCTGTTCGTAGAAGCCGTAGGCCCGTTCGTAGTAGGCGTCGGCCTTGTCCGCGCTTTGGGCGCCAAGGTGGATCGGGAGCAGCAGGGCCGACAGCAGGATCAGGAGCACGGTTGTTTTGCTTCGCCGGGACATCGGCTGAATTGTATAGTTTTCTCTTGGACTCTGCCAAGAAGCGTGCTACCCTTCCAATACAACAGATCCGGGGAGCGCGTAGAGGAATATATGCTGCGATCGGGGAAATTGCACCTGCTGCTCGTTTTGGTATTGATACTCGGCTCGGCCTCCCTCCTGTGTGCAGAACAGATAGACACGATCCTGGAGCGGGCGATCGATCGGCTGGCCACAGAAGCCGGGCTGCCGGGCGCCGAGCCCACCGTGGTGAGCATGGGAAATTTCACCTTTGCGGACAAGAGCATGGGCAGCAGTTTTTCCCGCTACCTCGAGGAGAAACTTGCCGGTGTGCTGACAGACCATCCGCGATTCCAGCTGTTTGCCCGGGAGGATCTGGAGGAGATCCTGGCGGCCGTCGAGCTGAGCCTGAACGATCTGTTCGATCCGGAAACGGTGGTGGAGACGGGAAGCCTCAGGGGGATCCGGGCCCTGCTGGGCGGACGCTACTTCGATGAGGGCGAGGCGATCCGGGTCTACCTGACTCTCACGGACGTGGGCAGCGGCCTGGTTGCGGCCAACTCCCAGGTGGTGGTGCCCAAGGTGGAGCTTCCGGACTCGGTTTCCGTCCTGCCGGAGAACTACAACGATGCTCTGTATGTAATCGATGAGTTGTCACGGATCCAGGACTCTGATGCAGGGGATTTTCAGATCAAGCTCTGGACCGTGAGGGGAGAGGGTGCCACCTACAGGGACGGCGAGGAGCTGGTCATACACCTGTTCTCGAACCGGGACTGCTACGTGAAGATCTATCAGGTCGACGTGGAGCAGCAGATGCAGCTGATCTTTCCCAACCGTTTCTTTCCGGACAACTTTGTCAGAAAAGGCCGGGTCTACAAGATTCCCGATACCCGCTATCCCTTCCGCTTCGTTTTAGGCGAGCCCTTCGGTACCGAGTTCGTCAAGCTGATCGCCTCCACTCTCCAGTTCGGAGACATCGAGGAGGATTTCCAGGGGCTGGGCAGCTCCAGCGCGGATGTCATCACCCGGGGCCTGAGTATCCAGCAGAGGGAAGAGCAGATCGTGGAAGCCCTGATCAGCTACACGATCGTACGGTAGCGCAGCCTCAACCCCGCTCTTTCAGCGATCCAGATGCACGGTTCCTGGTCAGTCTTGGAGCAGGGTGCGGATTCT
>CAZFMD010000208.1:0-5326 GCA_964520025.1 uncultured Spirochaetaceae bacterium
CGGCGGTCCCGGTTGGATCGGTAGATGGCGGTAAACAGCTCGACCGTCCTGCGCCCCTCCGGGCCGCTAACCTTGGGCTCCCTGTGTTCCAGGATCGCCTGCAGGAAATCCTCCAGCTGCAGCTTGTGGTAGTAGCTGGCTGCATCGATTGTCCGGAAAAACTCCTCATCCTCCCCTTTCCAGAGATCCAGAAGAGAATCCTCCCCGGGAACGCTCCACAGATCGTTTACCGGGGGTTCCAACACCGGTGACATACCGGCTATAAACATGGCCCCGCCGTCGGTCTGCACCCCCACCGAAGCTCCGCTGCTTCCATGCACGTGGACCTTTCCGTACAGGCCCGGCTTCTGGGAGTTGGAGACAACGATGTTACCCAGCGCTCCGTTGGCGAAGCGGATCAAGGCGATCGCCGTATCCTCCACCTCGATGTATGGATGATTGAGGTTGTCCCAGCAGCCGTACAGCTCCGCAACCGGACCCATGAACCAGAGCAGCAGATCCAGCTGGTGCGGCGCCTGATTTACCAGAACCCCTCCTCCCTCCATCTTCCAGCTGCCCCGCCAGGGATCGCTGCGGTAGTAGGGCTCGTCCCGCCAGCCCAGCATGGTCACCATTCCGAGCACCGGGGCGCCGATCTTCCCCTCATCAACAGCCCGCTTCACCCGCAGCACCGGGGCGTACCAGCGGCGCTGGCTCACCGTAGACAGGATGCAACCGCTCTTGGCGGCGGCGGAAATCATAGCGTCGCAGTCCTGGAGGGAGGAGGCCAGCGGCTTCTCCACCAGGACGTGCACGCCCGCCTCCAGGGCCCGGATCGCGGGTGTAGCATGGACCGGATGGGGGGTGCAGACCACCACCGCATCGACCTCTTTCAGCATCCGATCCAAATCTGTGTACCCCTTGGCCGCGTAGCGGCCGGCAAAGGCTTCGGCTTTTTCAGCCGAACGGCTGTAGACGGACACGAACTCGGATTCTCGCAACTCCGAAAGCGCCCGGGCATGGGTATGGCTGACCTTACCGCAGCCGATCACGCCTGTACGCAGTTTCTTCATTCCCCCTCCTGCGGAAGCAGTACCACCTTCATCAACCCCGATTCTCCACGATAGAGCCGCTGAAACCATTCGGCTCCCTCGGCCAACGGCGCCGTGGCGCTGATCATGGCCTCGACGTTCACCGCGCCGCGGCTGATCAGCTCAAGACAGCTGGGATACTCTCCCCTGGAGGCGCAGGAGCCGTTGACGCTGATCTCCCGGGTGACCACGGACTGCAGGGGGAACTCCACGGTCGGGCTGAGGTTGCCGACCACGGCCAGCCGCCCCCCCCTTCTCAGGCAAGACACAGCGTCCCGCAGCGCCTCACCGACCCCCACCGCTTCCACTGCCACCTCCGTTCCCCTGGGAACGTGCTTGCGCACCTGCTCGGGCACACTGCCACCAACCGCGTTGATCATCGCATCCGCGCCCAGCCTGCCGGCCCGCTCGAGCCTGACCGGATCGACGTCCACGGCGATCACCGGGCTGCAGCCGCAGGCCTTGAGCACCTGAACGGCCAGGAGACCGATCGTTCCCGCTCCCACGACAACCGCCGAGTCGTTCAGATGCACGGCGGTCCTGCCCACGGCGTGAACCGCGATCGAAAGGGCTTCCACCATCGTGGCTTGGACAAAGCTCATCCCATCGGGCAGAGGATAGAGGATGCGGGCCGGCACGGACACAAACTCCGCGAAGGCTCCATCCTGCCGATACTCGTCGCAGGACACCCCCAGAACACGGCGATTGTCGCAGAGGTTGATCTCTCCCCTTCGGCAGTGCCAGCAGGTACCGCAGTAGATCGTGGAGTCGAAGGTGACTCGTTCTCCGTTCCTCCAACCTTCCACACCCGCTCCCACCTCGGTTATGAGACCGGCCGCCTCGTGACCCATGATGATCGGAGGCTGCCGGCGTCCGCTGGAGCCGTCCATGCCGTGCACGTCGCTGCCGCAGATCCCGCAGGCTTCAACCGCGACCAGCACCTCTCCCACTCCGATCTTGGGATCCTCCACCTCCCTGTAGGAAAACTTGTTGTATTTTTCCAATACCAGGGCTTTCATCGATCCCTCATCCCCTCATACAGCGTTCGCATCGTCGCATCAATCAGCACTTCCCGGCCCGTACTCCCGGGCCGACAGATGGTACAGATCACAGCCCGGTACATCCGGAAGCTCCCGTTCCGTGCTTACGCCAAATTATCTTTTGAGAGTCTGATCCGCATCCCGTTTGGCCTGGTTGTCGATGGAAAAACGAACGGGAGCTCGATCTTTGCAGCTACGCCGGGAGCATTCTTTGCAGTTCTTTAACTCCCATCATATGGTACAATCGGGATCACTTCAATTGATCAGGTGGCGGCAGTTTCATTACTATACAGGAGGCTGCTTATGAACGTAAGGGAACGCTTCGTCGCAGTGATGAACTTCCAGCAACCCGACAGAAACCTGCTGTGGGAATTTGGATATTGGCCGGAAACCCTGGAACGCTGGTACCGGGAAGGCCTGAAACACAGGGACAACCAAGAGGGAATACCGGGAAGCGGCATTCGAGGGGAGGCGTGTGCCCACGACGAGACTTCCAGCACCCGCGTGCGCGATCGGGATGTCCACAGGGTGTTGGGATTGGATACCGGCCTGATCAGCCTCCCGGTCAACTCCGGTCCACAACCGCTGTTTGCCGCGGATGTTTTCGAGGATACCGATGAGTACCTGGTCTATCAGGACGAGTACGGAGTCAAGAAACGCATCAGCAAAGGCAGCTCGTCGGTTCCTGAGTTTATAGGATGGCAGGTGGAGTCCAGACTGGATTTCGAACGTCTCAAGGAAGAACGCTTTCAACCGGTGCTCGAGCAGAGGGTGCCACCGGACTGGCCACAGCTGGTGCAGGCGTACGGAGCTCGGGATTATCCTCTGTCCATCGGCGGGACTCCCGTCGGCTTCTACGGCTTCCTGCGCTACCTGATGGGCGAGGAGCGGCTGCTGTTGAGCTTCTACGACGATCCGATATTGGTCAAAGACATCATGGAATTCCTGGCCGATTTCTGGATCGAGCTCTGGGACCAGGCCCTGGGGGAGGTGCAGGTCGATTGTGCCCACTTCTGGGAGGACATGGCCTATCGCAACGGTTCCCTGATCTCTCCGGCTACGTTCCGTGAGTTCATGACTCCCTGTTACCGTAAGGTAACCGGATTCCTGAAAGACCACGGCGTTGAGATCATCCTGGTTGACTCCGACGGCAATCTCGACCAGTTGATCCCCCTGTTTCTGGAGGCCGGTCTGACCGGGGTGTGGCCGATCGAGGTTCAGGCCGGAAACGATCTCCTGGAAATCCGCCGTCGCTACCCGCATCTTCGCATCCTCGGCGGGATCGACAAGCTGGAGATCGCCCGGGGCCCCGAGGCCACCGATCGGGAGCTGGAAGGCAAGCTACCCTCCATGCTGGCAGGAGGCGGATACATCCCCCTCCTGGACCATGCGGCCCACCCGGAGATCTCCTGGACGGACTTCTGCTACTATCGACAGAGGCTCAATGCCATGATCGAAGAACAGGCGGGGAACAGCAAATGAAGAAAAGAACGGACTATCTCAGTTGGGACGAGTATTTCATGGGCGTGGCTCTGCTCTCGGCGATGCGGAGCAAGGACCCCAATACTCAAGTCGGCGCCTGTATCGTAAATCCAAAAAACAAGATCGTCGGAGTCGGCTATAACGGGTTCCCCACCGGTTGTTCCGACGATGAGTTCCCCTGGAACCGGGAGGGAGAGCTACTGGACACCAAGTACCCCTACATCTGCCATGCGGAGCTCAACGCCGTGATCAACAAGATCTCCGCCGACCTGTACGATTGCCGCCTGTACGTGGCCCTGTTTCCCTGTAACGAGTGCGCAAAGGTCATCATCCAGGCCGGAATCACCGAGGTGATCTACCTGTCCGACAAGTACGCCCAGACCGATACTGTCAAAGCCTCCCGGCGGATGTTTCAGGCCGCGGGGGTGAGCTGCCGGCAGCTCGAGGTGAGCCGGCAAACGGTAAGCCTGAGGTTTTCCGAATAGGCGGACAAAAAAGCCGCAAACACTTCCTCGGCGGCTGGATTTTTTTATATTAGACCTATCCCCCGGATTGGCATCGGGCGGCACGAAGCGCCTCCGAAAGGTCAACTGGGAACAAGGGTCAAAGAATGCCCCAGAACAAACACGGTCACTACCGCCTCGAGTGGATTCGCGACATTTCCGAAATCCCCAAAGAGACTTGGAACGCGCTGGCCCTGGCTCTGCCCGCGCCTATCCTGGAGTGGGAGTGGTTACATCGTTTGGAAGTTTCCGGAAGCATGCGGCCGGAAACCGGCTGGCTGCCCATCCACCTGACCGTATGGCGCGGTGCCGACCTGGCGGCCGCCGCCCCCCTGTATGTGAAGGGGCACAGCGAAGGGGAGTTTGTCTGGGACTACATGTGGGCAGACGTGGCCGGCCGCCTGGGAATCCCCTACTATCCCAAGATGGTGGGGATGAGCCCGGCCACACCGGTTACCGGCTACAGATTCCTCATCGCCCCGGGGCAGCAGGCCGAAACCTTGAGCGCGCTTATGGTTCAGGCCATAGACGATCTGTGCCGCCAAAACAACATGAGAGCCCTAAGCTTCAACTACGTAGATCCGAAGTGGGTGCCGGCGATGGAGGATCTGGGATTCGTTGCCTGGAAGCACCAGAGCTACATCTGGGAAAACAACGGATTCGCCGGCTTCGAGGATTATCTCTGGAGCTTCGACAAGAACCAGCGCCGCAACATCCGCCGGGAGCGCAACAAGCTCGCCGAGCAGAATCTGAGGATTCAACCCTTCACGGGGGAAGAGATTACCCTAGAGCTTCTGGAACGGATGTACGACTTCTATGAGATGACCAACGATCAGTTCGGTCCCTGGGCGGCCAAGTACCTTAACCGGGAGTTCTTCGCCGGGCTGTTCGACGACTACCGCCACCGGATCCTGCTCCTGGGAGCCTACGATCGGCGAAACAATGCGGATCCGGTGGGCATGTCCTTCCTGCTGTACAAGGGTGAGCAGATGTACGGACGCTATTGGGGAAGCACCGGCCATTATGACAGCCTGCACTTCAACGCCTGCTACTACAGCCCCATCGAGTGGGCGATTCAAAACGGTGTACAGCGCTTCGATCCGGGAATCGGTTCGGCCCACAAGGCACGCCGCGGCTTCCAGGCGACCGCCAACTGGAGCCTGCATCGCTTCTACGATCCGAATCTGGCTCGCATCATGGCCCAGCACATCGGCGAGATCAACCGCATGGA
>CAZFMD010000209.1:0-5263 GCA_964520025.1 uncultured Spirochaetaceae bacterium
GCGCATTTGGCGCCGATCTCCTGCCGGCAAACGAGCTGCAGCGGGAGATTGCCCGCCTTGAGGCGGAGCTGGACTACCTGACCGAGCAGTTGGATGCGGCGTCCACCCAGGACATTCCGGAGAGCATCATCTCCCAAAACCGTGAGGCCCATCAGAGGATAGCTGCGGCTCTGGAGTTTCTGGGCCGGTTGGAACCTTCGGCGCGACTCGACCCGGTCTACTTCGAGCTGAAGGAGCGGGAGCTCGATCTGCTCAATGCGCGCCAGCTTGTTCTTCAAATCGTTGAATCACTGGAGATGTCGGTTTCCGAAATCCAGAGCGCACTTGCCGCCGGCACGGACGCGTTGGAAGCGTCAGTCGGTGAGGTTTTCGATATCCTGCCGTCAGTCGGCTATACGGCTCCCACCGGGAATCTGAACATAGACAGGCTCACCGATTTCTCGGCAGTCGCGGATATCGACATGGCCGATTTTCTTGAGACCTACCTCGACGGGGAGCCCGAGGCGCTATCGGAAAAAATATCCAGAGATGTCACGATCTGGCTGGACGCAATGGCCGATCTGGAGGGGGGCTGTCAGGCCGCCCTGGAAAGGTTCGGATTGGCCTACTACTACGATGTAGAGGTTCAGAAGGATCTCGAAGTCCCCGGGCGCTCCCCAATCGATCTCCCGATTCTGCGCAATCCCAATGTGGCTGTTCTGGTCGAAGAGTATCTGGACCTGGGAATGGAGACAAGGCGGATTTGGTTCCACAACGGGCAGATCGTCCAACGCGTGCTGGTCTATCCGGAGGACAAGCTTCTTCCGGAAGACTACCTGAAAAAGAAAGCCACTCAGGCTTACCATGAAATACGGGCGGATGCCGACACCAGACGATTATACGCCTACTTCAAGGCCATGCTCGCCTCCGGGCATTTCACCCCCGGCTCCGACTACCTGCGGGATGACCTTACAGACCTTGTCTACTGGTACATCGAGAACAAGGCAAAAAGTCTGCAAAACGATTGGGAGAACGACTGGTGGCGCTTCAAATGGTGGAAAGCCGATGAGATCCAGTCGCTGCGCAACAAAATCGCCCCTCTGCGCGGCAGTGGAGCCGGGGAGCGGGCATCCATCGCCGCGGAGATAGACCAAAGCAACCAGCTGCAGGCGGACATAGTCGGCCAGATCCACAAACTCGAGTTCCTCACCGGCCAGAGCACAGAGCACGGTGTGGACAAAGAATCCTTCTTCTCCGCCTTGGAAAAGCTCATCTCCGCCCAAGAATCCCCATTAAGTTTCCTTGGTGAGGCCTTCGATCGGCTCGATTCCACAGCTCCGGTCGACAACCTGTCGGCATTGAGAGGGATCGATTCATTGCTGGAGGATGACCTCCAGCAGAACAAAGAGGCAATCGTAGAGCTGGTTTCCGCCCTTTCCGGCGCGCACGATGCGGACCTGCAAGCGTATCTGCGCTGTCTGTACGATCCCAGGGGCGACGAGCAGGTCCTCAGTGAGGCTATCTCGGCACTATTCTCGCATCCCGCCTTCAGCCGTGATGCCTACCACGATGCAGAACTGGAGTATGCAAGACTGATTCAACCGTCGACTCTGGAGGGCGAGTATCAGCAACTCTCGAGAATCGCCGGGGCTCTGTACGGATTGATGGAGCATCGCCTGCATTTGCTCCACGAGCACCTGCAAGAGGAGCTGCAGCTCCAGTCCCGCCAGATCCACGACCAGAGAATCCTCTGGGAGACCAAGGCCGGCAAGCTGCTGGCCTCGGGCCTGGGGCAGTGGAGTGCCGGTGCAAAGCAGATCAGCGAAAGCCGCGATCACTGGTTGCGGGAGTTCACGGAGGAGTACCAGGAGAAACAACGCATCTGGAACGACCGCTACGTGCTGTTTTGCCGTAATCGCGAGCAGTGGGTCGAAGACAGCACCGAAAACGCCGCATCCGCCGCCGCCCAATCCGTGGCGCAACAGCTGAATCTGGATGCGCACCGTTTGATCGGCGAAATCCAGACTATTACCATCCCCGGGATGATCACGCCCGTACCGGATTTAACTACCGTGATCGGCAGCGCCTTTCCCGGAGCGGAGTTCACAGATCATCTGCGGGCCGCCCTTGCTGTCGACCATTCCAACGACCTACAGCGTTTTTCCCGGGCCTTTTCTTTACCGGGCATCCACAGCACCGCAACCGCCGACCTCCTGGCAAAGCAACTGGCCGGAGAGATCGGGGAGGAGATCTACAGCCGAATCAGCCTGGTTACGGCCCTGCAGTTGCGCGCGTACATCGAAGATGCTGAGATAGCCATTCATGATCGGATCTCCAAGGCAAATCGCAGCATGGCGGACAATCTCTTCGACCTGCTGCGGGGAAGCGGCTACCGCAGGAGCGGTTCCCTTTTCAACCGATCATCGGTTATCGACAACTCCCTGTTTGGAGGCCTGGAGGAGGAACACCAGACGGTACCGGCATATCGATATTTTGTCGCTCCCGGCTTCGATCCGGGGGTAGACCTCAGCCGAGCATCCCTGGAGGGCCGTAGCGGGCAGTCCATCCAGGAGCTAGCCAACCGGGCACTGGAACATCTTTCGAAGTACATGGAGCTCATCTTCGGCCGTTCCGAGGAAAAACGAACTGATTGGGACTGGCAGGGTATCGACTCGGAGTTCAAAGATTACTTCAACGCCCAGACCGCCACGTTTCGGGCTTCCGAAGGATATGACAGAGACGACGGGATCTTTCATGAGGTGGACGGTTTGTTCCCCTATCACATCGGTTACGAACCGGTCATGCGCACCGATAATCCGGAGGTGATTAAGGAACCCGGCTACGGTGAGCTCGGTACGATCATGGAAGCCTACTTCATAAATGAGGCTCGGCAGGCGCGGGGACTGTCCATGCTTTCCATACCCTGGTACAACCTGCGCATGTGGGATGACGATGCGGACAATGACGGCGAGTCGGACAGCTGGTTCGAAGCACCCAGTGCCCGGGATGCTGTGAATCTGGCGGTTAGTATTGCGGCTTCCGCCACGGGGAATGTCTGGGTGGCTGCCGCAGTGAACCTCGCCGATGATGCACTGTTCACCGCTGCTGATATATCCAGCGGTTATGTCGACTCGCAGGCGGGGTTGCTTGCTTTCGGCAAGCAGGCTCTGGTTGGCGGCATAACCGCCGGCACCGGCCTGGGCTTCGATGCCCTGGAAGGAGCGTTGGGCGCCTTTGCCGAAGAGGGGGTATGCAAGGCGCTGCTCCAGGGTGTGGAAAGTGCAACAAATCGAGTGATGGGAGCAACGGTCAACTCCTTTCAGCTCGATCCTGACGGTGAGCTGATGTTCAACACCGCAATGTATAAGGAAACGCTGATCGGCCGCCAGGCACTGCGCAGTTATTTGGCGGAGGTCTCCGGCAGCAGCGTCGGCTACCTGCTGGAGGGGAACCTCACCGGCTTCTCCTCCGGCCATATCGAGGATGTGCGGGGGTTCTCGCACCTGGCCGGTGGCCTGACTCAGGCGAGCCTGGAGTATGCCCTGACCGGTCAAACGATCCTCAATCTCGCCGATTTCAGCATGTTCGGGCTATCGGCGAACGACCGCACCCTCTCCGGCGGATTCCTGGAGCTTCGTATCGGTGGCGACCAACCCCAGTTAGCTCTGGGTCAGCGGGGAGCCGATGTCAGCCTTACAGCTGTTGCTGATGCAGCCTTGGGTCTGGATACCTGGATCCAAAGCATGAGAATCCGCTCGTTCGACCACTTCGGTACATGGGAAACCGCTGAAGACTACCAGGGCTACGACTCCGTGGGAACCTCGATGCGCACACTGTACTCCTTCAGCGACGAGCAAGGACAGGGGCTGTATGAAGATCTTCTTAGCGGAAATACAGAGCTCTTGGTCGGATTCTCCGACACGGTGGGGCAGACTCAATTGGTGGGAAACACCAAGCAGATCCAGTTGGCCACACTGGGGGATTACTGGGACCGCGGCAGCCGTCTGATGGGCGGCATTGTTCTCCAGCACGAAGCACACCGGGACGGCATTAGCGCCAACGCCCTGCTCCAACAACTGGAGACCCGCGAAGCGGTGCTTTCGCATACAGAGATGGCCTTGAGTGTTGCAGAGGACTACGGTTTTACGTTCATAGATAACAACCCGGCTCTGCTGCGAGATGTCGTAGCCAGCCGCATCGCAAAGGTAATGGGCGATGAGTTTTTTGCGGCATATGTCGACCAAGCCTATGAGAGCGCCCAAGCCGATCTGTATAGCATCGAAAAGTGGAGCGGAAAAGCAATAGGCACCAGTCGTAAGCTGAACAGCTACTACATAATCAGGTTTGAACAGGACAGCAAAGATGCAGTGAAGCACGACGTTCGCAGTACTTGCGGCCCGATGTTCTTTCTCGTCGATAAGATCCACAACCTCTTTTCGAACAAGGATCGAGTCGAGATGTACAAGCCCCTGTACGATATAGTCGGCCACGATGATTACTTCGGAGCGCTCAAACTTCTGTACGGTACCGGCGCAGACATCATCGGTGCGGGCGCCGATACGGTGGGGATTATCGATGACGTCATCTCCGCCTACGAACTGATCAAGAAGACAGAGATTCCCGGCTCAGGTGCTCTAAACACCGTGTCAATCGGTTTGGAAACAATCGATCAGCTCGTTTCGGGCGTGGCAGCCGGAATCAACACCATGATCGAGAAACAATTTGCAGACTACTGGTGGATGTCCGGTGTTCCCAATTTCGCGACCGACAGATCCAATCTTGAAGACCTGACCCGTTTTATGTTCAAACAGTTCGTCGAGGGGACCGATTTGGAATATGTAATTCGGAAATACGAGGATTATTTGTCTTTACATGAGTCTCCATTTCTCAAGTTATATGAAACATATCCAGACTGGAGAATTCGCTACTATACCTTCGGACCTGATTACAAGTACAAGCCGTATTTCACGGAAGGTGATATCGGTGAAACAAACGGCTACGAGGAGTACATCCAGAGCTACGAGCACTGGATACAACAAAATGCTTGGTTTGAGGAGCATATCAAATACTGGGACGACTGATGGATAGATTTTTCAAGATATCTGTAATTCTCTCGATTGTTTTATGCGCAGCTACCTGTCAGGAAAAAAAGGCTGATCTGCTCATACAATTTGCCATGTCAGGAGATTTCGAGAGTGTAGACAAGATGCTTGAGGATGGAATGGATATTGACCAGCGGAACGCTGATGGATACTCAGCATTGTACAGAGTTGTGGAAGCAGGA
>CAZFMD010000210.1:0-5262 GCA_964520025.1 uncultured Spirochaetaceae bacterium
CCGTTGTGCTCCCCTGTGAGGGCCTGGGACACGCTGAGTACTCCTTTGGCGCCGCCCCGGTAGCGGATCAGCACCGCTGCGTCATCCTCCAGCCCGTCTGAGGCCATGAAGGAGGTCGTTTCGGCACAGAGCTCCTCGATTTCCAAATCCGTGATGAAATGAGCCAGATTTTCAGCATGGGTGCCGATATCAGCCACGGTCAGAGAGGATCCCGTCACCTTCGGATCGAATTTCCAGGCCTTGTCACCTTTTGCCTCGCCATGCAGGCGAAAGGGCACCCAGCCCTGGAAGTACTCGACAACAACCTTCAAAACGTCTCCCAAATCGCCGTTTTTAATCATCTGTTTCGCCTGTACGACCATCGGATAACCGGTGTAGGCATGTGTTATCATGAACAGGCGATTTTCATCCGCTGCTGTTTTCTGCAGGATTTTCGTTTGTGCCAGGGTCAAGGCCACGGGCTTGTCACAGACCACGTGAAATCCGTATTCCAAAAACGTACGGGCAATCTCAAAGTGGCTGGAATTGGGGGTGACGATGACCACGAAATCGAGCCGTTGCTCCCCGGTTAACTTCGACTCGCGTTCCGCCATGACACGGTACTCATGATAGACCCGCTGCGGATCCAGATACAGCCGGGCGGCGCTGGCCCGGGACTTTTCCGGATCCCGGGAAAACGCTCCACCCACAAGCTCGGCTCGGTTGTCCAGCTCCAAAGCCATACGGTGTACCGGGCCGATGAACGCCCCGATTCCTCCTCCGATCATTCCCGCTCGTAGTTTCCTGTTTTCCATGCCTTTTCCTCCGATTCACGCGGCGATAGGTGCGCGTCTTCCAGACATCAAAGATATCGTGTAGAGTTCAACAGTGCAACAAGGGAGGGAGAAACAGGGAGCCGTGGAGATGCAGAGGCGCGTTCTGGGTGCAACCGGCCTGGAGGTCGGCGTGATCGGGCTAGGGGTCGAGCACTTGAGCACCGAAGGGGAAAACATGGACCAGGTGTTCGATCTGGCCGTGTCCGCCGGCGTGGATTATGTCGATCTTCTCTACAATGATCCGACCGGCATCTATGCAGAACACTGGAGGGCCATTACCCCGGCGCTTCGGCGCCATCGGGATCGCCTGGTCCTCGCCGCCCATTGGGGATTCGTGGCTCACGAACCGATCGATCACTGCCGGGAATGCTTCGAGCTGGTACTCGAGAGAGTAGGAAACAACTATGTGGAGATCGCCATCCTAACCATGGTGGATACAGAGGAGGTTTGGCAAGGGTGGGCTCAACAGTCGATAGAGATTCTCAAGGGCTATCAGCGTGAGGGCCGGGTCGGGTTCATCGGTCTGAGCAACCACTATCCGAACATAGCCAGACAGGCCGTAGAGTCCGGCTCGATTGACGTTCTCATGTTCCCGGTCAACCTCTACCAGCATCACGAGAATGCGGAACGCAGGACGCTCTTGGAGGTTTGCACCGAGCACCAGGTCGGGGTGGTGGCCATGAAACCGTACTACGGCGGCCGTCTCCTGCACGCAGAAGGCCGATCCACCGGCATTTCGCCGGTACAGTGCCTGCAGTACGTGCTTTCCCGCCCGGTAACCACTGTAGTCCCCGGGCCGCAGAACGTTGAGGAGCTGCAGCAGGCTTTGAGCTATGTTCGGGCATCCGAAGAGGAGAAGAGATACACGCCGCTTCATGAGGAGTTGAAGGAGCGGCTTCGCGGTCAATGCGTGTTATGTAAACACTGTCTTCCCTGCCCCGAGGATATACCCATTCCGGATGTGATTCACTGTCTCGACTACGTGGAGCACTATGGACACGGGCCCGGTCATGAAAGTACGAATCGGGAACGCTACGCAGCCATGACCGCCAAGGGATCGGATTGTACGGAATGCGGGATATGCATGGAGCGTTGTCCCTTCGAGGTCGACATCATCGGCAAGATGAAACGGGCCGTTGAGGTATTTGAGGGGAGCGGTTGATGGCGGGGATCGGAGAGGTTGTCGAGCACTACATTACTACCGAGACACTGGAGTCCAAGACCAAGCAGTGGATGCAGGAGATAGCAGCCTTCCGCTGGCGCCGGAGCGAAATCCTAGAGCCGGCGCAGAGCGCGCTTCTGGTTGTGGACATGACCCGTGCTTTCGTCGACCCGGGCCGTCCGCTGGCCTCCCCGAATGCCGCCGTGATCCTTACGCGGATTCAACAGCTGCTGGAGGCGTTCCGGGCCGCCCGGCGGCCTGTGCTTTGGTTGATCCAGGGACATCACTCCGTGGAGGCCGACCGCAGGCCCCTGCTGGATTCCTGGTGGCCGACGCCCATCCTGGAGGGCACTTCGGATGTGGAGGTGGCTGAGGGCCTGTCGGTGGGGCAGGGCGAAAAGGTGATCGTCAAGCGCAGGTACAGCGGCTTCTACCAGACCGATCTGGAACTGACCCTGCGCTCCTTCGGAGCGAGCTCCGTGGTCATCTGCGGCGTACTTACCAATGTCTGTCCCTATTTGACGGCCTTCGATGCATTTTACCGGGGCTTTCGCGTTTACTACCCGGCGGACGGCACCGCCGCTTTGAACGAATCCCTGCACCTGTCTGCGTTGAGCAACATAGCCGCCTGGGCCGGCCATGTGGTAACCTGTGCCGAGATCCGCGATTGGCTTGTTGCCCCCTAGAGGGGCACGGTGACATCCGGGGCACCATTCCGCTATAGTGCAGGAAGACAGATCATCAGAACAGGGAGATACTCCAGTGCCTGACACACCGACCGATATTGCCTTGCAGAAGAATGCCGTTCGTGCGGAGGTTCGAGCGCGGCTGGCCGCCCTTGACGGCCCGCAGATCCAGGGTAAAAGTCAATCCCTGGCCGAGAGGCTGTTCGAGACCTCCTGGTGGAGCAACGGGCAGTGGCTGTTTATCTACATCCCCATGGGCGGTGAGGTGGACACCCGGTTCATCGTGTCCAGGGCCTATCGGGAGGGAAAGCAGGTGGCCATTCCCCGCATGGAGGGGGAGGATCTGGCCTTCTACTTCTACGATGGGCGTACCGAAAGCCTGTTTCCCAATCAATTCGGCATTCTCGAGCCCGATCCAGCCTGGAAACTGGTGGATCCTTTCGTGCCGACCGGAAAGAGGTTGCTGATCCTGACTCCCGGGTTGGCCTTTGACAGACAGGGGCGTCGGCTGGGAAGAGGCAAGGGCTTCTACGACCGGTTTTTGTGCGGTCTTCGCAAGGCTCACCCGGCGGGCAGTGGCTCCTGGGCGGTGGGGCTTGCCTTTGCCGAACAGCTGGTGGAACGGGTTCCGGTCTCGGACCACGATGAGCTGCTGGAAGGAATCGTTACGGATCGCGAAGTAATAGGGTGAGCGTGGCGCTAAGCCGCGCGCCGCTAAGCCGCGCGCCGCTGAGCCGCGCACCGCTTAACTTGATTTTAAGCCTCATTCCTGAGTAAATTGTTGGAAACAAGAAAAATAGACGGGATAAAACCATGTCAGAAATCAAATCGGCCTTAGAAATCGCACTGGAACGTACCCAGGATGTGGAAGCCAACAAAGAAGCCCTGGAGGCAAATACCTTCGCTACCGAGGGCAAGAAGGCGGTCAGCAAGTTCCTGTCGGAAGAGGATATCGATTTAAAGCGGCTGTTGGAGGGCTTCGACAAGAAGCATCTCCAACACGTCAAAGGTGGAGCCCTGCAGGCCCTGCTGGCCAATCTCAAACTTCCGGCGGATGAGATGTCTCTGCTGCAGAGCAAAAAAACCGGGCAGGGATTTTACGCCCTGGTCTCCGACAGCAAACACCTGGGCAAGCTGCTGAACCAGATGGAGCAGTTCCTGGGGGATTTCTTACAGGAGCGTAAGAGGGTAGTCGAAGCGGTGGAGCAGAGATTCCAGCCGATCCTGCAGCAGAAAGAGCAGGCCATGAGCCAGCAGGTGGGTGCCCGGGTCAAGATCGATCCGGCCATGGATCCGGACTTCCAGAAGATGATGCGGGAGAACATGACGATCCTGGAGGACCGTTACAAGCAGGTCCTGACTCGGGTCAAGGACGAGCTGCGCCGGCTGAGCGAATAACGGTTTCTCTGGTTAGTCGAGTTCAATATAAGAATACACACCAAGATCGAGGACGATCCCCTCAGAGTTCACAAAATCCAGGTTGAAGCATCCCCCACCTACGGGTGTCACAATAGCGGCATCGATGCCGTGGATGTAGCACTGCCACATATCCCCGCCCACCTGCGCCAGAGAACCTCTCAGCGTACCTGAGGGACCGGCCTGGGGGCTGTTATCCACGCTGAACGGATTAGCGGGTTCTTCGGTGGTTGCGGCATGATTGTGCCATATGGCCAGACAACCGGAGCTGTACAGTTCTGCCGGCGGTTTATAATCATGATCTCCCAGACTAAATGGCGATAGTGGATGCAACCAGACCGGACAGTCGAGTTGTGGCGACAGCACCAGCGCCCCTCCGTACTCGGTACAGCTGTCACGGGCGTCATCGATGAGGATTTCTCCAAGGCGGATACGAAAATCTGCGCACTCGAGGGAGCGCAGCAGGAGGGCTACTTTGATCCGATCCACCGGATTCGCCGAATCGATCTGCGCCGGGTCTTGCGAATAGGCTCCTCGTCGGCTCGCATCGCTGCCCACATGGGGCATGGTGCTGAGCTTTGCCTTGAGCCGGCAAGTGCGGTAGTCGACACCGTGTTTATCGGGCCGGACCGTTTTCGAGGTAAGGAGGTTTCTCAATAGTGGATCCTCACTCAGTTCGACGAGGAACAGATAATCGCTGCGGGTGATTCTTCCGTTCAACTGATGGTACCGTTGGAAAAATTCAATCAGGGCAGCATCCGTGAGGATTTCGCCGTGCTCTATGGTCTGCACGTAGGTATGCCCGGACAGATTCTTCAGCTCCCGCGTTATGTAGGTGAGGCCATGCTCTCCAGTTTGAGCCGGCGGGGCTTCGGTGATCTTGAGACCGGCACACGAAGACAGAAGAATGGTCCCAAGCAGCAACAGCCGTACAGATCGCGTTTTTATGTCCACTACATCCAGTATAAGGGAGCTGCTAACCTGCCGCGGATCACTCTCCCGGTTCGTAGGGTATGCCGTCCGCAGCCGGGGGTTTGGCCTTACCCATCATGCCCACCAACACGAGGATGGCCAGCACGTAGGGCAGCATTTGCACGAATTGGCTGGGGATGGGAATTTTGGTCTCGAACATGATGCGGAAGGTGTCGGCGTAGCCGAACAGCAGCGCCGCCAGCACCGCCCC
>CAZFMD010000211.1:0-5261 GCA_964520025.1 uncultured Spirochaetaceae bacterium
CTCACCCCCTCTTTGCCCTCTCCCAGGGCTTCGAACACCGCGGAGGTCTCCCCGGAACGGATGTGCCAGCGTTTGCAGTACTCCACCACGTCCTGACCGGCCCAGCGGGCCACCGCATCGATCTGCTGATTCCAGGCAAAGTAGCCCTGGGTCGCTCCGTAGCCCCGGTAGGCTCCGGAAACCGGCAGGTTGGTGTACACCGAGCGTCCGTGGAAGCGGATGTTGTCGATCTTGTTGAACAGGGGCAGGACCTTGGAACCGACGTTGGACAGAACGGTGAGCGAGTGGGTGCCGTAGGCTCCGGCCTCCAGCAGGCAATCCATCTGCAGGGCGGTTATACGGCCGTCTTTACCGGCCGCGGTTTTCATGTGCAGATCCGCGGCGTGACGGGTTCGGGTAGTGACGAACACCTCCCGGCGGGAGAGCACCAGACGGGCCGGTCGTTTGTGGCGCCAGGCGACCAGAGCCACCAGGGGTTCCAGGAGCACCTCCTGTTTACCCCCGAAGCCTCCGCCAATGCGCGGTTTGATCACCCGGATCTGGTGCATGGGCGCTTCGATCAGCTTGCTCACGATCCGCCGGGCGTGGAAGGGAACCTGGGTGGTGGAGATGACCACCAGGCGGCCTCTCTGGTCGATATAGGCTAAAGCCGCATGGGGTTCCATGGCGCAGTGGGAGGCCGCCGGCAGGCTGTAGTCGTTCTCTTCGATGAACTCGGCCTCGGCGAATCCCTGCTCCAGGTCCCCGAAGGCGATCTGGACCTCCGCGGCCAGGTTCTTCTCCGGTTCGTAGGCCACCGGGATCTTGGCGTGATCCTCCCCGCCGTGTAGCCGGGGCGCATCGTTGTCCATGGCTTGACGCCGCTCCAGTAGCGGTTCCAGCATCTCGTAGTCGACCTCGATCTTCCGGATCGCCTCCTGAGCCGCTTCCAGGGTATTCGCGGCCGCCAGGGCGACCCGGTCTCCTACGAAACGCATGTGCCTGTCGAACAGCACCGAGTCGTAGGGGGAGGGCTCGGGATAGCCCTGTCCGGCCGAGGTGTGCAGGATCCGGGGAACGTTCTGGTAGGTGAGGATGTCGACCACCCCCTCCACAGCTCGGGCCGCCTCGGTATTGATGGAGCGGATCTCGGCATGGGCGTGAGGGGAGTAGAGAAGGGCGCAGTGCAGCGCGCCTTCCAGCGGGTAGTCGGCGGTGAACAGTTCCTGGGCCGTGGCCAAGGCCAGGGCGTCGTTCTTGGGGAGAGATCTGCCGATGTGTGTTCGATCCGGTGAGGTGGATTTTTCGTTTTTCCTAGGCATTGGAGGTCATCCTTTCGGCGGCCAGCTTCACCGCCTCGATGATCTTCACGTAGCCGGTGCAGCGGCAGAGGTTGCCGTCCAGGGCGTGGCGGATCTGCTCTTCGGTGGGACTGGGGTTGTTCTTCAGCAGCGCGAAGGTGGCCAGGACCATTCCGGGAGTGCAGAAGCCGCACTGCACCGCCCCGGCTTCCACGAACGCATCCTGAATAGGATGGGGCTGGTGGAACGTTCCCAATCCCTTCACCGTGGTGATCTGCCTTCCCAGAGCCGAGGCGGCCAGCACCTGGCAGGAGTTGACCAGCGTCCCCTCCAGGAGCACCAGGCAGGAGCCGCAGGCTCCCTCCCGGCAACCCTCCTTGACCTCCGTATAACCCAGGTCGCGCAGAAGGTCCAGTAGCAGCTCATCGCCGCGCAGGGAGACCCGTAGTTCCGTGCCGTTGATCGATAGGGTTCCGGTCATGATACGCTCCCGGTGGTGGATTTGGGGGATGATTCGAGGGCCGAGGCGAGGGTTCGTTCGAGTTCGATGGCCGCGCAGGCTTTCAGATACTCGGTGCTGAATCCCATGCGGGCGGGAAAGTCGATATTCAGCTTTTGAACGGATTCTTCGAGCAGCTGTGATGGATCGGGGGGGAGTTCCGAGCCCTGGAGAAACTGGTCCACCCCGGCGAGCCGCCGGTAGCGCCCGGAGCAGCCGACCACAACGGACCGTATCTCTTCGATCCGCTTGGCCTTCTGTCTCAGCAGTACCGTGATGCTGAAGGCGGGCCGGTCTGTGGGGGTGCGGGTGTGCCTGTAGTAGGCTCCCTGCCAGGGCAGATCGGGCAGCCGGATCGAGATGATCAGCGTGTTTTGACGAAGGTCCCGGTTTTTCAGGTATTCATCAAGCGTCCATGTTCCGCTGTTCGCCCCGACAAGAGATACTTCCGCCTTGTGAGCCAGAAGCGGTCCCATCAGATCCGACCAGTAGGGAAACATGGAGATGCTGCCGCCCAGGGAGATGCGGTTTCGAAGCGGCTCGGTGGCGGCAGCGCGGAGCGAGCGGCTCAGCAGGTGCCCCGATTCGGCCAGAGCCGTCGCGGTTTCGGCGTAGCTCAGAGCCGCCCCGAGTTCGATCGTACCGTCCAGGGTCCGGAAGAACTTCAGGCCCAGGTGGCTTACGTCCATCAGGCCTCTGATGCGAGTCATGCCGCCCCATAGGATTCCGGTTCCTCCGCTGTGAGGAATGATTCCCTCCTGCCTGAGAATATCGGAAACTTCATCCAACTCGTTCGGAAAATACCACTGAATCTCAGCCACTTCGTCCCCCTGCTGCTTTCTCGCCTCAACCGATTCAGTATGGTTTTTCGGTTTCCGCAAGTCAAGACAATCTCCCGAGCCGCCCGCGCAGGCACCTTCGGCTGGATGACCGGTAGCGTCGATTGTTGATAGTTCTTATGGTTAGAATGCCGCGGCTATCCTATACTGCTCGATATGGGCAGCACGTTTACCGGACTGGTTTTTACCTTCTTAACGGGCTCGGTCGGTGCTCTGTACAGCTTGAACTACAAGTTCAAAGAACGAAGAGCCTATCCCACCGATCCCGTTATGTTGTTCTTCTCGTTGACCTTCGTTCTGGTAACCACAATTTTCCGCCTCCTGTTCAACGAGCCGATCTACAACCGGGCGGCCCTTCTGCTCGGGATTCCCTTTGGGACATGTATGTACCTGGCCCTGCGCCTGTACTTCGTGGTGACCAGGCGGGCGCGGCTGAACATCAGCTGGTTGATTATCCAGTTCAGCCTGCTGGTTCCCTTCAGCCTCAGCATTCTGATTTATCGGGAAACCCTGGAACCGCAGGCGATCCTCGGGATCGTATTTATATTCCTCTCTATCCTCTTCTTTGCACTGGGCAAGCGCTCATCCGCTCAGGATGCGGCCATTCCCGATGCCCGTACCTGGGCGCTCCTGGCTCTCTCCTCGCTGTTTTCCGGGATAGGGGTAAGTATGCCCAGAATATACGTAAGCCTGAATCCCACCGGAGGCGCCTTTACTCTGGCTTTTTATCAGGGTCTGACCCTGGTATTACTTTCAGGAGCCGGTCTGCTGCTGGGGAGGGATAAAATTCCCTGGAAGCACTGCAGAGGCATCCTGTTGATCGCCTCGAGCATGGGCGTGACCAGCGTTCCTGCCACCGCCTTTATTACCATGGCGCTGAGGTTCCTCAGAGGCGCCGTTGTCTATCCCCTACGAAGTGTAATCAATATCCTCTGTGTCTTTGTTCTGTCTTTCCTGCTGTTCAAGGAGCGGGTGCGGATCTCGGAGGCCGTGGGCTCGGTTTTGGCCGTGACCGGGATCGTTCTGGTGTCTGCTACTCTTGCCTGATATCCGCCGTGTTTTGCCGTGAGACCAGCTCTGCGATCAACTCGTAGGACTCGCGGGGAATGATCCGTCCCAGGACCACGTGGATGCTCTCACCTACGACGGCTCGCCACCTCCGTGCCGCCTCTGCAGGCACCGGTTGGATCAGCAGGCCCTGCTGCGCCATGGCGCCCAGGGCTTCCTCTTCCAGGCTGACCATCTCCGTGTTCAGCTGCTGGGCGAGCTGTTCAAAGGTGGCCAGCAGTTCCTCCCGCAGCTGCTCTGGGATACGCTCCAGGGACTTCGAGCGCATGATCACCGCCCCGACCACCGGAGCCACGGGCAGGGCCGTCATGTGGCGGGCCTGCCCGAACCACTGGAAGGTGGCTGCGACCAGCGGAGGAGCGTAGAAGGCGTCGATCATTCCGGTCTGCAGCCCGACCAGGATGTCTCCGAAGGGGAGACTGAACGCGTTGAAGCCGATCTTGCGCCAGGTGTCGACGAACTCCGCGCTTCCCGCGGGTACGCCCAGCTTCATGCGCATCAGATCTTCAGGAACGACCAGGGGAGCACGCCCGAAGAAATGGACCCACCCGGCTTTCGAGAAGGCGAACAAACGATAGCCCGCGCTTTCCAGCCTTTCTTCGAAGTAGATCTTGCTGTGCTCCATCACCTGTTCCAACTCTTCCTCTTTCTGGATGAGGAATGGGGTGCTGAGGGCGAGGATCCCCGGATCCAGCAAACCCCAGCCCAACTGGGTCAACGCCGCGCCGTCCAGCTGACCGATACGCATCTTGCGGATCATGTCCTCCTCCTCCCCGGCGATCCCCCCGGCGTAGATCTTCAATCGCACCCGGCCGCCGGAGATGCGATTCCAATCCGCTGAGAGGCGTTTTAGGGATTCGGTCCAGGGAGAGCCCACCGGTGCCACGGTGCCGATCTTGAGGGTCAGCGCCTGGGCCGAGATACAGCTGAGGGCAAGCAGTAGAATCAGGATGAGGATTTTGTGAATATCGCTGCGGGTCATCGTCTGTATTTTGGCACGGATCTACACCGGGCAGCAAGTTGGAGACAGGATCTGCCGGGCCTAGAGCTCTGGAAGATGGAGCTTTCGAAGGTCGCCTAAAATGGCCTGGGCAATTCCAGGCTATTTTTCAATAGTAATTGCCGCGTTCTTCGGCAAGGCCAGGCCGGCGGTGACTTCAATGGCCTTGAGGAAGCCGGCGTACAGCGGGCAGGTCACGTGGGGCAGGTGTCTGGAGAGGACCTGATATACGTTTGTTTCATGCGGTTTCTTGAACAGTTCCTGGTAGGCATCCACGGAGACGAGCTCCGGTTTGGCTTTGTTCACATGGGGGCAATCGGATTCATAGGAGAACTGCACGGTCTGCATGTCCGCCGAAGCTGTTCGAATCCTGGTTGTGAATCCGCAGATCCCCGCATCGATCGTTACCTGTGCCATGGCGATTCGCTCCATTGCATAGTATATTTAATATATAATAATATATCTATACAAAAAGTCCAGGAGCAATTCCGAAAAGGGCGAGAAAATGTTGAACCTTGAAGGTGGCAATCACCCGCCGGTGGTTTGTCCGGGGCGGATCATGCGGATAATGATCT
>CAZFMD010000212.1:0-5222 GCA_964520025.1 uncultured Spirochaetaceae bacterium
TCGAAGGCCTGCATCAGCAGGTGCGAGTACTCGCCAAGGGTCAGAGGCTCATCCGCGACGCGTTCCGGAACGCTCCACCCCTGCCCGGCCAGGGATGCCGCGGCATCAGCAGGAGAGGAATCATCCGGAATACGCCCGGATGCTGTCAGAACAAGGTAGGCGGCTTGCCCTAGAGTCGTCGCAGGCTCATCAAACAGAGTGTCGAGAAGCTCATTGGACTGCCCCCAGAGGCTCCCGGCGGCGGCCAGCAGGGCAAATACCAGCAGCAGATTCAAGGTTTTCCCCATTGAACACTCCCTCCTCTCGTAACTCTTATCGTTTTACTTAGAAAGCAAGTATAGTATACTTTCCCCCAAGCGGTCCATCGAAGAATTCGGTGGTTGAACAGGGCAATCTGCCGCAACAGCCAGACTGGACAGTCTGAAACCACCCTGGTCCGGAAAGGAGCTCGCCTACCATGAATCGAATCTGGCTCGTCATTCTGATACCCCTACTGGTAGCAGGCGCGTTTGCGGCCCTGAACCAGCTCGATTTTTACACGGGGTTGGAGCGCAGCGTCTATGATCTGCTTCTGCACGTGAAACCCGCGATACCGGAGGATGAATCTCTGCTGTTCCTCGACATCGACGATACGGCCATTGCGCAAGTGGGGCAGTTCCCGTGGAGTCGGGATATCATGGCGGACGGTCTCATCCTGTTGAAGGAGTTCCAGGCGGCCTACACCGTATTCGACATCGAGTACACTGAACAGAGTCCGCGGGGGGTCAATGTCGCTTTCCTCAACGATGAGATCCCCGAGATTTTTGTTCAAGAGTTCGCCGTTATCAGCCAGAACATCCAGGATCTGTTTCTGGCCCTGCAGAGTGGAATGATCTCCCTGCGGGATGCCGAGGATTACGTACAGGATCTGACCGGGCTGACCGATATGTCCCGGGACATTCTCCTGAACAAGGTGCGGGAGATCTCCAGGGACAACGACGCTTACCTGGGCCAGGCGGCTCGCTTGTTCGGCAAAGCCTACTTCACCGTCAACATGCTTCCGGAAGCGGAGGATGTCATATCGAATGAGCTTCGCAACTACGTACTGGAGAATATCGCCCGCAAGCAGATACAGTCCGCAGAGGATTTCGTTCCCGATCCTTCGCTTTCAGCGGTGGATATTCGCCCGGCGATTCTGCCTGTTGTTCAGGGAGCGGATGGGGCGGGATTCCCCAACGTGGTTGTAGATGGTGACGGTGTGCGCCGGCGGATTGAATTGGTCAAGGAATACGACGGGCACTACTTCGCCCAACTGGCCTTCTCACCGCTGCTCGACTGGCTCGGTAACCCGGAAGTTGAGCTGCGGAACCGACAGATCGTGCTACGGGATGCCGAGGTCGGCGAAAACCTGCGCAAGGATATCATTATCCCGATGACCGATAAGTACCGATTCCTTATCAACTGGCCCAAGGCGGAGTATCTGGAGAGCTTTCGACATCTTGGCTACTACACCCTGGTGCGGCACAAGAGGCTGGAAGAAGACCTCATGTACAACCTCAAGATCATGGATCAGGCCGGATACCTCTCTTACTTCGAGGGAGACTTCGCACTGCTCGATGCCCACAGCTATGCCGACAGTATTCTGCAAGAGGTGCTTCAGGGAGGCGATCCCGCCCTGATGGCCGATTATCGGGAGGTCCGGGAGACCTTTTTTCAGGCCATTGGCCAGTATCTGAGCGGAGCTGCGGAACAGCAGATCCTGGATCAGGTGGAAGCATTGCTGGCCAGCGAGGAGATCCCGGAACAGGACAAGGCTGCCTACCGGGAGATCGGCCAGCAGGTGCCCACCGTGTTCTCTTCGACTCGGGATCTGTCAACTGAGCTGGCCAGGGTGCGGGGGACCCTGAAGGAGATGATTCCGGGGGCGTTTTGCATCATCGGGTGGACCGGAACCTCCACAACTGATATCGGGGTCAATCCCTTCGAAGAGGAATACATGAACGTGGGCACCCATGCCTCCCTTGTCAACACGATCCTCCAGGGGCGCTTTCTGGACGAGCTTCCCTGGTGGTACGGGGCTGCCCTGGGAGCGATACTGGCCCTGGTCATCGCTTTCGTGATTCGCAAGCTGAATCCCCTGCTGTCGATCCTCATCGGAATCGGTTTTTTACTCGTGATCATCGCCGCCGGGGCTGCATTTTTCCTGTTCACAGGCTGGTATCTGTATCTGCTCACTCCGGTGCTGACCGTTTTTTTCACCCTTGCAGCCGTAATCCTTGTCAAGTTCCTGCTGCTTGAGCAGGAGAAGAGTTTCATCCGCAATGCCTTCTCCCACTACCTGTCCACCGACGTGATCAACGAGCTGGTTGCCGACCCGGACAAGCTGGATCTTGGGGGGGAAAAGAAGTATTTGACCGCGATGTTTACCGATGTCCAGGGATTCTCAAGCATCTCGGAGAAGCTCGATCCCACCGATCTGGTCGCTCTGCTCAATGCCTATCTCACCGAGATGAGCAACATCATCCTCGATTTGCGGGGCACGATCGACAAGTACGAGGGGGATGCGATCATCGCTTTCTTCGGCGCTCCGGTTCCGTATGACGATCATCCGGCCCGGGCCTGCCGGGCGGCGGTGCGCATGAAGAAGATCGAGCAGCATCTGAACGAGCACTTTGTGAACAACAAGTTGAGCCCCTCAGAGGTCTACACCCGCATCGGCGTCAATACCGGAGAGATGGTTGTCGGCAACATGGGAACCAAGCAGAAGATGGACTACACGATCATGGGCAACTCGGTGAACCTGGCCTCCCGCCTGGAAGGGGTCAACAAGCAGTACGGGACCTGGACCCTGATCAGCGAGGAAACCTACAACAAGGCCGGATCGGATTTTACTGTACGGAAGATGGACCGGGTACGGGTAGTGAACATCAAGGAACCGGTCCGTCTGTACGAGCTTATCGACGAACGAGCGACTACCGATGCCAAAACCATGGAGGCGATCCAGCTGTTTCACAAGGGATTGGAGCTGTTCGAGGCTCGCCAGTGGGATGCGGCCATCGCCGAGTTCCGCAAGACTCTGAAGATCCTGCCCGGGGACGGGCCTTCGGAGGTGTTCATCAAGCGTTGTCAGGGTTTTCAGAAGAAACCGCCCCCCGCCTCCTGGGACGGGGTGTTCAACCTGAGCATGAAGTAGGGCGCGCTCGACCTGGTAGAGCGGACTGTCAGAGTCGCTCTGCTGGTAGCGCGTCGATTAAAACAATTCGAAACCCGGGATGGACAGATCCTCCTCGCCCAATGTGGGGATCTCCGGTTCTGAGTCCGGCTCCAACAGGGTTTGCACCAGGGCGTCCTGAATGATCCTGTCGATCAACCCAATAGAATCCTCACTCAATCTGGAGAAACGTACGGCGAAACCCGCCGGGAGCCTGGGTGAAGGGGGACGCCGGTCCAGCACCTCGCATTCGGTCACCATGCGGGAGTTTTGAAAGCTCACCTTGAGGGTTGCTTTGCTGCCCCTGCTCGGAGCATCCGCGGTGCTTTCCAGGAAGGCCCCGTCGGCACTCAGCGCCCAGAGGTTATGAGTCTGCCAGCTGTTTCCGTCCGCTGAAAGGCTGCCCTGGAGGGGCCAATCGAAGCGGGGACGATCCCGTCTTTCCGTTACATCGATGCTGGAGAGGAAGGTTTTCAGCTCCTCGACCAGGCGCTCCCCGTCAGAGGAGATGCTGCAGTCAATGATCACAGGATCGTTCGAATCCCGCTGCGCCGCGGAATCCGAGATCAGACAGATCCGTAAAATCGGAAAGCTCTTCTTGATCGACGACAGAAGCCGTTTAAAGGTTTCATCGATGTACGCCTTTTCGATGATCAAGGCGATTACCCGGCTGCGTTCCACAATAGCCCTGGCCAATTCTGTGGCGCTGGCCACCCGGAGGATCTCAACGTCCCCCAGGACCGGCTCGATGGTTTCGACTCTAAGGGTATCGGTATAAATGACAATTCGCTCCATGTTCGTTTCCTCTCGTTGATTGTATACCAAGGTACCGCAGAAGAGAAGTCGATGAAGCGTGGAGTCGCGCCGCCACATAGCCAACCGTCCGGGATTTTTCTTGAATCCGGGTCTGAATATGGCTACCCTTGTTCTGTGAACGGCGCTGTCACCGAAGATAGAAAACACTACTGGCTGGTTCCGGCTATCCTGATCTTGCTGAGCCTGCTGTTTCGCCTTCCCAGCCTGGCCGAAGGCGCGGGATGGGCGGGCCGACTGTTTTCCCCCTCCCTGGATGCGGCGCTGCTCGCCTTGGCGGTCTGCCTCTACACCTGGGCGGCTCTTCCCGGTTTTTCCGTATTGGCGGGCGTACTGGCGCTTCTAGGTGTGACCGTCCTGAGCTTTCAAGCCGCGGATGCCTTGATCCCCCTGTTTTTCAACCGGTCCTTCGAGCTGTTCACCGACATAACCTATCTACCGGACCTCTACGCCCTGCTGCGGGATACGATGCCCGCCTGGCTGTTCTATCCCGGCCTGATCCTCCTGATCGCCGGACTGGGTGGATTGGGTATCGGATTGTACGCGGGATTTCACTATCTGAGGCAGGGGTTTCAGAACCGGATCGTACGATACGGTTTTTTGCTTCTGCTGATTGTGCTGCTGGTGCTGGATCTGGCCGGTCCGGTTCGTTTTACCGCCAATACTGCGCTGCCACGAATGGCTGAAGAAACGGAAAAGATAGCAAAAAAGGAACAGTTCGTCGAGGAGCAGCAGGAGGCTTTCAGCAGGCAGGTCCAGGACTCAAGCCGGGTGATGCGTCCGTTGGAGGGACTTCAAGGGGCGGACGTGTATCTGTTCATCGTCGAATCCTACGGCTATACCCTCTACTCCGAGCCGGTGCACTTCAACCTGGTCGAACCGAAGCTTCAGGCGTGCCAGGACCGGCTCCTCCAGGCGGGATTTCGGATAGCCTCCACCTTCCTGGATTCCCCCGCCTTCGGCGGCAACTCCTGGCTGGCTGATTCCACCTTGGCCACGGGGGTTCGTATCGAAAACGAAGCGGCTTACGAATTGCTGCACGATTCCGATGTCAAACCCATCGCCCAGTTCTTCAATGAGATCGGCTACCGGACCGTGGTGGCCATGCCGGCAACCACCTACGCCTGGCCGGAGGGGGAGTTCTATCGTTTCGAGCGGAAGTATTACTACAAGGATTTCGACTACGCCGGTCCGAATCTGAAGTGGGCGCCGATGACCG
>CAZFMD010000213.1:0-5151 GCA_964520025.1 uncultured Spirochaetaceae bacterium
AAGGTCGTGGTGGAGTGCGGCAATGGCGGGGCCGGAGTGTTTGCCTACGAGGTGCTGCAGCGCATCGGCTGCCTCACCTTTCAGCTGTACTGCGATCCTGATACCTCCTATCCCAACTACTTCCCCAATCCCTCGAATCTCAAGGCACGCAAGCGCCTGCGGGAGATGGTCACCCATCCCTATATCCAGGCCGATATCGGGATGGGTTTTGACGGGGACGGGGACCGGATCGGCGTGCAGGACGGGCAGGGCAGGGACGTGTGGAGCGACGTGATGCTGATCTTCCTGGCCCGCCAGATGCTGGCCCGCAAGCCCGGGGCGCAAATCGTGTTCGACGTGAAATGCACCCAGGCCCTGATCGATGAGATCGAGGCGGCCGGGGGCAAACCGGTGATGTGGAAGACAGGGCACTCCCACATCAAGGCCAAGCTGCACGAGCTGAACGCCGAGCTGGCCGGGGAGAGAAGCGGACACATCTTCTTCAACGAGGGCTACTACGGGTTCGATGACGCCCTGTACGCGGCGGTGCGCCTGCTGGAGTACATCGCCTCCCAGGACAAGAGCTTCGCCGAGCTTTTGGAAACGGTTCCCCAGTACGTGACCTCCCCGGAGATCGCCGCCCACTGCGCCGACGAAATGAAGTACCGGGTGGTGGAGGATCTGGTTGCGGAGTTCAAGAAGGAGTACGGCGACCGGGTGATCGACATCAACGGCGCCCGGGTGGTGTTCGATGACGGTTGGGGTTTGGTGCGGGCCTCTTCCAACCTGCCCGAGCTGGTGATCATCTTCGAAGCCAAGACTGAAGCAAGGGTGCGGGAGATCCGCAAGCTGTTCCGGGACAAGATCCTTGCCCATCCTGAGGTTTCCCCGGAATGGGAAAACGACATCTACGCTTGAGGATAGTTTTTTGAGAATACACCAGAGAGCACGCCTGAGGATCGACAGGGGATTATGAACACATTCGGACAGTACTTCCGGGTCACCACCTTTGGGGAATCCCATGGACCGGCCGTTGGGGCTGTGATCGACGGTTGCCCGCCGGGGGTGGAGCTCGGAGTGGAGGATATCCAGGCTGAGCTGGACCTGCGCCGTCCTGGCCAAAGCGATCTCACCACCCCCCGCAAAGAACCGGATCGGGTTGAGATTCTCTCCGGTGTATTCGAGGGAAAGACCCTTGGGACCTCTATCGCCTTGATCATATACAACCGGGACATGCGCCCACACGACTACGGAAAGCTAAAGCAGCTGTACCGTCCCGGCCACGCCGACTATACCTACCAGGCGAAGTACGGCCGTCGGGACTATCGCGGCGGGGGGCGTTCATCCGGCCGGGAAACCGCGGCCCGGGTTGCCGCAGGGGCGGTGGCGCGCAAGCTGCTGGCCGGTAGGGGAATTCAGGTGGTGAGCTTCGCCCGCATGATCGGCGGGGTTTGGCTGGATGAGGCGGAACCCAGGATCGGGGATGAACCGGGGACGGCGGCGATTAAGGACTGCGCGGCGGTAGCCAGGCAGATTGACGAGTTGCGATCTCGTATCTACGAATCGAAGGTACGCTGTCCCCACGGGGATACCGGGGCGGCCATGGAAGAGGTCATTCAGAAAGCGGCGGATCAGCAGGACTCGGTAGGGGGCATCGTTGAGGTCCGAGCATATGGGGTGCCCGCCGGTTTGGGGGATCCCGTATTCGGCAAGATCGATGCCCGCATTGCCCAGGCCGTACTGTCTCTGGGTGCGGTCAAAGGGATCGAGTTCGGTTCGGGATTCCGCCTGGCCGAGATGCGGGGTAGTGAGGCCAATGACCGCTTTACTGCGTCGGCTGATGGTGAGGTTCTGCCTGAGACGAACCGGGCCGGTGGCGTGGCCGGCGGCATCAGCACGGGTCTGCCCATCGTTTGCCGGGCCGTGGTCAAGCCCACCGCCTCAATCGGCAAAGTGCAGAAAACCGTGGATGCCGCGGGCAAGCCGGTGGATCTGAGGATAGAAGGGCGCCACGATCCCTGTATCGTGATCCGCATCGTACCGGTGATCGAGCACATGGTGAACCTCGTGCTGCTCGATCTGTATCTGGCGCATAGGGCAATCCAGGGCTGGACCTGAGTGCCGGGAACCTGACGCTCGGTCGAACTGTTTGTCTGCGTGTATTCTTCTCTTCACGCCAAATGCAAAGAAAACAGCAAATTCGGTAACACGATCGGGGGTTTGGATCATTATATTAATATACAAGTGAATCCAAGCGCGACAGGAGCTGTAGAATGGGAGACATCGTTCCGCGTAACCAGCTGGTGAAACAGGGCGTACATGGTATCGCCGGGATCGGCGGCGGCGTAGGCCTGCTGATCCTCAAAGCCATCGCAGCCATTGGCGAAGGGGCCTTTTCGGTAGCCGGACTGGTCGCTGGTGGTGTTGTTACGGTAGCCGGATTTGTTATCATGTCTTCTCCGGAAGATCGTAGAGCCGGAGTGATAACGATCGGAGCCGGAGCATTAACTTTAGCCGCTTCTTTACCCCTCATCAGTGGGGTTGCAAACGCATTTATGTGGATTGGGGGGTTCGGACTGATCATCACCGGAGCCATCTCTCTGTTTCGATTCCTCCGCAACCTGCGCCGCCGCAGCCGTTAAGTCCAAAGTCGGCAGCCTCTGCTTCTCAAGCCGAGGTTCGGACAGTCAGGATTACAGCCCGGCTAACAACAAACTGCTTTATTCCCCACCATATCTTCAAAAAAATCCCGCCTCAAACTAAATTTTCTGTTCCAGATGCCCCGTTGAAAAGGGTATGGACCCCATCAACTCACCCCCCGACAAGTTCTTTCATGATGAAGATCGCCAAATATGCCCATGCACACCTCCGGCCTCATCTTGGGGATATCCTGCGGGCCGTATCGGCTCGACCCATGGATGAGAGAACCAGGTCTTTCCTGAAGATGTTTCTCCGCTATATACTACAGGTAGGACGAGATACACCGAGAGCGGTTGTTGTGGAAGAGATCGACAAGGTTAATGACAAAGACACCAGGGAGGTTTATATGACTGCTGCAGAGGAGCTGCGGGCAGAAGGAATAGAGATTGGCCGACAGGAAGGCAATATCGAAGGTCGGATCGTGGGCAAGCAGGATACTCTGATTCGTCTGATCGAGAGGAGATTCGGTGCACTGGAATCCGCGGCGAAGCAGAAAATCAGCGCTTGCCGGGATCTACGTCGTTTGGACGAGGCCATCGATCTGTTTCTGGATGCCGAGTCGATTGCAGAAGTGCTAAAGCCTCTTGACTGACCGGGCTGCAGACGCGGACTAAAAAACCACAACTCACTAAAATCGAATTAAATAATCCACACTCACCGTCCACAAAAATCCTGCCCTTGACCAACACCGCCCCCTGGCGTAGCCTGCGCACATGCTCACCTTGACTCTTCCCCTCTCGGGAGTCGATGTCTGGATTCCGGGCATCGTTCTGCTGGGGGTTCTGATCGGTTTCCTCATCGGTCTGTTCGGAGTGGGGGGTGGGTTTCTACTCACGCCGTTGCTCAAAGTCGTTTTCGGCATTCCCTATCCCGTGGCCGTGGGAAGCAGCCTTCTACAGATTTTCGCCAACAGCTGCATCGCTACCTTTCGGCATTGGCGAAACCAGAAGGTGGATTTCAAACTCGGTATTATCCTGGCCGCCGGCGCCATGGCCGGCACCGAGGTCGGAGTTCGTATCCTGAGCCGGCTGCAGGCAAGCGCACCGGTTCTGATCAACAACCGCCCTTTCTCGGCGGTGGATCTTGTGTTGAACCTCCTCTTCCTCGTCCTTCTCTCCACAGTGGCCATCTTCATTCTTCTCGAAACGGGTCGCACTACCGCGAGTCAGGAGGTAAGCACCGCTATGTCCCGGTGGCTGCGCACGATCCGACTGCGGCCGACCCTCTTCTTTCCCCGCAGCGGAATCGCCTCCTACAGCATCTGGATACCAGTTGTCCTGGCCGTCTTTGTCGGCATCCTGACCGGGTTGATGGGCGTAGGCGGCGGATTCATCAACTTCCCACTGCTCATCTACGTAATCGGCGTACCCACCCACATAGCGGTGGGCACCAGTGTTTTTCAGGTACTCCTGGCCAGCGGCTATGGCGCAACCCGGCATCTCCTTCTCGGCAACGTGGAGATCATCCTGGTGGTGATCCTGTTCGTCGGTTCATTTGTCGGTGTACAGTTGGGGGTGAAGGTCTCTCAGGTCCTCGGCGGCCGCAGCATCAGGCGCTACTTCGCCCTGGTGGTGGCTCAAGGTGTGGCCCTGGTCATCTGGGATTTGATCCGGCAAACCTTTTTTTAGATCTGATTTTTTTGCAGATTAGCTTAGTGGTCGGTTTGAGGAATCAACGTATTCGGCTGCCAAAGACACTAAAGCGATAGTAGCCGCAAGGCCCACCGGCATGCTAAATGTCGTTTTTTACCTCCCGAAGTGCATCCAGAGTAATTTGACCTTTGGTCTGAGGATTGATTCCTTTCGCTCTAATTCGGATAAGCTGTGAATGGAGCCTTTCATTTGCTCTGTTCACGGCGATTTGTTTCTTCTGCCTGGACTCGGATAGCAGGTATCCCCCGAGCGTAGTTCTACAGGATACACACCTCTGGGACAGATCCCAGGTGGAACGAAGCAACAGTCGGCGAAATAGGTCGAAGTCTAGAAAGTTGTTTTCACAGGCGACCTCGATGGTTACTCGACTTGGTTTCGTTTTACTACACATGTCAAGACAATCGTCTATGGATCGGGGTTTTCCGCTAATAAGATAGTGAATAGTTTTCATTTCAAATACTTACAACGATTTATTCGATAGAGTAAGTAGAAATAAAGAGAAAAATATATACCCTGTTCACACGAGTTGATTGAATGTGAGATTTTCCAGCTTCGCTGAAACATAATCACGAATCTCCTTGAACGCACTAATGAGTTTTGGGCTTCGTTCTACCGGAGTAGGCTCATAAAAATTTTCGCTGACGGAATATACTGGAGCCAGAGCGCCGTCCATCAGACGAAGTATTTCTGCTACAGAAATCTCGGCAGACGCCTTGGCCAGCCGATAACCTCCTTCGGCTCCTTTCCGACTGGTTACATATCCGTTCCGATTCAAAGTCAGAAGAATCTGTTCAAGATATTTCTTAGGAATTCTCTTGCG
>CAZFMD010000214.1:0-5150 GCA_964520025.1 uncultured Spirochaetaceae bacterium
GACCATTTTTTTCTTAAAATCAATGACAGAAAACCGATCCGTGAACTCCCACCCAAAGACCTTGCGCCCTGGAAAAAAGCGGGCATTTGTGCTAGAATCAACGTTCTCGAATCAGGATGCTATTCGAAGAAACAAACCAACAAAGTAGAGAACAATCCTGTGGGCTCCAACAACAGAGAAACTGATACCAAAAGAGAAACAGTCGACTTCATCCGGGCAATCGTCAATGAAGATATTCGCAACAACAAGAGGGGAGGACGAGTTCATACCCGTTTTCCCCCGGAACCGAACGGCTATTTGCATATCGGTCATGCCAAATCGATCTGTTTGAACTTCGGAATTGCCGCCGAGTATTCCGGGTTGTGCAACCTGCGTTTTGATGACACCAACCCCACCAAAGAAGAGGTGGAGTACGTCGATTCGATAAAAGAGGATGTCCGGTGGCTCGGTTTCGATTGGGACGATCGGGAGTACTATGCCTCGGATTATTTCCCGCAGCTGTACGATTTCGCAGTACGATTGATCAAGAAAGGCAAGGCTTACGTAGACAGCCTGAGCGCTGAGCAGATCCGGGAGTATCGGGGAACGCTGACCGAGCCGGGAACGAACAGCCCCTATCGCGAACGTTCGGTGGAGGAGAATCTCGAGCTGTTCGAGGGTATGCACGCGGGAGCTTTTAAAGAGGGAGAGCACGTGCTGCGGGCCAAGATCGATATGAACTCCCCCAATCTGAACATGCGAGACCCCACGATTTACCGTATTCGTTACACCCCCCATCACCGCACCGGATCGAATTGGTGCATCTACCCGATGTACGACTACGCCCATCCCCTTTCCGACGCGATAGAGGGAATCAGCCATTCGATCTGTACCCTCGAGTTCGAGAACAACCGGCCCCTGTACGACTGGTTCGTCGCCCAGCTCGATTTCGCCGAACCCCCGCAGCAGATCGAATTTGCCCGCCTCAACCTCAGTTTCACGATCATGAGCAAGCGCAAGCTGCTTCAGCTTGTCCAGGAGGGAATCGTCAAGGGCTGGGACGATCCGCGCATGCCGACGCTTTCGGGAATGCGCCGTCGCGGGTATACACCGGAGGCGGTCAGGGCTTTTGCCGAACGGGTCGGGGTATCGAAGACCAACAGCACCGTGGATCTGTCTCTTCTTGAGTATTTCATCCGGGAGGATCTGAACAAGCGGGCTCCAAGGGTGATGGCTGTGCTGCGTCCGTTGAAGTTGATTATCGACGATTATCCGCAAAACCAGGTCGAACAGCTGGAGGCGGAGAACAACCCCGAGGATCCAGAAGCGGGGAAGCGAAGCCTTCCCTTCGGGCGAGTCCTGTATATCGAGCGGGAGGATTTCCGCGAAGACCCGCCGAAGAAGTACTTCCGCCTGTCTCCGGGCCGCGAGGTGCGTCTCAAACATGCCTACTACGTTACCTGTACCGGTGTTGTGAAAGACGAGAGCACCGGAGAGATTCAGGAGGTCCACTGCAGCTACGATCCGGCCACCCGGGGTGGCTGGTCCGAAGACGGGCGCAAGGTCCGGGGGACCCTGCACTGGGTCTCGGCGGAGCATGCGGTGGATGCGGAGGTTCGTCTCTATGAGGTGTTGTTTTCCAAAGAGAATCCGGATGAGGTGGCCGAAGGGGGAGATTTTCGGAGTAATCTCAACCCGAACTCCCTGGAGGTGCTGAGCGGGGTGAAGGTGGAGCCCTCCCTGGCGTATACCGAAGCGGGAAGCCGATATCAGTTCTTGAGGCAGGGTTACTTCTGCACGGATCCGGATTCGGGGAAGGATCGGCCGGTGTTCAATCGAACCGTGACACTTCGCGATAGTTGGGCTAAAATAGAGAAGTCGATGCAGATCGGGAAGTAAGGCGGAGACCGAGAATGAACTATCTACACTACAAGGTCAACGCGGGGCCCACGAAAATCATAAAGGTTTCGCTTTCCGACAGCGCGAACGTACGGCTTCTCGATACACTGAACTACTACAAGTACCGGCTGGGAAAGGCCTACAAGAGCTCTAACGAGCATACCGGCAAGATGGCCTGTACCTTCAAACCGCCCCACAAGGGAGAGTGGCACGTGATCGTGGACCTGGCCGGTCAGGGTTCCGAGGTGCGGGCGTTTGTGGAGGTGGTAGACGGTGCCGAGAAGCTGTGAAATAGTTCACGTCCACGAAGGGAGGTTTTGATGCCCAACGCCAAAGACGACCTTGCGGAAAAAAAACGTATGCTCCAGGAACTGATTCGGGCCCGTTCCAAAGCAACCTGTTCTTCGGTGATTTCCACAGAAATCGATGTCCGTAGAGAGACGCAGATCGAAGAGCTGGAGGAGCAGATTCAAGAGCTCGAAAAAAATAAACACAGGCCCAAGTAGCCGCTTGTACTTCTACCGAAGATGAATATCGCAAGACAACTCCTTGTACTCTTTTCAGCCGTATGGGTGCTAGGCGCCTGCGCTCCTCAGAGAGCAGTAAACGGTGGCGGGGAGCCATCTCCGGCACCTGGACCCGGGAGGGAGCAGGTGCAATCGAATTCGGAGATCCGGAGCGCTACCTTCGCTTTGGGGTGATTCTGGGGACCTGATGCCCAGTTTGGGCAACTGCCCGGAGTCATTCGTACCCGGGTCGGCTACGCCGGGGGCAGCGCCGACAACCCGACCTACCAGAGAATCGGGGATCACTCGGAGACGATCCAGATCGACTTCGATCCCTCGGTGATCTCTTATGAACAACTCCTCGATGTGTTCTGGAGCGCTCACAATCCCACAGCACCGTCCTTTTCCCGCCAGTACCGATCCGCGATTTTCTATTCCGATGAACGGCAGCGCCAGCTTGCCGAGCAGACCAAGAGGCGCAGGCAGAGCAGTGGGCGGATCTACACGGATATCGAGCCGTTTTCCGAGTTCTATCTGGCCGAAAATTATCACCAGAAGTACTACCTGCGCAGTGTCGGTGCACTGATGGAGGAGCTGAGGGTGCTGTTTCCCCAGGAGCGGCAGTTCGTGGATTCCACGACTGCGGCGCGTTTGAATGGCTATGTCGGTGGATTCGGTACCCTCGAGCAGCTGGAGGGGGAGCTGGATAGCTTCGGATTGTCGGAACAGGCCGAGGGGTATATCAGAGAAAGAGTGTCCCGAAGATAATCTCGATCTCAGCTCTTCAGTATCTCATCCACAATCTCGTAGTGATTGAACGGCGGCATGAGGCAGGCCCCGGCAAACAGCTTTCGGGCGTCCTGAAGCAGCTCGCGGCTCATGCGGATGCCTTCCTGTAGGGGGTCTTCCGCCTGGTGCATGCGCCGGCGCACGGCTTGGGGGACCGAGATTCCGCTTACCTTTTCGTGGAGGAAATCGGCGTGCGCGGCGGTGCGCAGCGGCAGGATACCGAGCACTATCGGTATCCCAAATGATCCGATCGCCTCTGCAATCTGCTGCGCCGATTCGCTGGAATACACCGGTTGGGTTACGGCGAACTGTGCTCCCCGGTGAATTTTCTCCTGCAGTCGTTCGGATTCCCGCTTCAGCCCCTGAGTCTCCGGATGGGGATCGAAGACAACCCCCGTGAACTGCCCGGCCTCTCGGGCCGTTTCTACAAGGCCGAAGACATCCACATCCCGAACCGAGGTTGTCTTGTAACGCAGGTTGTAGGAGATGGTATCTCCGGTGGCGACCAGGACCGTGTCGATCCCGAGCGCCCGGGCGCCCCAGAGCAAACCCTGCAGGCTCAAGGCATTGTGATCCCGAGTGGTGCAGTGCAGGATGGTTGCTTTCCGGAATCTCGCGGTAATCAGCGAGCAGAGAGCCATAGCGCTCATGTGGGCCTTGGCCACGGGATTGGTGGCTACGCTGTAGCCGAAGAACAGGGACGGATCCAGGGCCGAAAGCGCATCCAGCAGAGGAACCGGATCCGAACCTCGGGGAGGCACTACCTCTATGGTAACGGTGAAACTGTTTTTCAGGGCTTGCGACAAAGCACTCACCGCCCAAGTATAGCCCGGGTCCGACGGTTGCTGTCAATTGAGGTTGAGTGTGTTATAGTTTTTAAACATATGAAACGCCTTTGGATCGGTGCGCTACTTGTGTTCGCTGCGTCTGTGCCCTGGCCCCAGCAGATCGATCTTCCCCTCCTGGGCCGAGCACCTCTGAACATTTTTTCAGCCATGACCTTTTATCAGGATGAGGACAGTGTTCTGACCGACGGGATATCTCACATGAGGAACCGGCTGGTTCGAATAGAGCTGGAGAGGGGCCGGGTGAGTGAATACTTCGAGATTCATCGCTTTCTCGGAGCGGTGGAGGACAGGATCCTGGTCTCTACCGTCGATCGGGAGCACATCCTGAAACTTCGCTTCGTTGATCCTGAGAGCCTTGCCGACTCTACCGGTCCCGACTGGAAGGTCTCCATCGATTGGGCACTGCTTCAAGGCCCCGAGGGATCCTTCTACTCAGCTCGTTTGGACAGCAGCGGAGACTACACACCGTATCGCTTCAACCCCCGAGAGCAGAGACAGTATTGGCTGGATGTTGACGGGGTTCCCATCTCCCTGAGCTCGGATACCCTGCACCTTCTGATTCACAACCCCGACAGCGGGGAGATCTTCATCTGGAGTACCGAGCAAAAAACCGTTCGTGCTCGCCTGCGAAGCAGCGACCCTACCGGGCAGGTTCGTTTTCTCACCAACAGCGTTTTCCTGCTGCCGCCGCAGTACGCAGGGCAGGAACGCTGGCGGCTGGTCAATGTCGAAGGTACCGAGGTCGGGGAGGTAGCCTTTCGCATTCCCGGTGCCGACCCGCTGTTCTTCTGGTTCACCCCTGAGCTGCGGCGTGCCGTGGTATGTATTCGGGGACAGGTGAATCCCGAGACAGCCGTTGTCAATACCGAGAGCTTTCGAAAGTGGCTGCAGCGAGAGGGACATCTGTTCACACCCGGGCGGGGAGTGCTGAACGACAACCGGGTACGGGTACGCGCCTATCCGACCCTGGGTGCGGGAATTCTGGGCCATGTTGAGAGAGGCCAGCAGGTCGAGGTTTTGGAACGAAGCGGCCTGCGGGAGAGCATCGGAGAGATGAATGACTTTTGGTACAGGATCCGCACCGAAGAGGGACTGGAGGGCTGGTCCTACGGCCACTTCCTCGATCTGC
>CAZFMD010000215.1:0-3012 GCA_964520025.1 uncultured Spirochaetaceae bacterium
GTGAAAAAGTCGAAGTGGCTTTGCAGGATATTCGCCCTGCCCTACAGGCCGACGGGGGTGATGTCGAGCTGGTCGAGGTGACCGAAGACGGCATCGTCAAGGTGAGACTGAAAGGGGCCTGCGGCGGTTGTCCCATGGCCCAACTGACCCTCAAACAGGGAATCGAGCGCCGGCTCAAAGACTCGATCCCGGAGGTGAAGAGCGTCGAGTCGGTCCCGCTCTGGGATTAACTCGGGCACACACGCTCAAACCGGCCTCGGCAAACCTAGCCCGGAAGGTTAGCCCTCCCGCGGCGTAATACGAAATATCTCTACCCGTCCCCGGCGCAACAGCTTGATGTCCAGCGGCGTTCCCGGGGGCCATTTACTCAAGCATCGGTGAAGATCATCCACCGTGCTCACCTGGTTTTCGTTCAGGCCGAAGATACAGTCACCGGGCTCCAGGCCTGCACCTTCGGCGGGACCGCCGGTCTCGATGTTGATGACCTCGACCACGGCGGGATTGACGAGGTCCAGCCTGTGCTGGATCCGTCTGTTCACGGGGCGGGAGCGGGCACCGATACCAAGATAGGCTCTGCGGACCTTCCCGTGCATCACCAGCTCGGTTACCACCCAACGGGCCGTATTGATCGGGATGGCGAAGCTGATGCCCTGAGCCATGTGGATCATAGCGCTATTGATTCCGACCACCCGCCCGCGGCTGTCAACCAGAGGCCCCCCGGAGTTGCCCGGATTCAGAGCAACATCCGTCTGGATCACTCCGTCGATCAACCTGCCGCTCTGGCTGCGTAGAGTTCGACCCAAAGCCGAGACGACTCCCGCCGACACGGTACTCTGAAATCCCAGCGGGTTGCCGATGGCGATTACCAGCTGTCCGACTTTCAACAGGTCCGAGTCACCGAGCTCGGAGGCGGGTAGACTACCGTCGGAAATGCGGATCACCGCCAGGTCGGTCGCCGGATCGGTGCCGATCACCTGGGCGGAAAAGCTACGCCCGTCGGTAAGGGATACATCCAAACCGTCACTGTCTTGCACCACGTGGTTGTTGGTCAAGACGAATCCATCCGGTGTAATGATCACTCCGGATCCCGCACCCGCATCTCCGGGCTCGGCATACCGCCGGCGAGCGTCTCTGTTCTTGCGGATGCTGATGGCAACCACGGAGGGACCGACCGTCTCCACGACCCCGGTTACGGCCCTGGAGTAGGCATCCAGCAGCTCCCGATCGCGAGATTGCGTACCGGTTCCGGAGTTCCTGTCTCCGCTTCCGGATTCACCTCCCGTCTGCCCGTCTGTGTCGGCGAAAACCCATTGAAGCACCTGATTCATCGGTTACTCCTGTTCCATCTGTAAATGTACATAAATACGCACTTCCGGGCCAATTCGGCGGGCAACTGGAAACCTCAGCTCTTGAGCAATTGCAGGCCAGGATTTACAGTAAGCTCATGGATATTCTCAAAACGTGCAGCAGCCTGATTGAACAGGGAATCAATATAGTGCTTGTAACCGTTGTCAAAGCGGGCAGCGGAACTCCCGGCAAAGCTGGATTCAAGATGATCCTGACCGACCGGGGAGAGATGTTCGGCACGGTAGGGGGCGGAGCCATCGAACACAGAGCCGTTGAAGAGGCCAAGGAGGTGCTCAGAACCCGGGAAAATCGTCTGGAGGAGTACAATCTCGAGAAGCTCAAAATGAAATGCGGCGGACAGGTTACCCTGCTGTACGAGTACATGCAGGGGCGACGGGGCTTTATGCTGTTCGGAGGCGGGCACGTCGGCAGGGCCCTGACACCGATTCTGGAATCCCTGGGCTTCCGGGTGACGGTGTTCGATTCCAGGGCCGAGGTTCGCGATATTCTCGGAGAAAACGAGGAACGAACGATAATTATTGGGGATTATGATAATATCGGGGATGCGGCGGAAATCCTGCAGAGTTGCGAGTTCTGCTTCATCGCCACCCACGGTCATCTACACGATTTTCAGGTCTTGCAGCAGGTGCTACAGGCAAGGGATGGGTATCGCTACGTCGGTTTGATCGGCTCCCGCTCCAAGATCCGCACCACCCTGGAGAAACTCGAGGCCGCCGGTGTGCGGGCGCCAGACTACCTGTACGCCCCGGTCGGTCTGAGCATCGGCGGGGACACCGCCGCGGAGATCGCGGTTTCCATCGCAGCGGAGGTGGTAGCCGTGGCGTACGGTGCGGAGGTTCCCCACATGCGTTCCACCCTGAACAAATAGCTAATCGGCGGTGATTTTTCCGGATGCGGCGGCTTTCACGGCCCGTTCGATTCCCTCATAGCCGGTACAGCGACATAGGTTGGACTCCAACCAGGATCGGATCGTCTCCAGATCCGGTTGCGGATGGGTTTGCAGCAGGGCGTGGGCGTTGAGCAGGAAACCGGAGGTACAGAATCCGCATTGAAAGCCTCCATGCTCCACGAAGGAGCGCTGAATCGCCGTATCCTTCAGCCCCTCGATTGTTGTGATACTGCGCCCCTCCACCTCTACGGCCAGAATCAGACACGATTTCACCGGTTTTCCCTCCAGAAGCACCGTACAGGCACCGCAATCCCCGTTCTGGCAGCCGCGCTTGGCTCCTTGAAGGCCCAGGCGTTCCCGTAAAACCCAGAGCAACGTGTCCCCGGCGCGAACCACCAGGCTGTGCTCCTCCCCGTTGACGTTCAGGGTTATCCGGCCTTCCCCTCTTAGTTCCCTCATCGAACATCGTCTCCCATCAACCTGTCCGCCGCCTCCGTGAGGATGCGGCTGAACAGAAAGCTGCGATACTCCGAGGAGGCCCGGGAATCGCTTCGTATCTGCGGGGCGTAGCGGGCCACCACCTGCTCGATTCTCTGCCGCCGCTGCAGGGCGCTATCGTTCAGCGACTTCTCGGCCTCCGGATCTCTCACCGGATACCCGCAAGCTCCTCCGACCGCCAGCCGGATCTCCCGATCCACCTCCAGCAGGCAGCAGGTCACCAGAGGATAGTCGACCCGAGTGCCCCTCTGGCGACG
>CAZFMD010000215.1:3112-5146 GCA_964520025.1 uncultured Spirochaetaceae bacterium
ACCGTGTGATCCGCTATGCGCCGGCAGGCAGCGGAGAGCAGGGCAAACAGATCGGCTTCAATGACCTCGTTCAGGGTCAGAGCCGCTCCGAAGATGATCCGATCCCCCTGTCTGCCCACAGCGCGACACTCGGGTATCTGCTTGATATCGATCAAGGCTCCGGGTCGGATTTTGTTCCGGCGGGTGAAGCTCAAGATCTCCGTTCCCCCGGCGTAGTAGGCCGGCTCCAGGCCATCCGCGCGGGTCTGCTGGAACAGCTGCACCGCCTGGCCGGCGTCTGAGGGTCGCAGGTATAGCAGGTCGTAGGGGATCATCGATCCTCCCGCCTCCGCCAGAGCAGCTCGGCGGTAAGGGGCAGATGATTCAGCGGTTTTCCGATGCCCCGGGAAAGCGCTCCGGCCAGAGCGCCGGGTATTCCCAGGATTCCCTGCTCTCCGAGTCCCCGGGCTCCGTAGGGGCCGTCCCTCTGAGGCGTTTCCAGGAAATCCACGATGTACTCCGGCTGATCCCCGTAGCGGGGGATCTTGAAGTCCCGCAGGGATCCGTTGATCAGCCGGGAGCGATCATCGAAGCTGAAGGCCTCGCTGGCCGCAAAACCCAGGGCCATGCCCATGGCCCCGACGACCTGTCCTCGGGCCAGGGCGGGATTGATCACACGGCCCACGTCCATGCAGCAGGCGGCCCGGAGCACTCGATAGCTTCCCTCCCGCAGATCCACCTCCACCTCGACCCCTTCGCAGCCCAGGGTCCACTCGATACCGGGACGCCCTTCGCCTGTTTGCGGGTCGATCCCGGTCAGGCCTTCGGCGATATACCGGCCCCTGCCGATCACCGGTCCGCCGATGGAGTTGCCGTCCGGATAGCTGTACCCGAACACGACCTCGGGGAAAGCCAGTCCCCGCTGCGGGCTACGGGCAACAAAGACACGCCCGTCCGCCACTTCCAGATCTTCGGGCCCGCAGCCCAGCGGTTCGCTGGCCACCTGCTTGATCTGTGCAATAGCATCCTCTACGGCCTCCAGCGCCGCTCGTCCGGCCATAAACAACGATCGGCTGGCTGCGGTCGTCCAGTCATGGGGAGAGCGGTCGGTCATCACCTCCGGAACCACGTGAACCATATCCGGATCGATCTGCAGGCGCTCGGCCACGATCTGGGCCAGGCCCGTGGGCGCCCCGGCTCCGATCTCCACGATGCCGGTAGCCAGGCTCACGCTTCCGTCATCGTTGAAGGTCAGCACCGCTGCCGAGCTGGTGTTGGGGGGAACGGCCGGGGCCTTCCAGAAGCAGGCGATTCCTTTGGCCCGAACCTTTCCATCCGCCTCCCTGCTCCGCGCCCCCTTGTGCCAGTCCAACCGCTCGGCCACCTTTCGGATGCAACCCGGCAGATCCCCCGTATCGGGATCCAGGACCTGACGGCTCGGAGTACTGTCCCCCGGAACCACGGCGTTGATCAGGCGCAGCTGCACCGGGTCCATACCCAGCTTGTCGGCCAGCAGGTCCATGGCCCGCTCCACGGCAAAGGACATCTCGATATGTCCGAAGCCGCGGTAGGCGGTGGCGAAAGGATGATTGGTGTACACGCAGAGAGAATCCGCCTTGAGGTTCGGCACCCGATACGGCCCGGTGCAGGCGTAACCGGCGGCCCGGCTCACGTTTACCGCATAGTCGGCGAAGGCTCCGCTGTCGAACAGGTAGCGGATCTCCCCGGCGACCAGCCGCCCATCCGCAGCGGCTCCCAGCTTGACGTGGGCCTGCAAACCCGGGCGGCCCGGTGAGGCCCTCATGTCCAGCTCGCGGCTGTTGGCCAGCCGCACGGGACGCCCACCCACACCGCGGGACAGCAGGTAGGCCAGAGCCTCCAGCTGCATCCCCGCCTTGCCGCCGAAACCGCCGCCCACACGAGGCGTGACAATGCGGATCTTGCCGGCGGGAATGCCGAAATGCCGGCTCATCAGAGAGCGGACCACAAAGGGACTCTGGGTGGAGGAATGAATTACAACCCGGCCGGAAGGACCGATTTCCGCAATCGCCACCC
>CAZFMD010000216.1:0-5134 GCA_964520025.1 uncultured Spirochaetaceae bacterium
AGCTGGTAGTGGGTCCTGGCCAGACAGAGCAGCACATTGGCCGAGGTGGGATTCACCGCATGGGCTCTGTCGAAGTACAGAAGGGCCGAATCGTAGTCCTCCTCCAGGAAGTAAATGTTGCCCAGGTTCACCAGAGCGGGCACATACTCGTTGCTCTCCAACACGCGGTGAAACTCACCCTTGGCTTCCTCGAACAGTCCGTAACGGGCGTAGAGCACGCCCAGGGTGTTGATCTCCTTGGGATGGTTTCCAGAAGCTGCGATACGTCTCTGACACTCCTCCACCTTTGGCTCGAGTTCCTGCTGGATAAAGGCGATCAGCTCTTCATTGTACAAACCCAGCACCTCTTCCGGTGCGGGAGGATCGAATCCCGAGCCTCCCGCCGGAAGACCGACCGGGGGATACAACTGCCAGGCGGCATGTACCGGATAGAGGTGTGCTTCACCGCTCTCCCGATGCTCCCGCCACTCCCGGGCACCCAGCTGCCAGGCCACCAGGAATCCGCCGTCCAGCTCCGTGACCTCCACGGGAAGCCAGGTCTTGTCCTCCAGAAAGATCAGATCCTCCAGACTGGTGAACAGCTTGGCAGCCTCTTCCTGGCTGATGCCCAGCGAGACAGCCGCGTAGATGTGGCCGGGAACCGTGATGAAGGCCGTTTCCATGTTGACCGATTCCAACAGGGCGCAGAAGAGGATTGTCAGATCGTCGCAATCCCCCGCCCTGTGGTTCAGGGTCTGCCGGGGGAATTTCAGGAAATCGATGGAGGATCCGTCTTTGAGCACTTCGGTATATGGAGAATTGGGATCCGAGATATAGGACATCCCGTACACGGAAAGGGCCGAATGCAAGCCGGCGGCCATGCGGAAGACAGGATTGATCGGACGCAACCTGGAGCGCTTCACGGTTGCTACAGTAGAGCCCGCCAATGCGAGCACATTCGGATCCTTTTCGGATACGAACAGCGCCGCCTTGCGGTCATCCTCCCAGGTGAGGGAGTTACGATCCCGAATTTCAACAGGCAGAATCCTGCGGGTCTCGTGGCGTTGTCCGAAGCACTCGCAGGAAAGAACCAGCTCCCCGGAGAACTTCGCTTCCTCGACTATGGCGAGGATACGGTCATTGAACAACATCTGCAGCTCAATCTCCCGTTCCTCCCCCGGAGCAAGGGCCTCATCGATTTCCCAAACAGTGGGACGTGACATATAGGGATCCAGGTAGAAACTCGCCTGGATCCCGCTGACCGGGAAACGCCCCGTGTTCGCGATCACCGCCCGGCCCGGAGGTTCGCGGTCGTAGAACTGATAGAGCACGGGAAACAGGCGCCCCACCTCTACGGATTTGATTTCCACCGGAACTCGGCCTTGAATCGGGATGTGGTACGATCCGACCAGAGAAACCCCGAAGAACTGCACCAATCCGAAGTAGTTGGCGTAGGAAGCCTCCAGACCGAGGCTGATAGTCGGCATGAGGTAGAACGAAGAACCTGCGCGAACGGATACATAGGGGTTTCCATCCCAGATGGCCTCCCCTTCGGCGAGGAAGGGGCTGGAATGCAGGGCACCGAAGTAGTAGCCGCCGCTGACCGCTGCCTTGGCCTCTATCCTGGGCAGGGCGTTGATCTTGAAGCCCATCCCGGCCCCAAGCGGTACTACCGAGAGAAGAGACTCGGCCCGGACAGGGATGAGACTGTAGCCGATCTCCCCGTGGGTGTAGAGAAACGGAACATTCGAAATTTTCAGCTCACCTGTGATCACCGCACTCGCTCCAACCGTATATAAGTCGGCATCTGCGAAAAGGGGGATTACCGCCCCCGGGGTCACGGCGACATCCACAAAGGGATGGCCGAGGTTCGAATAGGCCGGCGAAAAGAGCTTGGGAGAGGCGGGAAGAGCCGCTGCAATCAGGAGCAGGATCAAACAGCCTGTTTTTTTCATCGCTCTGATACAAATTATAGAACCGTTTCCTCTGTGAAATCAATTACATTCTTGCTGATTCGTCCCGGGCAGCCTATAATTCTCAGGAACCTGACCTTCCTGCTGGAGGTGCTGCACCGTGAAACAGACAAATCTGGTCATCTTTCTGCTGGTGGTCCAGGCCCTGCTGGCAACTGCAGGGCTACCGGCCGAACCGCGCTTTGAGCTCTTTGACGATCCCGGCGCCCGGCTGAGTGCCAAAGAACAGTCCCTTCTCGATTCATGGACCGAACAGCTGATCGTATTCGAAGATTTCAACGACAGGCGGGTAGAGCAGCTGCAGGAGGTGAACACGACGGATATACAAGACGGCTTGCTGCGAATACAGGCCGACGGCCAGCATCTGTACTTCGAGCTCGGCCGTGGCTTTACCCGTGCTCTGGTCTGCTACCGTTTGACTTCCAACCGGGGGCATCTGTTCACTCCCATTGGCAGCGAGAACGGCCACTTCGCTCTATTCAACGATGTGGACGGAGACTGGGCCTGGAAGGACTTCGAACACGGACACCAGGCGTTCCGGGAGGAAGGGTTCGGTGAGCCTTCCGCCTCCAATCGCAACCGCTGGATGCTCCATGAGCTGCGCGTGGAGGGAGAGAACCTGAGCTACTACGTGAACAACGAGCTGTTCGGTTCGGTTCCTTTTGACAGGGCCAAGAAGATGCGCAATTTTGCCGTGGCCGCCAATGCCGGCGGCCGAGGATTGGTGGACTACGTGTTGATTGCCGGAAATGGTGGAGACGAGGAGCGGATCCACGCCTTCGGTGACACCGAGATCTCCTGCTCGAAGGACTACCGGGTCGAGGTACTCGTTCCGGCCGGGCCCACGGCCAGCGCCCCTTTCGATACAGCGGTAACTCCCCGCGGGGAAATCGTCATGGCCGGTTCCCGGGGCCGACTGGTCAAGCTCAATGGGAGCGGGCGCTTCGAAACGCTCCAGGCTCCGGCCGGTATGAACTTCGAATGCACGGAGGCGGGAGTATTCTGGTACTACAATTTTCCCGACGGACGGCTGTACCGCTGGCTTCCCGGCACAGTTGAGGCCGAGGATATCGCCAGCCTGCCCGAGGCATATACCGACGGTTCCATCGCGGCCAGCCCGGATGGAAAATCGGTGTACATAGCCTGGTGGATCCGGGATGACGATCCGAGCAAAGAGGCCTCAGCTCTTTACCGCTACAACAGGCCAACAGGACTGCAGAAGCTTTTCGATATGCCGAAAAACACCTTTCTGCGCGCCGTGGAGGTGACAGCGAAAGGAACGGTGTACCTGGCAACTACCGAGGGAATCGACCGTCTGGAGGGAAACAGGAGGGTCGAGGTGTATCACCGGAGACACATTCATATCGCCAGCGACGGGCTCACTTCAGACGCCGCCGGCAACCTGTACTTCACCGCCTATGCTGAAGCAGAACAGGGCCTGTTCCGGCTGGATACGGGCGGAAAGTGCCGCCTGATTGCTTCCAATCCAGAAGACAAAAATATGCCCTTCGGTCTGTCCTTCCACGAGCCCTCACAACGGGTGATCTGCGTACGCAAGGAGAGCAGCGAGCTGTTGGCTATCGACATGAACGGCACCATTCGACGACTCAACAATCCCTCCGGTCTCATCACGCCGATCGCGGTGGAGCAGTCTCCCCACGGTGACCTCTACGTCAACGGGGACGAATCAGGTTTGCTGCGCGTACGGGCGGACGGTTCGGTGCAGAGGTTCAACCTGTCCCACATCTGTTCGTATCAGCCGCCGGCGGCGGACTTCGCTTTCGATCGCGACGGCTCGATCTATTACAGCGAGGCTGCTCCCGGATTCACCAGCTCGATTCTGAAAATCGATACTGCCGGAAAGCACCGGACGATCACCAAACAGGTGGGCGAGCCCGCAGGAATCGATGTGGCACCGGACGGTAGAATCTTCTACGCCGATTACCGAACGAACAGGGTGATGGAACTCCTCCCGGACGGTACCAGCGTTACGATTCAGACAAATATTCCCCATCCGGTGGGACTGGCCCTGGACAGTCAGGGAAGGATCTGGGTTGGTGCGGCCGAAGCCGACGGGCAGAGCAGCGACGGCACCCTGGGTGAGGTATTCAACACCAGAATCCTACGGTTCGCACCAGGGCAAGAGCCGGAGGAGGTCGTGCCCCCGGATGGACGGTGGCACGCCTACACCTTTTTCGACGTGGATGCTCAAGGCAATCTCTACCTGCCCGATGGTGACCGGTTGACGCTGCGAACCAGCGGAGGAGAGATCCGGGTGATCGCGGCGGGATTTGAGTGCTTGCGGGGAGCTTGCGTCTGCCGGGACGGAAGCGTCGTGGTGACCGACTACGGTATCGCCGCGCTGTATCGGCTAAGCCGGGAGTAGCTGTTTCCGAGCGTCCTGCTTTGCTCGGGCACGCCCCCGCGAATCATGAGTGGGAACAATCGCCCGTTGCACCTGGCAATTTCTGGGTTTCCGCCTGGCTCGCCCTCTCGTTAAAACCTCAGAACCAGTAGATCAGGTTCAGAGAGAGGCCGGCGAAGTACATCAGAGTCATCTGCGTGTCCTCATCGTCGCTGATGAGCGAGGTCAGCGGAATGACGGCGCTCAGCCCGATCGTGGCCGGACCCAGCTTCAGATCTACATTGGCCTTGATATTGGGACCCCAGTAGAATTCCTCAGTTTCGAAGCCGTACATCACATCCAGGCCGCCTAGGGCGGCGATGCGGAGCATGAACAGGTCAAAGCAAACCCCTACATCGAGCAGACCGGCGACACCGTAGCCCCGCAGAGGGTACAGGGCCGTCACGTCGAGCAGCAGTATGGATTGTTTCGAGCGGATCGTGGCTCCTACTGAGAAATCTTCGAACTCCACCTGTTCATCACCCCAGAAGTAGTGAAAAATCGGGTAATTAGCAGTCACACCGATTCCCGTCTCCGCGAAGCCGGAAGCGGAGAACAGCAGCAGGGCCAAAACCGCAAACAACAGTACTTTTTTCATGACGCATCCTCCTTAAGCTGATAAAATACAATGTGGCCAATTGTAACAGGGGGATCTGCTCGGCGCAAGTATTTAAATTTCTATTAGATATATATTTTCATCATTTTGATATATGAAGATCAAGGTCAAAACTGAAGATTTTGTCGTTCGGGAGGTTTCGACCCTTCAGCCGACCCCGCA
>CAZFMD010000217.1:0-5095 GCA_964520025.1 uncultured Spirochaetaceae bacterium
ACAAAGCCGATTTCATCATGAATGCCTGCGCTCCCAACTTCAACATGCCGATCTTTCACGCCGCCCTGATGGCAAGATGCACCTACATGGATATGGCCATGAGCCTTTCCGAACAGCATGCGGATGATCCCCATACCAGGACCCACGTGAAGCTCGGGGACCGGCAGTTCGCCGAGGCGGGACAGTGGGAAGATGCGGGCCTCCTGGCCGTGCTCGGAACGGGGGTGGAGCCGGGAATGGTGAACGTATTCGCCCGTTACGCCGCGGATCACCTGTTCGACGAGATCCACGAGCTGAATGTCCGGGACGCGGACAACCTGACCGTGGAAGGAATGGAGGTGGCCTTCGGATTTTCAATCTGGACGACAATCGAGGAGTGCCTGAATCCGCCGGTGATCTGGGAACGGGACAGGGGATGGTACACCACACCGCCCTTCTCTCAAGCTGAAATCTTTCCCTTTCCCCAGCCTGTGGGCCCGACGGAGGTCGTGAACGTGGAGCACGAAGAGGTACTGATGCTCCCCCGCTACTTCGCCGGACTCGGATTGCGGCGCTGCACCTTCAAGTATGGTCTGGATGAGAGCTTTCGTTCAGTGATCAAGACCCTGGAGGCTCTCGGCCTGGGCAGGACCGAGCGGATACGGGTAGGGGATGTGATGGTGGCGCCCCGGGACGTTGTGGCCGCCGCCGCTGCGGATCCGGCCAGGATCGGCCACCTGATGCGGGGAGCCGTCTGCGCCGGCCTGTGGGTAAAGGGCATCAAGGAGGGCATGGAGCGCTCGATCTATCTGTACAATATCGTGGACAACCGCGTCTGTATGGAAACCGTGGGCAGCCAGGCGGTCGTTGCCCAAACCGCCTTCAACCCGGTAATCATGATGGAACTGCTGGCCAGGGGTGAGTGGAAAGGCCAGGGAATCATGACCCCCGAGTTCTTTCCCTCCGAGCCTTTTCTCAGCCGCATGGAGTCATTGGGTTTTCCTCCGGCCATGATGGAGATGGAGTCGGAGTACAAGAGAAAGAAAGATCTGGAGACCCTGGGCGCGGGATTGGTCTAGAGCCTGCGGCGGGAATACAGCGAGCCTACAGCCGCCGGAGCAGCCGCTGGGTCTCCGCCAGCACTTCGTCCTTGTCCTCGCCGCGGATAATCGCGTACTTGAAGGTCTCTATGGCCGCCTCGAGCACGTGCTCCTTTCGCACATCCTTGTCGAAAGCCCCGAGAACATAGACCCGATACATCTTCTGGGTGAGATCGGGACAGAGCTTGCCCGTTGCGATCCAGTGAGCCCGGATTACGTTCTGCTCTATCGGTTCTCTGGGCAGATAGCTCACCGCCATATCGGCGCCCAGGGCGGTGTTCAGCTCGGGCAAACGCACCCCGGCCTTGTCGGCGGCCTCGGGAAGGATACGGTTCAGCTCCTGTTGCAGGTACACGGCGTAGCGTTTGAGCATATCCTCCACCGCATCGAAGCGAGCCGCTCGTTCATCCGGCTTGTCTTCGGAAACGCCCATGTAGACAACGTACTTTTTGGGGATCTCCGAGGAACGTACCCCCGCCTCCTTCAGGGCCGCCTTCCGGTTATTCACCCAGCGCGGCTCGTTGCGCTCGGGATCGAAGCCCTTATCCCAGATGATCTGGCCTTCTTCGCTACACTCCGCCGTTGCAGTGGTCACACAACCGGCGAGCACGAATCCCGCGACTAGGGCTAGCACAATGAGGAACAGGGTGATTGCTGTCGAACTATTTCGCTTCATGCCATACCTCCCGCCCCTACTATAGCACATCTATCCCGGCGAATCATGCATCAGATAGCGACAGCTACCCCATGCCCGAAGTGCGCACATGCGGTTGTATAGCCGGCCTCTTTGCCTGTATGATCCGGAAAACTCGAATCCGGGAGTGATGAATTGACCGATCAACAGGGGAAAGAAAAAAAACGACCGCTACCGAATATGTTCGAAGGCCCGGTGCTCAGACTCCTTGCGCGCCTGGCCTCCCCTATCTTCTTCGGGATGCTCTTCCAGCTGCTGTACAACATCACAGACACCATCTGGGTCAGCCGCATAGACCTGGCCGACCCCTCCTATGTCGGCGGCACCGGAATCATCTTTCCCTTCCTCTTTCTGGCAATCGCCCTCAGTCAGGGGATCGTGGTGGGAACCAGCTCCCTGGTGGCCCGGGCCATCGGGGAGGAAAACCGACAGGTCCTGGACAAGACGGCGGAGAGCGGCCTGGCCGTCGGTGTAATCGTGGCCCTGGCCATTGCCATCCCCACCTACATCTTCTCCACGGATATCCTGCGCCTTCTCGGGGCCGAGGGGGACTACCTGGTTCACGGCCTTGAGTACCTGCGCTTCATCGTGCCCGCCGGAGTGCTCCTGTTCGTTTCCAGCACCTTCATGGGCATCCTCCAGGGCGAGGGAATGATGAAGTACGTGATGATCGCCATGATCATCGGCACTGCGGGGAATATCATCCTGGATCCGATCTTCATCTTCACCCTGAAACTCGGGGTGCGGGGAGCGGCCCTTGCCACCACGGTGGCCCAGGCGATAGCCGTGAGTTTCATCCTCAGCGTATTCATCCGCCGCAAGACCCAGGTGGAGGTCCACTGGAAGATGGCCAACATAGAATGGCGGACGATCGAGAAGATCCTGGCTGTGGGCCTGCCCCAGTCCGCCGGAATGATCCTCATGGCTCTGAGTTTCTTCTTCTTCAACAGGGTGGTGGTGGCTATCGATCCCCTGGCGCTCACCGCCTTCGCCCTCTGCGGCCGCCTGGACCAGGCCGTGCTGATGCCGATCTTCGCCATCGGGGCCGCCCTGGTTACCATGATCGGTCAAAACGCCGGGCGGGGAAACTTCGAACGGGTACGGGAGATCTGGTGGAAGAGCCTGCTCACAGCCATGGTTCTGGTGGTGCTTTCCGCCACGGCAATGTTCATCCTGGCCCCGTGGATCTATCCTTTCTTCAGCGACATCGATCAGGTGGTACGCTACGCCGTGCTACAGACCCGGATCGTGGAGTTTACCTTCGTATTCGCCGTGATCGGAATACTGTCCCGGTCCTTCTTTCAGGCCATCGGCCATCCCCTCCCGGCCCTGCTCATCACCACCTCCAGACTGCTGCTACTGGCCGTACCGGCCATGCTCCTCTACGTCTACGTCTTTGATCTCCAGATCTACGGGGTGTGGCTGGGCATCATTACCGGAAATGTTCTGGCAGCCGGCATGAGCGCGCTGTGGATATCCCGCACTCTGCGACGACTGCAGGAAGGCACACTCCGGACGGCCAAGACCTGAGAGGCAGATTTCACCCGCACGGTCCGCCGTTACTGTAGCTTTCAGATACTGAGGAAGTAGTGCAGGGCAAAGAGAAATCCGCTGGTCACGATGCCAACGGTGAAGTTGTCATCCAGATCCATGGAGAACAGCTCGACCCCTGTGGCAAAAACAGGCCCGGCGAATACTACATAGATAGGAACCGGCAGCAGGGAGCAGATCACCCAGCCTGCCATGAAGCTTCCGGCTAAAAAGCCCAGTGATCCCTCCAGGGTTCGGTCCCGCAGCAGCCGGTGCTTGCCGAACTTGATCCCGATGATCTTGCTGAATATGTCGCCGATGGTGATGTAGGCCAGCCCCAGGTAGGGAACAATGCCACGGAATACCAGGAAGATGATGAACACCGCTACAACGAAGCTGGTCATCGAAGAGAAGCGTTTGCTCTCCTTCTTCTTGAACAGCTGCTGCAGCTGGTGGCGGCTGAGCATGCGGAATATGTCCGTACCGATCAGAATCACTCCGATCCCCGCCATGATGAACAGCAGCACGGTCCTGCCGAACAGCAGGTCGATGGGGATCAAAAGCAGGGCAAAGGGCCTGGCGATCACCCGCCACCACTTCATCTCGATCTGGGTATCCAGAACGAATACCCGCTGAACAATGGTTCCCCTTACAGCCAGGGCGAAGCAGTAGAGGCTGAGGCTCGCCATCAGCAAGCCCCGCGCACTGAAGTGCAGCTCCAGGAGGGTAACGACAGTGAGAAAGAGGAAGGCCACCAGGGCGGTCAGGTCCCCGCTGTGGGAGGCTACGAACACTACAGCCGCCGCGGCCAGTACCACGACCAACTGGGAAGGGGCAAAGGCACCCTCGGTCATGGCCTGTACACAGAGAAGCAGGACCATGCCTGTAGAGACGGCCATGCCTTTGCCGCCCCGCAAGCGCAGGTAGAAGGGAAAGATGTGGCCCAGCACCGCTGCCCAGGCCGGCACGAACAGCCAAGTGTCGGGCAGATTCAGCAGTCGGCCGGCGATCAGGACCGCGGCGATCCCCTTGCCCAGATCCACGATTGCCGTGATCGAAGCGGGAACAATGCCCAGGAGGTGATAGACGTTTCGCGCTCCCGCGTTGCGAAAGCCCTGATCCCGGACATCGATACCTTTGAGTGCTTTTCCCAGGAAATAGGCGGGAGAGATGCTGCCCAGCAGATACCCGCTTACACCCCCGAGGATTATCCGCAGCACTCCCGGCAAACTCATTGTTCCTATTCTATCGAACCTCGTTCCACGTAAGCGTAGGCGCTGTGATTGTGAATACTTTCGAAGTTCTCCGCCTCCACGCTGAACCAGCGGAACTCTCCGGTTTCTTCGAGCTTCTGGGTAACCTCCCGCACCACGTCTTCTACGAAACGCGGTCGTTTGAAGGCCTGTTCGGTGATATACTTCTCATCCTCCCGTTTGAGCAGAGTGTACACCTCGCTGGAACCGGATTGCTCTACGATGCTGATCACATCCTCGATCCAGAAAAACTTCTCGAACAGCAGCTTTACGCGCACGATTCCCCTCTGATTATGGGCGCCCAGGTCGCTGATCTCCTGGGAGCAGGGGCAGACCGTGGCGATGGGAACCTGTATACCCACGTAAAAATGCTCGTACTGGTCGCTCACCTCGCCCATGTACTCGCACAGATACTCCATCATGCTGCGTTCGCCGGATACCGGTGCCCTCTTCTCGATGAAGTAGGGAAAGAACAACTCTGCATATGCCCGCCGGGCATCCAGGAATGTACGAACCTTGCCCAGCATCTCGAGGAAATT
>CAZFMD010000218.1:0-5055 GCA_964520025.1 uncultured Spirochaetaceae bacterium
AACCGCTCCCATCGAATGCCGCCGGCCTTACTCCTCCCAGTAAGTGGGATCGATCTCCATGTCCTGGGCCATGGTCTGGAAGCCCAGTTTCTCGAAGAATCCATTCAGCTGCAGACCCGTACCGCTCAGCTCGCTACGCAGGCGGTGGTAGCCCCGATCCCGAGCCTCGGCGATCAGGCGTTTCAACAGCATGGCCCCCAATCCCACGCCCTGATAGCGCTGAACCACGGCCAACTGCTGCACCCGCAGGATGCGTCCGGGAACCAGAGGATCGCTCTGCTCGACGGCCCAGACGAAACCGGCGAACTCCTCATCCGGAGTTTCCGCCACGAAAACCACGCTGCCTGCCGAGTGAGGGTCCGGAAGCCTCTCTCTGGATTCCCGGAACAGCTCGGCAGCCCTTTCCGAATCCGCCTCGGGAAATCTGGCCGCAAAGGATCTTTGATCCAACTCCTGCAAGTCCTCCAGGTGGCGATGCTCAATCTTAACAATGGCGAAATCGCCGGCCAGGAGGTCCTCCAGACCCTCCTCCGACTCCGGCTCCTCCTCCAATCGCTGCAGTCCGGCCAGCTCACGGTTGTCGTTGTACCACTGCCACACGACCCTTCGCAGCTCCCGCTCCTTGAAGTTGAACCAGAGCCGCTCGATCTCCGGGCTGGTCTTCAAGATGTCCTTGAACTTTCGAAACACGCCCCGGCCGGAGGTCAGAGCGCCTTTGAGCTGGTCCCGCAGGAGAGGGTTCCTCAGCCGGGCCACGAATTTCTCCATCATGAGAAAACCGTCAACGGGCCGCCAATCGGGAATGGGAACGAAAGGATCCTCAGCTTCCTCCTCGCTCTCCATCTCTTCGATCTCATCCTCCCGCAGCAACTCCCCACTGTCCCGATGCACGCAGTACTCGCTCTGCTGATCCTCCATGGCGAAGATGATCTGTTCGACAAGCTCGTTGTCGAGAGTGAATTCCATGGCCTTACCCCCGGATTTGCCCGGCTCCGTCCACCGGCCGTCCCGACAGATCGTCCACTGCGCGGTTGACCTGATCCAGTGCCACCAGGTGGATCTCTCCGCTCCTGCGTTCTTTGATCTCCACTTTACCCTCCCCCAGGTGCTTGGCTCCGACCACGATCCGAAGCGGAATTCCGATCAGATCGGCATCGTTGAACTTCACTCCCGGGGAGTCGCCGCGATCATCGTAGAGGGCTCGGTCCCCGAGCTCCCGATGCAGATCCTCCACCGCTCTTTTCACGCTCAGCGACTTTCCCACGCTCATCAGATATACCTGAAAGGGGGCCAGGGAAGCGGGCCAGATGATGCCCCGCTCGTCATGGTTCGAACGCACCACAGCATCCATCAGGCGTCCCAGACCGACCCCGTAGCACCCCATATGGGGGTATGTGGAGGTGCCCCGCTCATCCTGGTAGGTCAGCTTCATCGCCCGGGTGTAGTAGTCCCCCAATTTGAAAATATGGCCCACTTCAAGAGCCTGGATTTCCCTTAAAACGCCCCCGCACTGCAGACAGATCTTCTCGTCCCGGGTCAGGGCAATGTCCGTCACATCCTGGGTGTCATAGTCCCTTCCGAAATTCCCATTGATCAGGTGGTGATCGAACTCATTGGCCCCGTACACGAGATTGTTGCTCTTGGCCACCGCGTCATCCACAACCACCCTGATCCGCCGATCGGCATGAAGTGGCGACAGGTACCCCGGCACCAGTCCCACCTCGGACAGTTCCTCGTCGGCGGCCGGGCGGTAGGCGGGAAATTTCAGATACCCGGAGAGCTTCTCCAAGCCCAGCTCGTAATCCCCCCGCACCACGGCCATGACCAGCCCCTGCGGTGTGTTGTAAACAAGACTCTTGGCCGTACGTTCTTTCGGTACACCCAGGAACTCAGCCAGATCGTCGATGGTGGTGCAGCCCGGGGTATGGACCTTCTCCAGGCTCTTCTGCTCCTCACTGAGGTATCGCTTGCCCCCAACGGCAACTTCTTTGCTGGCGCAGTACTGGCACTTGTCGCAGAGGATGATGGCGTGATCCGCCGAATCGGTGGGCATGAGGAACTCGTAGGACTTCTCTCCACCTATGTAGCCGACTCCCGCCTCCCCTGCAAAGGTCTGGATGCCGCAACGATCGAAGACTCTCTTGTAGGCCGTAAATGTCTTGGGGAAGAAATTGTTGAGATCCTGATAGGATCGATGAAACGAGTAGGCATCGTGCATGTAGATCTCTTTGGTGCGCACCAGGCCGTCCTTGACACGCTCCTCGTCCCGGAACTTGATTTGAAACTGATAGAGAAACAGGGGCATCTCCCGATAAGAACTCAAAGCCACCCTTACCAGCTCTACGAAGGCCTCCTCATGGGTTGGTGAGAGCACCAGTTCCCTGCCGTGGCGGTCTTTGAAGGGGACGAGCTCGCTGATCCAGTTCAGCCGCCCGCTGCGCTTCCAGATCTCCGTAGGCGTGACCACCGGAACGTAGATCTCCTGACCACCCAATGCTCCCATTTCCTCGGCGATGATCCGCTGTATATTCTGCAGCACCCGCATGCCCATGGGCAAAAACGAGTACATTCCCTGACCCATTCGCCTCACAAAGCCCCCCCGGTGCAGCAGAGCGTAGCTGGGCGTACGGATCGACTGAGGGACTTCTCTGAGCGTTTTCCCGAATATTTTACTGTAGTACATCCTCGTTTCTCCGCCTGTCTTCAGTATTGTAAGTTTCAGTTCCAGCGGGGTCAAGGAAGATTCCTTCACCAAGGCCTCGCACCCGACGAGGGTCGGCGGATTTCCCTTTGCATCCCCATTCCTGATGAACTATAACTAAAAGAGAAAAGGAGATTCACACCATGAAGACAATTCACGCTTTTCGGGCCATCGTTCTGTCAGCCCTCATACTGTTCGGCTGCACCAGCCAGCCAGCCGAACAACAGCGAATCCAGGGCATAGACCAGGTCATCGAACAGACGACCCGGGGGATCCTTGCCGGCCTCCCGCAGCAGGAGGGCAGAACTCTGGCTGTGTATTACTTCACGGTCGGGGGTGAGGTGAGCGGTATCAGCGATTACCTGATAAATGGGCTGACAACCTCCATGGCAACACAGGGAAAAGGTGGATTTCAGGTGGTGAGCCGGCAGGTATTGGACAGGATTCTTTCCGAAGCCTCTTTCCAGATGTCCGATCTTGCCGAGAAGGAGACCCAGATCCAAATCGGCCAGCAGCTCGGCGCGGATCTGATCCTTACCGGCTTCATCGATGCGGTGGCGGACTACTACAAGCTCAACACCCAGGTGGTGGAGGTGGCCACCGGTGTGGTCCTGACAGGCTTGATCCTTGATTTCCAGCTGGAGGAGGACTTCGCCCAGAAGGTCGGCTTCGGCTCGGAGGTGATCACCGTGCAGAGGGAGGTGATCGAGGTGGGGGGAACGGCCACGACCACCACCCTGTTCGAAAGCTTCGACAAGGGCGCCCCGGAGATCCAGCTGTCCCACCGGGAAGAGTACTGGGGACAGCGGGTATTGGATGCCTACGGTACGATCGAGCTTGTCGAATCGGGGTCGATCGACGATTCGGCCTTCGCCCGTTTCCTCTTCGAGGCGACCCTGGATTCGGCGGATATCTCTCAGGGTTGGGAGGACTCGGACCTGTACTTCACGGCCATCGTGAACACAGCGGAGAGCCCGCGGCAATTCGAGGGCTTGAGCCTCAGCATCAGGCCCGAGGGCTTCAGCGTGACCGGCCTGGTCTTGATTCAGGAGAGGGCGGAGCGTAACCTCTACTTCTACAGGACCCTGTCACTGAACGACAACCAGTGGGGGGATCTGAAGATTCCCTTCGCCGCTTTTATCCCGGATGAGGTGGGAGACAAACTCGACCCCGATCTGCCCGTAGTGATCGAGGTAACCGCCGAGTTCGAGCCGAACTACCTGGCTCACAAGATGCGCAGTGGAACCGAGGTGAGCTGCTCGGTGGACCTGGACAACATAGGATTTTTCCGCAAGAAGGGGGAGGAGAATCCGCGTATCCTGGAGAGCTTCAACGACGACATCGACCGCCTGCCCTTCCTCGCCGAGCTGTACGGCTCCAGCATCTACACCGACTACTCGACAGACGATCAGGGAGTGGTGAAGGTCAACCGCGGCGTGAAAACCCAAGAGCTGATTCTCACGAAGCCCGAGGGGGGGCAATCCGGCAACTACCTCAGTGTCCGTGCCAGGCTGGAACTCGGAGAGGAGATCCGGGATTTTCATGCCGAGGAGCAGAACATCACCATGTTCGCGAAAACCCTGCTTCCCCGCAGCCTGGAGGGCTTCGGCGCTTTGAGCTTCTATATCCGCTCGGACCTGTTGACTGAAGGGTGGCTGGAGCTGAGCCATGAGCAAAGCGGCCGTTACTACGGCTATGAGTTCGGCGTGAGCAGCTTCTGGGCGCGGGTGCGGGTCCCCTTCGATGCTCTGCTCGGTGAGGAGGGAGCCCTTGAGGAGGTAGGGGAGTACCCGCAGCAGATGGCGCTCCAGCTGACCTTCGATCTGCCCCCCCAGAAGGTGGAAAGAGCGCTCAGCCGCAACGCCGGGGTGCTGGAGTTCGAGCTGGCCGTGGACGATTTCCTGTTGGAGGATTAAGCGCCCCTCGAGAAAACACAGCCACTCCCTTGACAGCCTCAAGGGGCTGTTACCATATTAATTCTATACCCCAATTCCAAGAAACAAACAGGAGAGATCGATGAGCATTATTGAATGGGTCGAAGCCCGAGAGATCCTCGACTCCCGGGGAAACCCGACTGTCGAAGTGGAAGTCCATCTGGAGAGCGGCTGCATGGGCCGCGCCGCGGTGCCCTCCGGGGCTTCCACGGGAGAACATGAAGCGGTGGAGCTGAGAGACGGGGACAAGGGACGCTATCTCGGCAAGGGTGTTCTGAAGGCCGTGGAGAACGTCAACAATGAGATCGCCGCCGAAATCGTGGGCTTGGATGCCCTGAATCAGGTGGACGTGGACCGCACCATGATCGCCAAGGACGGCACGGAGAACAAGGGAAAGCTGGGCGCCAATGCGATCCTGGG
>CAZFMD010000219.1:0-5051 GCA_964520025.1 uncultured Spirochaetaceae bacterium
GCGATCACTTCCCTGTACCAGTTGGCGCTGCTCTTGGGGATGCGCGCCTGGCTCTTGTAGTCGACATAGACAACGCCGAAGCGCTTTGAATAGCCGTAAGCCCATTCGAAGTTGTCGAACAGGCTCCACACGTAGTAGCCTTTGAGTTTCACACCCTCCTGCAGGGCGCGATGGGCGGCGCTGAAGTGGGAACGCAGGTAATCGATCCTGTCGTCATCCCGGATTCGTCCATCAGAATCGACCTGATCCGGGCAGGCGATGCCGTTCTCGGTGACATACACGATCGGCGGGTCGTAATCCTTCTGGATCCGGGTCAACAGCGCATACAGACCGTCGGGGTGGATCTCCCAATCCATCTCGGTGAAACGGACTCCCTGGTAATCCGGTCGGACGTCGGCAAACAGGTCCTCCTCTTTTGCAGGCCGGCGAACGATCCTACGCATGTAGTAGTTGACACCGAGTAAATCGATTCGGCTCCTCCTGAAAGCATTCAAATCCTCCGGCTCAACGGTAGGGGCGTCATACTGCTTCTGATATACCTCGAACATATCCTCCGGATAGCTTCCCTTTAACACCGGATCGAGAAACCAGCGGTTTTGAAAGCCATCGGCGTAGCGTGCCGCCAGCTCGTCTTCCGGGGAATCTGTATCGGGATAGGCCGGCGCCAGGTTCAGTGTGATCCCGATCTGGTTGTCCGTTCTTCGGTATTCATCGAAGAGGATAGCTGCTCGGGCATGGGAGAGCAGTAGATTGTGGGACACCTGCAGCGCTGTCTTCCGATCTCGAATCCCGGGGGCATGCACACCGTCGTCGTGCCCTATAAAGGCCACAACCCAGGGTTCGTTGTGGGTGATCCAGAGCCGTACCCGATCCGCCAGTTTGTCGAACATGGTAGCGGCATAATCCACGTAGTACTTCACGGTATCTCGGTTTGCCCAGCCCCCCCTGTCCTGAAGGCTCTGCGGAAGATCCCAGTGATACAGGGTGATCATGGGGATGATTCCGGCGGCCAACAGCTCGTCAACCAGATGTTGGTAGAAATCGAGGCCCGGTGTATTGATTTTACCCCCGCCGGAAGGAAAGATGCGGGACCAGGCTACGGAGAAACGATAGGAGACCAGGCCGATATCCTTCATCAGCTGGATATCTTCCCGGTAGCGGTGATAATGATCGCAGGCTATGTCACCGTTCTGATTCTGATAAACCCTCCCCGGAGTGTGGCTGAAACGATCCCAGATGGTCTCACCTCGGCCACCTTCATTCACCGCACCCTCGATCTGGTAGGAGGCGGTTGCGGTGCCCCATAGAAAGTCTTTCGGGAAACTGGTTTCAGGCATATGGATTGGACCTCCGAAAACGCGTGAACGTGTATTATTTCTTTGTGGTTGTTGCTCGATACTAGAAAAAAGAGGCCCCTGGGGTTTCCACCTCCTTAACCCAGGGGCTTCGCCTCCTTATTTTATCCTATCCGAGAGGTATCATATCGCAATTATCCATCCCAGTCCACTGAGGAAAATTGCGATGTCCTCACTCCAAGGCTCGCTCGGAAAACGCGCGCCCCGTGTCCGCAGACCGCAGGATGGATCTGCGTTGCTCTACTCCTCCTCCGTGGAAATAGAAAAAGACCAGATGATCAGGCCAATGGATATGCCTATCGACACACCGCCGGTGACAAGAAATCCTCTGGCCACTGCCTTTATCGCGGTACGTACAACCGTGCTGAGCACACCGGCAACTTCCGCCCGGTACCAGACGTCTGTGGCCAGCCAGTTGCCCAGGCCGGTGTCGATCCACGGCCACCCCGCCGCGATCCGAATGGAGATTCCACAGATAAGCGTAAGCACGGCGGGGACGAACAGCGGCCAGCCCAGCCACTGAACGATCTGGCGGCGGTTTTCACCCCCAACGAACGCAGCACCTACCCAGAAACTTGCCGCAATCAAAGCCAGGAGCACGCTGGCCCACACTAACCGGTTGGTTCCAACAAAACCCGACCAGAACTCATTATCCGGGGCGTAGTCGAAATAGACTATCTCCGCAGGGGCGGGGTAGGAATCCGGTAGACTGTCAAGGAAATCCGGCAGGGCTGCTGTGATCAGTTGTGCCGCCTGCTGCTCACTCAGATCTGCAGGCCGGCAACGCGGCATCTGTGCACCCGGTGCAATGGGATTCTGCCCGGAACTGCAAACCGGTAAGTTTGCAGCCAGGGATCTGGCGAATCGATCCCCACCGTCACTACGCAGCCGATCTTTCAGAGGAGTGATATCCACGCTGAGCTCGAGAGTCGGAGCCCCGCCTTCAATGGCGTCAAAGGCCCGGTCAACCATCGCCACGGCTTGGGATCTCAGGTAGTTCGGAGTGACGACCTCTCTCAGAGCTTTGGCCAGAGCGTCGCTGGGGATGCCTTCCAGCTCGCTGACCTCGAATATCGGCTCTTCTTCCCAGGCTGTGTTCCTGAGAATTGCCTCGTAAATACGTTCATCCGACACCAGCTGCAGGTAGAATCCCCTGTCCAGAGCCCAGGTGCTCACCGAGAAGCTCATCATGGTGGCAAAGACCAACGGAAAAACCAGCAGAATGACCATGATCACGGCTATTGCTTGGCGCATAGAATCTTGCTCCTTCGCGAATCAATAATATTTTCACTCATAAGCGATCCGGTAGTGATCATGCCTCGGAAAAGGAGGCATGACGAATTTTCGCATGCAAGGATCGCAGGAAACCCCACTGAAGTCAAGGTTCCAGCTTCCTGAAATGCCTCACCGACGGATCTACATCGTAGCCGGTGTTGAGCGTGAGAACAAGCACTCCTGTGAAAATCAGGATGACGCCAATCCACTGAAACGGGTGCAGCCGCTCACCAAAGGCAAGGACGCCCCCCACAACCGGGATCGCGATTGTGTTGGCCGCAAAGGCAGGAATAAGCTGGATAGCCTTTCCCCTCCGGTAGGCAAACTGCATCACCACCATCGATACCAGGGAGATCACGATCCAGGTGAGGGCCCAAGGATTGGACAGAAGCCTTGCTCCCCGTTGCAACAGGGAGGCGAGGGGCGTTTCGTTACGGAAGTGGAGGTGCAACAAGGCTCGGGATAGCCCGAGCGGGCTTGCCGATACTTTTTGAAACAGGGGCACGAAGCCCCCGAGAGCGCCGGCAAATCCTGCGATTACGATGCCGATGATCCGACTGCGTTTCTGAAGAATCAACCAGAGCAATAGGTACGCCCCGCAGACTGCGGGCAAGTAGATGTATAGAGCGGTGAGCGCCGGTCCTCTCTCGACCGCCTGCACGCGGAACACGCCGATCAGAATCGCAGCGGCTATGATCGTAACGACCCCAACCAGCTCCCTTCTTGTGATCCGTTCACGCATGTACAGGTGGGAAAAGATCGCCAGAGAAGCGAGTCCGGATCCGGACATCGCACCCACCAGGGAAGCATTGCCGACCGAGACTGCATAGAGGACCAGAAAAACGGCAGAGGGCATCGAAAGTGTTGAAAGGATCCAAATAACCAATCCCCGCGTCCTGCGCTTGGCGGCAGTGGCAAGACCGATTTTCTGCCCCGCCTGAGCGATGGCATGAATCGAGTACCCTGAAAAGGCTGCAATGAGCGAAAGTATTGCACTCATGTTTCCGTCAACTCACTCATGTGCTTCGATTGGAGATTTGTGGTTCCACACATTATAGATAAAACAGAAGGGCGGTGGTAGTATGATCCGTCTTTCTGTTGCATTGGTCGTATGCAACACAAAGATTTTTCACTGCCCGATTTTATAAGGACATTTTGGACAGCACGAGCAGCGATAGAGAGGAGCCCGTAGATGGACGAAACCGACATTCCCGCGCAGGTACTCAACACCGATCCCACGATTGACCCGAGCGTATTCATCGCCCGGGGCGCCCAGGTCATCGGAGACGTGCGTTTAGCAGAAGGTTCTTCGATCTGGTACAACGCTGTGCTGCGTGGAGACATCAACTACGTCGAGGTCGGAGCTCACAGCAATATCCAGGACGGTTCGATATTGCACGTCGTGAACGACAGGCCCTGTATTGTCAACGAAAATGTAACGGTAGGACACGGAGCAATTCTGCACGCCTGCACTATCGAGCCGGAGTGCTTGATCGGCATGGGTGCGATCATCCTGACGGGCGCGGTAATCGGCCGAGGGAGCATCATCGCAGCCGGAACCCTGATCCCGGAGAACACAGTGGTGGAGCCTTTCTCCCTCATGGTCGGTGTCCCGGGCCGACTGCGTCGTACTCTGGATGAAAAAAGCGCGCAGACAAACCGAAAATGGGCGGCCAAGTATGTCGGAATAGCCCAGGCGCATCAGAAACGGGGGTTTTCAGCCGGGTCGTAGGGCCGCAAGCTTGTTTTAGGATTGCGAGAGAGGATTGCGAGAGAGGATTGCGTTTTCCGAAGGACATCGCAATCTTCCTTTAGATTACGGCGAAAGATTGCGATATGATATATAGAAAGACATCGACAACAGCATTTGCGCATGGGGAGTAACAGAAGCATCCACAGAGCGAAAACCCACCTGTTCCTGATTCTTTTTCTCCTACTTCTGGCTAATCCGCTTGCATCACAAGAGCTTCCCGTTGTAGCGATACTCCCATTTGAAAGCATTGCCGTTTCCCGAGCCGATACAGATGCGGTGAACAAATTCCTGGAGAGCAGCTTCACAGCCACCAAGGTATACACGGTCATCACCGCCGAGCAGAGAGATCAAGCCTTGGGAGATGCGGATGCCGCGACCTGCAGGAACGAGGAGTGTGCGGCCCAGGTCGGGAAAAAGCTGTCCGCTGAACAGGTTGTCCTGGGAAACGTGGCCCTGTCTGAGGGCAAGTACATCATCAACGCCAGGATCATCGAAACGGCCAGCGCACGGACGCTGGCGGCGGATTCCATCAGTGCCGATGGAGCGGAGCAGCTGGCCCAAGCCTGCGACATCCTGAGTGTGGGCATGATCAGACGCGCCGTGCCCGGGAGTCTTGTCGAGAAAATAGAAGAGCCGGATGCGGGGGAAGCGGGATCAGAGGGATTGGA
>CAZFMD010000220.1:0-3538 GCA_964520025.1 uncultured Spirochaetaceae bacterium
ATCATCGAGGCGGCGAACAGGGCGATGAGAGAGGGCAAGACCGGTTACTGCTCCAACTACGGTATTCCGGAGTTGCGGGAAGCCCTGGCCGAGGATATCAACGGCTCCCGCGGCACCTCCTACAGCGGGTGCAACGTGGCCATCCAGCCGGGGGGAAAACCTGTGATTCAGAAGTTCTTCCTCTCCCTGATGAACCCGGGCGATGAGGTTCTGATTCCCACCCCCGGTTATCCGATCTACGAGTCGATCGTGTCCTTTCACGGGGGAAAGCCCGTACTCTATCCCTACCGGGAGGGAAAGAGCGGTTTCCAACTGGACCTCGATGATCTGGAAAAGCGCATAACCCCGGCCACCCGCCTGTTGGTGTTCAACGACCTGCAGAATCCCACGGGTGCGGAGGAGGACGAACAGAGCCTGGCCGCTTTGAGCGAACTGGTGCAGCGTCACAATCTGCTGGTTCTCTGCGATGAAGCCTATTTCGACATCCGCTACGAAGGGCAGTCCCGTTCCCTGGTCTCCTTTCCGGGCATGGAAGAACGCTGCTTGATTCTCTATACTTTCTCCAAGAAATACGCCATGACCGGTTGGCGACTGGGGGCGGCTGTCGGTCCGCGGGAGCTGGTGGACGGTATCGCCAAGCTGAACGTAAACGACGAGTCCTGCTCCAATCACTTCGTCCAATACGCCGGTCTGGAAGCGTTGACCGGTCCTCAGGACGGCTCCAGGGCCATCCTCAGTACCTTGAAGCAGCGCCGCGACCGCTGTCACGAGCTGTTGAGCGCCATTCCGGGAGTTCACTGCTTCCGGCCGAACGCCACTTTTTACCTGTTTCCCAATGTAACGGGGGTGATGAAGCGGCTGGGCCTGGAAGATTACGAGGCGTTTCGCAAGGCGGTTCTGGATGCCACGGGGGTTTCCTTTTGCACCCGCCTGCATTTCGGCACGCCCCTTCCCGGGGAACGGGAACGCTACGTGCGGTTTTCCTACTCCGGGATCGATCTGGAAGCAATCCGGGAGGGCATCGACAAGCTGCGGTCATTTCTAGGAGGGGAAAGGCATAAGGTGAAGAGCGCATGAACAACAGTACTTCGAAAAACGGCAAAATTGCGGCATTGGAACATTCCTTTGCCCATTGGGAAAAAACCAAGGATTTGATCGATCAGCTGATCGACATCATCCTCAACTATCGCCAGAGCGGGCATCCCGGCGGCTCCCGCTCAAAGGTGCACATCCTCCTGGCTACGCTGCTGAGCGGGGTGATGCGCTGGGACATCCGGGATCCGGGCCGACGCTTCGCCGACCGCTTCGTGCTGGGCGCCGGGCACACCATCCCCCTGGTGTACTGCACCCTGGCGGTGCTGAACGAGGCTCTGCGTATCAAGCATCAGCAAACAGGGGATTCCCGCTACCAGGTGCGGGATGGCGAAGACAAAGCCCTGTACTGGGAGCATCTGCTGGGCTTCCGCCACAGGGGCGGATTATCCGGCCACGCGGAGATGCAGGGACGAACCCTGTTTCTCAAGTTCAACACCGGCCCATCGGGCCACGGCAGCCCGGCTGCCGCCGGCATCGCCCTGGCCCTCAAGCGCGCCGGCGCCCAGGGGGTAAAGGTGTTCGTGCTCGAGGGAGAGGGGGGATTGACTCCGGGTGCCACCCATGAGACGGCCAACTCCGCCTGGGGTCTGGCTCTGGACAACCTGATCTATCTGGTGGATTGGAACGACTTCGGCATAGACGACCACCCGGTGAGTAACTCGGTGTACGGCAGCCCCACGGATTGGTTTGCCTCTCACGGCTGGAGGACGGCGGGAACCGAGGAGGGGGAGAATTGGCAAGCGATCACCCGCCTTCTGGTGGAGACGGTGCCGGGGGATGAAGCAGAGGCCGGCAGTACCGGCAAAGCTCCCGCAGCCGTATGGTTCAAGACCCGCAAGGGCCGGGGTTACCTCAAGTACGACAACGCCTCTCACGGTTCTCCCCACGGGCGAAACAGTGAGAAGTTTTGGGAGATCAAGGGAGCTTTTGCCGAGAAGTACGGGGTGAGCTTCACCAACTTCGGCGGTACCGCTCCCACGGACGCGGTAGCCCTGAAGAAGGAGTTTCGGGAAAACTTGGAAGCGGTGATCCGGGTGCTTCACCAAGATCAGGATCTGGTGGACTACCTGGCCGAGCGCTTGGTGGAGCTGGGAGAGAGCGTTCCTGAAAAGATACCCGCTTTTCGTCTCGGCCGCAGCGCGGGCAAAAGGGCGAAGGGAAGCAAGGGTGCCAAGGCCGGTTCAGGCAGCCCTTTCGCCGATCCGAGACTGTACGACGCCCAAGGATATCCGCCGGAGCTGTTTGCTCAGGCCGGGCAGATGCGGGCCAACCGGGAAGCCCTGGCGCGTTGGGGGGCCTGGATCAACGCCCTGGGTGCACAGGAGTACGGGCAGCCCCTGTTCCTGGCCAGCTCTGCTGATCTGGCCGGCTCCACCAATATCAGCGGTTTCGGCTCCTCCTTCGGGTCTTTCGAGGGCTACGGATGGTACGAACGCCACGGTAGCGAAGAAGGGGCACTGCTGCCCCAGGAGATCACCGAGTTCGCCAACGCCGGTATCATGACCGGACTGGCCAGCGTGAATCTCTCCGAGGATCCTGCGAGAGATTTCCGGGGATTCTGGGGAACCACCTCCACCTACGGTTCCTTCTCCTACCTTCTGTACGGTATGGTGAGGCTGTTCAGCCAGCTGGCCCAGGACTGTGATTGGCGGCTGGGCAAGGTGCTCTGGGTGGCCGGCCATTCCGGGCCGGAGACAGCCGACGACAGCCGCACCCACTTCGGTATCTTCGCTCCGGGAGTGACCCAGATGTTTCCCCGTGGTCAGATCATCAACCTGCATCCCTGGGAGTTCAATGAGGTGCCGGTGCTGCTGGCAGCGGCACTGAAGCAGGACGCGCCTGTGGTGGCGCTGCACCTCACCCGGCCGAAAATCGAGATTCCGGATCGTGAGGCTCTGGGGATTCCATCTCACTTCGAAGCGGCCCGGGGCGCTTACGTGGTCCGGAATGCGGATCCGGACCGTCAGAGAGGTGGTACGGTGATCGTACAGGGCACCAGCGCCATGGCCGCGGTAATCGGCATCCTTCCGGATCTGGCCGAACTGAACGTCAAGATCGTCTGTGCCACCAGTCCTCAACTGTTTGCCCTTCAGCCGCAATCCTACAGGCTCCAGGTCCTTTCCGAAGCCGAGCGCCTGGATTCCACGGTGATCACCACCCAGGCTCGCTGGCTGATGCACGACTGGCTGTACACCCGGATCGGTGAGGAGTATGCCCTGTCCTCCGACTGGGACGATCGCTGGCGCACCGGGGGCACTCTGGAGGAAGTCCTGGAGGAGGCTCACCTGTCCCCGCAATACATCCTCCAGGGGGTCAAGCGCTTTGTGGATTCAAGGCCGCAACGGCTGGCCCGGTTGCAGGCATGTGCTCCGGAAGGAGTGCGACAGCAGGCGGATTCTTCGGTTTCAAACCGCAGATCGATGGGAAGTTACGTCAACGAAGT
>CAZFMD010000220.1:3638-5050 GCA_964520025.1 uncultured Spirochaetaceae bacterium
AAGGCATCAAAACGCTTGATGAAGATACAACTGTCCAGGCAGGCGCTGCTTTCTGAGCTGCGCGAGCAAGTGAAGGATCTAAGCGAGCAGAACCTCCTGGCCTGCTACCAGTGCGGCAAGTGTTCTGCCGGCTGTCCCAGCATAGAGGCCATGGATGTGATGCCCAGCCAGATCATCCGCTGGGTGCAGCTCGGGCAGATCGAAGAAGCCTTAAAAAGCAAGACAATCTGGCTGTGCGCCGCCTGCCAAACCTGCAAGGTACGCTGTCCCAGAGGCGTGGACCTGGCCCGCATCATGGAAGCCCTGCGGCAGCTGGTCCTGCGGGAAAATGTCGATTACGTCCATCCCAACAACATCTCCGAAGAGGATCTCGAGGAGCTTCCTCAGATCGCCCTGATCGCCAACTTCAGGAAGTTTACTCCTTGAGTGCCGTCGAGCTTTCCTACATGCCCGGCTGCACGCTGAAGACCAAAGCCAAGAACTTCGAAACCACAACCCTCAAGCTTCTCGAGTTGCTGGACGTACACGCCCGGGAACTGACCGACTGGTACTGCTGCGGCACCACCTACTCTCTGGCCTCGGACAACGTGATAAATCACCTTGGATCAATCCGAACCCTGGTGAAGGCCAAGGAAGCGGGACGGGAGGATCTGCTGGTGCTCTGCTCGATGTGCTACAACACCCTGCGCCGGGCTCAGGAACTGGTACAACATGATGAGGAGAAGCGCAGCAAGATCAATGAATTTATGTATGAGGAGGAGACTGATTTTTCCGGAGACGAGGTGCGGATCCTGCATCTGCTCACCCTGCTCAAGGAGACTGTCGGTTTCGACAGATTGAAGGAAAAATTGGTCAGAGATCCCGGTGGATTGAAGGTAGCCGCCTACTACGGCTGTATGCTGCTGCGGCCCCGGGAGATCTCTATTGATCCGGTGGCGGAGCATCCTTCGATCCTCGAGGATCTGTTTGCAGCCTGCGGCGTGGATAGCGTGTACTTCCCCTTCAAGACCGAGTGCTGCGGTTCCTACCAGACGGTGAACGAGAAGCAGGTGGTGCTTTCCCGCACAAAGGCGATCACCGAGTCCGCCGTGAAGAACGGCGCCGACCTGATCGTAACCAGCTGTCCCCTCTGCCACTACAACCTGGACGCCTATCAGCCCAGAGTGGCCGAGGCCACTCCCGGATTCCGCACCATCCCGGTGATGTATATCAGCCAGGTCCTGGCCCTGCTGGCCGGCCTCGATGATGTCCAGGATTACAACCTCCACGTCGTGGATCCCCGGCCCGTGCTTCGGGCCCGGGGCCTGATGGGAAAGGGCGAGCCGACCGCCGGAGGGAAGGCATGAACCGCATCGGAGTGTTCGTCTGCCACTGCGGCATCAACATCGCCGGGGTGGTGGATATCGAGGCGG
>CAZFMD010000221.1:0-1899 GCA_964520025.1 uncultured Spirochaetaceae bacterium
AGAGCATCGGTATGACCCCTGTGAAGAACTCTGCCACCAGGGTCAGATTCATCGTTTCCGAAGGGTAGAGCCCGGAGCCTCTGACATCGCTGACCGTGTCTTCTTCGATCAATCCGCCGAAGTCCACGAGCTTGAACACCGGGGGACTATCCTCGCTGCTCTTGAGGGATTCCATGAACATGATCCGCAGCAGATCCCGCTTGGCCTCGAAGTACGAGAAGTAGCTGTCGAAGATCTGATCCGCCTCCGGAGAGGGATTGGGATCCAATCCGCCTTTCTGCACATAGCGCACCAGGAGAGCGGCGGATTCCCGGAAAAAACCTTCGAAAAGGTTTTCGAGCAGAGCCCGTTTGTTCTTGAAGTAGTAGTAGATCAGGGCCTTGTTCACCCCCGCATCCGCGGCGATCTGGTCGATCCGGGCCGCGTCGTAGCCCTTTTCGGCGAAGATCTTCTCCGCTGCCTGGAGGATTCGTTCTCTGTTGCTTTCCTGTTCCGGACTCATATTTAACTAACCAGTTAGTTAAATATAGCATGAGACCTGGAATCTGTCAACATATTTGAATTGTTTTCGCTGATTTTCGTGAAAAAGAATGAGGGTGTTGCGTGCCGCCACACCCTCAGGAAACTGGGTCGACCGGCGCCACACCCTGCTGCCTCCAAAGCTTTAAAGCCTAAAACTGGCACAGACAAGGTGAACGTGGTATCTTGAGCACGGTTGAGCAGGCACCACTGAGAACAAAAAACATACAGCGGCCAAGGAGGATGCAAAAATGAACGATCCGCGAATCGACCGCCTGGCGGAGATCCTGGTGCGCTACAGCACCCGGGTGAAATCCGGGGATCTGGTGGGGATCACCGGTTACCCATTTTCCCAGGAGGCCCTGCCTCTGATGGAGGCTGTTTTTCGGGAGGTCCTGCGAGCCGGGGGGCATCCGTACCCTTATCTGGAGGCACGCTATACCGAAGGATTGAACAGAATTCTCTATGCAGAGGGCAGCGATGATCAACTGCAGTACCTGGAGCCCTGGGTCGAGCAGATGACCCGCTCCCTGGATTGCGACATCATCATCATGGCCGCGACCAACACCCGCGCTTTGTCCGCGGTGGACAGCTCCAGGATAGCGCTTCACAGCCACGCCCGGGCCGAGCTGTTCAATCTCTATTTGACGCGCGCCGCCGAGGGGGCCCTTCGCTGGGTTATCGCCCCGATGCCGACCAGCGCCTATGCCCAGGACGCGGAGATGAGCCTGGGTGAGTTCAGCGACTTTGTGTTCGCCAGTACCTACGCAGACCGGGATGATCCGATCGCCGTCTGGAAGCAGATCTCCAAAAACCAGGCCGGGCTCGTGAAAAAGCTGGCGGGCAAGGATAAAGTAACGGTGCAGAGCCCCCACGTAGACCTGAGCTTTTCCATCCGGGGAAGGAGCTTCGTCAACTGCGATGGGGATCGCAACATGCCCGACGGGGAGATCTTCACCTGTCCGGTGGAAGATTCAGCCAACGGCTGGATGCACTCCTCCTTCCCGGCGATCTACAAGGGCGTGGACGTCGGTCAGGTGCGCCTGGTGTTCAAAGAGGGACGGGTGGTGGAAGCGGAGTCGGAGAAAAACCAGAGTCATCTGACCGAGATCCTCGACACCGATGAGGGAGCCAGGCGTATCGGTGAGTTCGGTATCGGCACCAACGACCAGATCAACGTTTTCACCAAGAACATGCTCTTTGACGAGAAAATCGGCGGTACGATCCACCTGGCTCTGGGGGCGAGCTTTCCCGAAACAGGAGGTGTGAACAAAAGCGGGATCCATTGGGATCTGCTCTGCGACATGCGCGAGGGAGGGAGCATTACCGCCGATGGGAAACGGGTCTACGAATCGGGGAGATTCGTATGATCGAAGTTCT
>CAZFMD010000221.1:1999-5026 GCA_964520025.1 uncultured Spirochaetaceae bacterium
GACCATAAGGTTCTGGCGACGCTTCCCGATCAGTCTGCGGATCTGAGTCGGGAGTTGCACGAAAAGCTGAGCAGCTTCATCCGCGGGGTGTTCCGGGCGATTCCCGATACCGCGGTGCAGGTCGGCAGGATCCTTCCCAGGGAGATGGTTCTGGAGTACTTTAAGGAACATCGATCCGAATAGTTCGGAATGAGATAGATCGGCAGGTTCGAATGCTGCTGTTCAGTCAGTGGCTCGGTCAACAAAATGGAGGTTCGAATGAGTTTAAAAGTGTTGGTGGCCTATGCCACCAAGTACGGGGCTACGGCGGAGATCGCCGAAAAGATCGGGGAGGTGCTGGCAGAGGCCGGGGTTTCCACCGAGGTATTGCCTGTGAATCAGGTCAAGGATCTGGATTCCTATGGAGCGGTGGTTCTGGGAAGCGCCGTGTACATCTTCCGCTGGCGCAAGGAAGCGGCCCGTTTCCTCAAGGCGAATGCGAGGAAGCTTGCCGAGCGTCCCCTTTGGATCTTTTCCAGCGGACCCACGGGTGAAGGTGATCCGGTGGAGCTGGCGAACGGTTGGCGCTTTCCCAAAGGGCTGCAGCCGCTGCTGGACAGCATTAAACCGCGGGAGGTGGTGGTGTTCCACGGGGCCATCGACCCGGGCAAAATGAAGGGCATGGAAAAGTGGATGATCCAAAAGGTCAGCGCGGCTTTGGAAGATTCCCGGGATTGGGAGGCCATAGCCTCCTGGGCCAAGGCGATCGCTTCGGCTCTAGCCGCGGCACCTGGTTCATCCAAGTAACGGCCCGTTCGAAGAGCCCGAAGGATCAGAATATTCCATGAGAAAAGCAGGTAGAATAACGGCGTCCGTGTTGGGGCTGTTCGCCGGCGGGGCGAGCATTGAGCATGGCATCTACGAGATTCTGCGCGGCAACCTTCGGCCGGAAGGCCTGATGATTAATTCGATGGGCCCACCCTGCCAACCGGAAGCGGTATGGCACAGATGCGAACCGGCCATGACCATCCTGCCCAGCTTCCTGATCACCGGGATCCTGGCTGTGGCGATCGGAGCCTTCTTCGTCCTCTGGTCCTTGGCCTTTGTGCAGCGAAAGGGGGGCGGGCTGGTCCTGATAATCAGCTCCATCCCGATGCTTCTGTTCGGCGGCGGCATTTTCCCACCTCTGATCGGGATCGTGGCCGGTGCCGTAGGAACCCGGGTCGGCCGCAGGTCAGCCTCCAGCGCCACCCGCCGGCCCGGAGCGCTTGTCCGCATCGCTTCCCGCCTTTGGCCATGGACTCTAGTAGTCCTGGCCGGGTGGTTGCTGGGGCAGTGGCTGGTGGGCTTGTTCTTCAACGATCTGCTGATGGGAAGCGGCTTCGCAGTCCCGATTTTCATCATCGGATTGCTCGTGTTGAGCCCTCTCACAGCCATGGCCCACGACCGTGTCCGGGCCGAGCCTCCCGGATAGCGGGCAATCCAGGATGGTGCGGCTACATAAGGAGCGAGCAGATAAGGAGGCCTAGCGTTTTTTTGTTTTTTCAGGAAAGAGAACGAGCAGGGCGTCCAGGATCGTTTCAGCCAGGTGAAAGTTCATCGTGGTGCGGACCTCCCGGGGCAGATCCTCGATGTCCTTGCGGTTCATCTCCGGCATCAGCACGTCGGTCATGCGGTTGCGATGAGCGGCCAGCACCTTTTCCTTGATCCCGCCGATCGGCAGAAGCCTTCCGGTCAGGGTGATCTCCCCGGTCATGGCGAAGCCCTTCTGAACCGCCTTACCCCGTAAGGCGGAGAGCACAGCCGCACTGATGGTGATGCCCGCCGATGGGCCGTCCTTGGGGATGGAGCCTTCGGGTACGTGGATGTGGATGTCCTGTTTTCTGCTGAAGTCCGACGGGATCTTGAGCTCTTCGGCGTTGGAGCGCAGGAAAGAGAGGGCCGTCTGGGCGCTCTCCTTCATCACATCTCCCAAACTCCCGGTGAGAATCAGCTCGCCCTTGCCTTCCAGAAGGGCGACCTCTACGGGCAGCAGCCTGCCGCCCAATTCGGTCCAGGCCAGCCCGTAAACCAGTCCGGGTTTGGCCTTGGGATCGAGCACCTTCTCCTGGTACGACTCGTTTCCCAGGTACCCGGAGATGCGTTTGGGCGTCACGGTTATGGAGAAGCGCTTGGCCGTTTTTGCCGTTTCCTTCTCTTGGGCTTCCGCTTCCCGTTCTGCCGTTTCCTGGGCTTTCGCTTCTTCTGATCCGGTCTCCGGCGAGTCCTTCTCCTCAGATTCCTCGACCGGCAATCCCTTCTTCACCGCCTGCCGGGCGATCTTGCGCAGCACCGTGGCGATCTGGCGCTCCAGACTGCGCACCCCGGATTCCATCGTGTAGTTCTGAATGACCTTGAGGATCGCCGCTTCCTGGAAGCTGATCTTTGCCCAGCCCAGACCGTTCTCTTCAATCTGTTTCGGAATAAGAAACGCCTGAGCGATCTTCAGTTTTTCGAATTCGCTGTACCCGGGGATGTGGATGATCTCCATTCGGTCGCGCAGCGGGTAGGGGATGTTGTGCACCGAGTTGGCCGTGGTGATGAACATCACGTGGGACAGGTCGTACTGCACCTCCAGGTAGTGATCCATGAAGGTCGAATTCTGCTCCGGATCCAGCACCTCCAGCAGAGCCGAGGCCGGATCGCCCCGGAAATCCGAGCTCATCTTGTCCACCTCGTCCAGCAGAAAAACGGGGTTGCGGCTTCCCGCCTTACGCATGGACTGCAGGATTTTTCCCGGAAGCGCTCCTACGTAGGTCTTGCGGTGACCCCGGATTTCAGCCTCGTCCCGCACACCCCCCAGGGAGATGCGCACGAAATCCCGCCCCAAGGCCCGGGCCACGGATTTGCCCAAAGATGTTTTCCCAGTTCCCGGAGGGCCGACGAAACAGAGGATCGGGCCCTTGGCCTGGTCCCGATTCAGAAGGCGCACCGCAATGAAATCCAGAACCCGTTCTTTGACCTTTTTCAGGTCGTAGTGATCCTCATCCAGGATCTTGCGGGCGTACT
>CAZFMD010000222.1:0-5022 GCA_964520025.1 uncultured Spirochaetaceae bacterium
GGGAAGAGAATGCCTTTCAAAAGGCCCTGGAGGAACTTGCGGAGACAACGGAAACTCTGCGTACCCTGGGTCTGTATACCGTCTAGCAGCGGGTCATTTCGGTTGCCCGGCGACTCCCAGTTGCTGTAGCCGAACCTCTTCTTCTTTCAGTGCCACGTACTCGTAGCGTCTGCGATTCGCCCGGACGACACAGTTCTTAAGCCCGCTCAGCTCGATCTTTATCCCCTTGAACTGCTCTTTCTGCTCCTCTGGAGCCTCCTGTCTGAGGTACTCGTTTAACCCCTGCAGGCGTCTATACTGAAGCTGCAGCTCCCCGATATTCTTCTTGAGAAATGTGTCGATCTGCTGCTCCGAGGCTTCACTCAAACGGGCAAAGGAGGTGCTGTCCGGCTGACTCAACGCATCGAAAAGGGAACTCTTTCTGCGCACCCCCTCGACAAACTTCTGGAAGTCGATCGACTCGGTCTGGGTGGTGGAGGTACTGGCATCAAAATGGCGAATCTCCACAATCCAGCCTTTGCCGCGGTTTTGGAACTTCTTCTGCAGCCAGTAACGAAACCTGCCGCCTAGCCCCCGCCTGCTCTTCTCCAGCATCTCCTGATTTGCCATGACCTTGCGCAGGGTATCTCGGAGATGGCCCCCTGCCGGCAGAATCAAACGTACCGCCTCCATGAGAATAACCCTGTAATCGGGTTTTTTACGAACTTCCTCAGATTTTTCTCTAGAGATTTTCAGAACGGCGAGGGATTTTTTTTGGATCTCCGAAGCCTTCTTGGAAAACTCTTCCTGCAGGAGCTCATTGGCCAGATCTCGATAAAAGGGTTTACCCTTCATGGTCGAGGCGAACACGATTTTGAGTTTCTCGTACGCCTTGTCCTCACTGACAGCATAGTTGATCTCCAACTTCCGCCGGACGGAGTTAAACAACCGCTGCCGAAGTATCAATTTGTAGCTCTGTCGTTGAAACCCGAGGATTTCCTTGAGTTGAGACAGAATGGCTCGAGATAGCGGCTGCATCTGGGCAAGAGAGGAAGAGATGATACCGATCGACACCGCATCGCTACCCGGGCGAATCTTGCTGAGGGTCTCCGCCAATACCGCAGTGGTTGCATCCGGAGAAGTCTCACTGACGTGTACCCAGTTTATATACTGCACCAGGGCGATGATACGACGCACCCGCTGCAAGTCCATGAAATCCACACTGAACTGGTAATAGGTATTGAGAAACTCGAGTTGAGCATGAAGGGCACTGAGCCGTTGACCGAGTTTATCGCTCTTCTCGATATCCAAGATATCACCCTTGGGAGGCACTATAATTTCTGTAACTTTCTGCTCGTACTTGTAGGGATCCTCCTGAATCAGAGCCTTGCGCAGCAGAATATTGTACAGATTTTCGAAAAGTGTCTGAAAAATCCGAAAGCTCTCTCTCAGCTGGGGAAGAGTATTTTCGTCCAGGAACCGGCGTTTTGCTTCAATCGCCGCCTCCAATTGCGCTTGAAAGCCTTCGGATTCTGACATATACAGGAGTATAGAGTATAGATCTGTACGTGGACAAGCTCTTTGGGAAAGGAGGAGATAGCAGCATGGGACACATCACCCCGTTCAGGCCGGAAAAACTGGTGATGCCGATTCTTATTTCCCGAGAGCAGATGCGTCCACCCCTGCTCGAAGAGCTACAGGCTCGCTACGGTCCGGCGGACTACACCAGCATCGATCTGCCCTTCTCCTACACCAACTACTACGACGAGGAGATGGGAACGCCTATCACCCGTTTCTTCGTCTGCTTTCGCCGGCTCGTCGACCCCGGTACCCTGGCTCGAATTAAAGGCGAGACGAACCTATTGGAAAGCCGCTTTACCGAATCGGACAGACGAAAGGTGAATATCGATCCAGGATTGCTCAACCTCAGCCGCTTCGTCCTGGCATCCAGCAAAGACGGATCCCATCGGATTCCCCTCGCCGATGGCGTGTTCGCCGAGGTAACGCTGATGTACGAAAAAGGCGGCTACAGGCCTCTGGAGTGGACCTATCCGGATTACAGGAGCGGGGAATATCTGCGGATACTGGAGGATATCCGCAAGCTCTACAAGAGTGCAGTTAGCACAAGCGATTGAACCGGGCGCCTCTTGCACCGGTTTGGTTATAGATGTGTTTCCTCCTGCCATCGAGCGACGGCTACACTGAAATCGGATTCATCTGCCGAGTGTACCGTTGGAAATTGGCTAAGAAGCTCCTCGGGCGCACTATTCACGACGAAACTCCGCGCCGCCCACCGCAGCAGATCCAAGTCATTGTAGTCATTGCCGACGGCCATCACCGTCTCTTCCCGGATCCGCAGATCCCTGGCGATTCGCATAGCAGCCAATGCTTTGGAAACGTCTTTGGAGAAGATCTCGATCCAGCGAGATTGGCCGTCCAACGGTGAGGTGGTACGCACAACTGTCATACGATCCAGCTCCTCGCGAATCTCCGAGTAGCAGGAAACACTGCGAAATTGCGGTTCGATGGCCACCAGCTGGCAGGCTTCTCCGGGTGGTATCTGTTGAGGCCCTCCGGGGGCGGCAAAATCCTGATACAGCTTGCAGCGTGCCTCGAAGTCCGGATTCAACTGCCCGGACGAGAAGTACAGGAAATGATGATTGTCCGGTATGGGCCGATGAACCATAAAGTCCAAAGAACGCCGGGACAGGGAGGTAAAGGCCAGGGATACCTCCTCGCGGTTCATCGAAGCGCTGAACAGAAGTTTCTGTTCCGGCCAGGCCAGGATGCCCGCACCGGAGGAAAAAACAAGAAAATCAATCGGAAAATCGGGAGCCAGTACCTTGTGGGCGGAATACAGATGACGTCCCGTCGCGATCACCCGGACGATCCCCTGCTCTCCCAAATCCAACAGAGTCCGGTAGTTGCGTGCGCTGATGCGATGGTCGCTCTGGAAGAGGGTTCCGTCCAGATCGGTTACCATCATTCCCTTTGCCTTCATAATCGTCCTGTGGCTTCAATATAGCTGGTTTTACCGTTGAAAAGAAACCGGATCGGCTTATAATCTTTTAAGCTGGACAGCGCGGTACAGAAAATACTTCAACGGAGAGAACGTGGCGGGCAAGAAAATTCATTTCGCAATGATCGAGGCCGGGGGCGGTCACAAAACACCGGCCCTGGCTGTGATAGAGGCTTTAGAGCAACTGTTTCCGGGTAAGTACCAGATCAAGGTCCTCGATTTCATGAAGGATCTGGGGTGTACGGATCTGGATGATGTCCATAAAAAGTTATGGAAGTACCTGCTGAAACACCCAGAGCTGACCAAGAGCATCCAAACCTTCGATTTCATCACCGGTCCGGTGAATATCCAGATCTACAAACTGTTTCTCGACCGGATCGCAAAGTACGTCATGCGCTACCTCTACAATGAAAAACCCGATATGGTCTTCTCCACCCACTACTTCAACACGATGTCCATAGCCCATATCCGGAAAACCTACGAGATCGGACCGATCCTCATCAACTATCTCACCGAGATCTTCAACTTCGATTCCTATTGGTATCTGAAAAACGTCGATCACTACATCGTCGCCTCCGAACAGGCCGAGAAAAAACTGCTCAAGAAAAAGTTCCCCCGGGAAAAACTGCACGTATTCTCCTACCCGGTTCGCAGCAGCTTTTTCGATATTCCCCGAACCAGGGAGGAGATACTCGGTTCTCTCGGACTGGAGGAGGACAGGAAAACCCTTCTGATAACCCTGGGCGGTGAAGGGATCGGATCGATCTACAAGATGATCGAAGCCCTGGTGAAGAAAGACTTCGCTCTCAACGTGATTGCCGTAGCCGGAAAGAACGAACAGCTGCGCCGGCAGCTGGATCGGGATTTCGGTTCCCGGGATCGGAATACAAAGGTCGTCGCTCTGGGATTCCTGGATCGCATCAACGAACTGATCTACGCCTCTGACTTCTGTTTCATCAAACCCGGACCGGCAACCACCTGGGAAGTGCTGTCGATGAAAAAACCGATTATTTTCTACGAGAGCGCTCAGCTCAGCGAGAACCCGAACATCAAATTCGTTGTGGATAATCGCCTGGGCTACTACGCGGGCAACATGCCCCGGAAGTTATGCCAGATCGTGGACTGGTTTTTGGGGGGCTACGGTCTACAGGAGTGCAGGCGTGCCTACAAGGATATCACGATCCAAAACGGTTCAGTGGCGATCGCCCGCTTTCTGGATCAGCTCCTGGAAGCAAGATAGCTCGTTTGACACGGACTTCCGACACCCCGCGGTTTCAGCCTCCGGCCACGATCGGACGGACCTCTACATCCGCCTCATCCGGAACAACCGTACTTTCCCAGCTCTTGCGACGGACAATCGTGCCGTTCACCCGCACCAGAAGAGAAGGAAAACTGTAACCAAGGGTATCCAGAACATCCCGTACCGTGAGTCCCGGATGCCATTCCAGACGTTTTCCTTTTGCGGTTATCATCTTCCTTCCAGGTCTTTATCTGCAGTCGTTCTTCGCTCTCGTATCATTGATCCCGGCTATGGGTCAATAGCGGTGTTGTTGACGGTACTTGCAAAGCGGTAGTATCGTTAAACTCGAAATGGAAATAATTCGCAACTTTAAACAGCTCGAACAAATGGCAAAATCCAAACCCCTACGAAAATTGGCCCTGGCCATGGCCGAGGAGGCGGATGCACTCAAGGCTGCGTTGACGGCAGCCGGAGAGGGCATTGTCGAACCGATCCTGGTTGGCAATCCACAGGCCATCGCTGAGATTGCCGAGCAGGAGGGACTGGACCTCTCACCCTATCGCATCGAGTCCGCAGACGGAGAGCAGCAGTGCGCTGCCAAGGCGGTGGAGTTGGTACGGGAAGGGGAGGCGGAGATCTTGATGAAGGGGCGAACCCCGACGGCTGTGATCATGCGGGCGATTCTGAATCGCCAAAACCGGCTTCGTGGTCCCGGCGTACTGTCTCACGTATCGATTATCCAGGTCGACAGGTACCCGAAACTACTCATCATGTCCGATCCGGG
>CAZFMD010000223.1:0-5021 GCA_964520025.1 uncultured Spirochaetaceae bacterium
CTTTTGCCATGGTGTATTACCTCCTGAAAGCAGATTGTTTTTTCGTTACTTATGCAATTGCAAGTTCCATGCCAACCGCTCCGGGCCTAGCCTTATATAAATTATTACAGTGTATAGATATATTTAAGTAGATAAATGAATGTATAGTATGTGAAGTGGATTGGGTTATTCTAACACAAGAAATTGGGTCAATTTGTCATAGCGGGTCATTTTGATACGATTTGGACGTTCGGGAGTGGTCTCGATGTGCAGGAGCTTTGGATAGGAAACGCAATTTCGCTATCAATATTGACAAATTTATAGAAAATTGTTAGTTTTTGGGCCACTTGCCGCTGTAGCTCAGTCGGTAGAGCAGTGGACTGAAAATCCATGTGTCATCAGTTCGATTCTGATCGGCGGCAAGAGCCCCGCATTCCGCGGGGCTTTTTTTCGGATCGAGAGATAGACAACGACCTGAATATGTCCGCTACTCCTTCCTGCGAAGTATGGAGTAGATGGATAAAGATACGACGATAATCAGTCCGTAGATGAGCTGGGTCCAGAATCCCGTCAACCCGATGGCAACGATGCCCCCCTCCAGGGATCCGATGATAATCGATCCTACGAAGGTGCCGAAGATCGTTCCCACGCCACCGAACACGGAAGTCCCCCCAACGAACACTGAAGCGAGAGTCCGCAGGAGATACCCCTCTCCCAGGGACGGCCACAGATAGGTCACCTCCAGACTGGCCATGATGCCGGCCAGGGATGCGAACAGCCCCATCTGCATGAACACGATCGTCTTGATCCGCTCTACCCGAATCCCCATCATTCGGGCACTTTCAACATTATCTCCCACAATCAGAACATGGGAGCCGAAGCGATGTCGCCGTAGGACGAACCAGAACACTGCAGCCAGAACCACTAGCCAGATGGCCTGGGCAGGAATCAATCCCCCCAGTCTGCCCGCAAATACTTTGAACAGAACCGTTTCACTGACAGGAACCAAACTGAGACCGAATCCCTGGCCGCATACGTTGACCATCCCTCTCCAGAAGAACATCGTCCCTATTGTAGCCACCAGGGATGGGATCCTGACCTTGTTCACGAGGATCCCGTTCAAGGCTCCGGCGGCCAAGCCGGTAAGGAAACAACCCAGGGTAGCTATCAGAATGGTCAGATTCGGGTTAATTCCCTGCTCAATGAAGACATTGATCAGCTTGGAAAATACCCAGGTGGAGTAACCCATGATCGAAGGAAAGGACAGGTCCATCTCACCGGTGATGATGACGAAGGTGATGGCCAGAGCCATGATCCCCGAGAAGGGGATGGTGGACATGAAGGAGTAGTAGATATCGAAGCGGGTGAAGGTCTGCGGACTTCCCAATATGAAAAGCAGGAAAATCCCAACGAGCACCCCGGTTATGCTGAGTTCCAGCCTCAACTCCCTGGACCTTGATGTCTGTAGCATTTAACCGTCTCCCTTCCGATTTAAAAAAAACGCATGGTCACCGAAGACAGAGATCACCCTGTTTCGAGCAGGTAGAGCAGCCCGTGGCGCCTAATGGAGCGCCACGGGTACCGTCTATTCATCCAATCTACCCGTGTGGGCCAGATGCACCATCTTGTCGACCAGTTCCTGCTGAGAGATGTCCTTCTTTTCGAAGATACCCGCTACAGAGCCCCGGTCGAGGATGTAAAAACGGTCCGCCACGGGATACACGTAGTAGATGTTGTGGCTTATGAAGATGGCTGATTTTCCCTGCTTTTTGATATTCGCCACGAAGTCCAGGACTTTGTTCGTTTCGGAGATGGAAAGTCCCATGGTCGGCTCGTCCAGGATGATCAGATCAGCCTGAAAGTATAGAGCCCTGCCGATGGCGATCCCCTGCTTCTCTCCTCCCGAGAGATACTTGACAACCGCATCTTCGGAGATCGCTGTGGAGGTGAATCCCATCTGTTTTCGCAGGATCTTATCCGTTTCAGTCCGTTGTTCCTTAACTTTGAGAAAACCGAATTTCGTGGTAAGCTCCCTGCCCATGAAGATGTTCGTCCAGAGGTTCTGCTGCTCGCTGAGCGCCCGTTCCTGATACACCGTTTCGATGCCCAGTTCCCTCGACCTCTTCACCGAGTGGATCGTTATCTTCTCTCCTTTGTAGTAGATTTCCCCGCCATCCGGCTGGTGCACTCCGACCAGGATCTTGATCAGGGTCGATTTACCGGCCCCATTGTCACCTACGAGACCGACGATTTCATTGTATCCTACTTCGAAGTTGATCCCATTTAGGACCTCTACCTTGCCGAAGGACTTGCGGATGTCCGTCATGGAGACGAGCTTCTGAGTGGAGTTTGTATCAGCCATCTTTATCCTTTTTCTTCTTAACGGATCTGCTTCTGTGCGAGGGGTGCCACAAAATCGATATTGGACTTATCGATCAAGGCAGCACCGGTGTCGATGTGCAGACCTGCGAATCCGTACTTCTTGGCCAGGCAGACCTGCAGTACGGGCAGGTAGCCCTGCAGCCAGGGCTGCTGATCCAGTACCACGCCGGTATAGCCCTTCTTGATCGCGTCTACGGTGGCGGAGCTCAGATCGAAGCCGGCGATGTAGATCTCCCCCGGCTGCTTGCGGGCGGCGCGCATGTAGGTCCCGGCCGTGGCTGTCAGGCCGCCGTGGTCGGTGATGATCAGCTTCACGTCCGGGTTCCTGGACACGTAGCCTGTGAACACCGGAGTCCCTAAGGCGGCGTCGGCGTTGATGGCATCGGAGATCTCGATATAGTCGACCTTCATCCCGGCTTCTTTCAGGGCATCCACACAGCCTTTGGAGCGCAGACCCCGGGTTTCCTGGGCGATCAGTCCCCAGACCATGGCCCTGTCACCACGCCTGAGCCCGGCGCGTTTGATCGCTCCCTTGGCCACCATGACTCCTGATGCGTACAGCTCCTGCCCGACATAGCCGAAGCCCCTATCTGCGTACTTCTCTTCAATCGAAGGCAGCGAGGTGTTTTGGCTGGTCACGATGATTCCCTTGGCAAATGCTTCATCCACCAATGGTGCGAAAGCCGCCGTACCTGGATGGCCCATGATGCAGATAGCGTCCGGACGTCTGGCTACGGCTTCCTTGAACTGGGCGATCATTTTGTCCGGGTTCCAATCGGACCAAACATAATCCACTTTGCAGCCCAGATCGTTTTCCGCGGCTTTGGCGCCCCTATACACTACGCTGGCAAAGGGGCACCCGGTAGGACCACCGGGGAAGAAGGTGATACGAATCCCCTCGAAGTGTTTCTTCTGCGCAAATGCCGTTCCTGCCAGGCATACTAGCAGCAATGCCACGAGCCCTACTAACAATAATCTCTTTTTCATTCTCTCCTCCTTGGTTTTTCTGCTGTCGGAGTCAATATCAAGCTGCGTGAGAGCTAAATATACTGTAGCGGCTATCACCTCCTTTCACTCTGGATTCACTCTCAGTGGACAGGATTTTGATTGCAGTAAGTTCGGCGAGCAGAGAGGTATGTTTTTTCGATGTGCCCATCGCGTTCGCGATTTCTTTCTTACTATATATTATAAGACACGGTTTGAGGGGGTTGTCAACGAAACGGAACTAAACTTCGAACAAGCGGACAATTTACGAGAGAAATGCGGGTAGGATTTCCGGGAAGTGCCTCTTTTCGAGCTTGTAGGTTCCGGATACACTCAAGCTCAACAAGGGTTACGGATGGATCAGAGAGAGAATATCCTGCGGGCCGTACGGTTCGAACAGCCGGAAAGTATCCCCATGATCTTCCATATCAATCCCGCCTGCTGGTATCACTACCCGCAGGGTGCCCTGCAGGATATCATGGAGGCTCACCCACGGTTGTTTCCCGACTTCCGCCGTTGCCAGGAGCCGGTTGAACCGGAGTTGCTCCCCTACGCCTGCGCGGGCGTCGGGTTCACGGATCCCTGGGGATGTGTGTGGCAGACTGCTCAGGACGGCATCGTCGGTACCGTTACTAAGCATCCTTTAGAGTCGTGGAAGGACTTCGATACCTTCACGCCCCCGGACCCCGATCGGTACGACCATTGGGGACCCATCGACTGGCTTAAAAAATCCAGGGAAGCCAGCCAGCTGGGATTCAAGAGGCAGATCGCGGCCGGGGAGATCGGTCATGGGCATACCTTCCTTAAGCTGACGGATCTGCGGGGCTATCAGAACCTGCTCTACGATATGACCGATGAGGAACCCCGCCTGGAACGGTTGATCGCGATGCTGGAGGAGTTCAACCTTCGATTGGTGCAGAACTATATCCGGGTAGCCCGGGTCGAATGGATGGGCTATGCAGAAGATCTGGGCATGCAGATCGGTCCCATGATTTCCCCGATCCACTTCAAGAAATATATCAAGCCTTCGTACAGGCGGATCGTTGCCCCGGCTCGAGAGGCGGGATGCATCGTCCACATGCACTCCGACGGAGATATCCGTGCCCTGGTCGATGATCTGGTCGACGTGGGTTTCGATGTATTGAACCTACAGGATCTGGTCAACGGCATCGACTGGATCGAGGAGAACCTCAGCGGCCGGGTGTGCGTAGATCTGGACATCGATCGCCAGAAGATCACATATGGTGGCACCCCCGAGCAGATAGACGCGCTGATCCGGCAGGAGGTGGAAACCCTAGGTTCGAAGCAGGGAGGGTTGATGATGATCTACGGACTGTACCCGGGAGTTCCACTCGAAAATGCCGCGGCCTTGATGGATGCGATGGAGCGCTACATGGGATACTACGCCTGATTTTTGACGGCGGCCGTTTCGGTGGCGGATCGGTAGACGGAGGGAAACCGTCAACCAGTCAGATCGGAACGCTGGAGGTGGCCTCCCGGGTCAGCTTGTAGTGGGCGTTGTCCAGCTTGCCGATGATGTCGAGGCCATAGGGACAGCGAGGCACGCATTCGCCGCAGGCCGTGCAGGCGTCGGCCTTTACGTCCAGCTCGGAATAGGCGCTGCGCGCCTGATCCCGGTCGTCAAACCAGAAGCGCAGGCGATCTCGGAGGGCGAA
>CAZFMD010000224.1:0-4973 GCA_964520025.1 uncultured Spirochaetaceae bacterium
TTGACACCACTCAAGTATTGGTAGGGTAGGGAAATCCCGATCTTCGGTCTCAAGCGATGAGGTTCTCCGTTTCGGGATTGTAGAAGTTTATCTTTGTACTGTCAAAGCGGATCCAGACAGGATCATCCATGCCGATATCGGCGAATCCGTTGACCTTCACGGATATGGTCAGTTGATCCTTGTGAATGTTGATGATCTGCAGCAACGGTCCCAGAACGAGAAATGCGAATACGACGATCAGCACCAGGGCGATGATGACATCAGGACGATTCCGTAGTTTTGAAGCACTGTAGAGCAGGCGATTTCTATCTGAAATCCGTTCCAGGACATCTTCCAGCATGGTAGTGACATATTAGCATCAATAGTCTTTTAGTCAAGTTGCTTGCATGCTATTTTAGTAACGCAAATTTATTTTCATATCGCAATCTATGATTGCAGTTAATAAAGAAGATTGCGATGCCTTCTTCCAGCCGAGAATCTTGTTATAATAAGCAGATTCGCACTGTCATCATAATATTGAGATTGGTTTGTAGAAACGGAAATTGAGGGCTGGCCTCGGCTGCAGCCGCTGCCACTCCTTACCGACAGGGGAGGATAGACTTGGGCGCTTGCGTTGATCGAAGACGCTTCATCATGGTTTCCGCCGTGGTTGCTCTATCATTGCTCGGGGATGCTCTGCTGTACGCCGTGCTTCCAGCCAACCCGGGGCAGTTCGGTGTCCTGGTCTGGCAGGTGGGGGTCCTGCTCGGAGTAAACAGGCTCGTTCGGCTGATTACCAACGAGCTGGCCGGAAGGCTGGTGCAGAGAAGACGGAGCAACCGGCCTCTGATCTGGGCGGTCGTGGCGGGCAGCCTGATCACGGCCTCCTACGCGCTTCCAATCGGGTTCTGGGGCCTGTTGGTGGCCAGAATCGCCTGGGGAGCCTGCTGGTCCTTGTTTCGGGTTGAAGGCTACGTGTCCGCCCTGGTATTGGCTTCCGACCGGAACCGGGGGCGAATATTTGCTGTCTATCAGGCCATCGCCCGGGTAGGGCAGGGCGGCGGTGCGTTGGTCGGCGGGTTCCTCAGCGATTTGGTGGGCATACCGCGAACCTTCCTGTTTTTCAGCATCTGCACTTTCTGTGGGCTCTTCTTGGTGATCAAAGCGCCTCTGCAGGAACCGGAACCGTCGGCGGAACCCACTCCACCCTTGGGAGGGCAGATCGGCCCCGAGGCTGCCCCCGGGAAGAGCATCCGGGATAGGCTGCGGGGTTGGCACCTGGGCCTCTGGGGCTGCGCTCTGGCCATTACCATGAGCGAGCAGATGGTTGCCAACCTGACCGGGCGTTTTGTAGCACAGCGAATCGGACCTGCCCTGCCGATAGCGATAGGCATTGCCAGTCTTACCGGATTGCTTCTCAGCTTTCGATCCTTCGGATCCCTGTTGCTGGGGCCTGCGGCCGGATACATCAGTGACCGTTTCGGCAGGAAACGCCTGATGACGATACTGGTTGTTCTTCAATGTGTTTTCATAGCCGGCATCGCCTTCCTGAACAGCTGGCAACTACTGGTCGCCTGTCTGTTGCTTCAGTTCGCCTGTGGAATTTCATCACGGCTGATCATCTATACAATGGCCGGAGATATGGCTCCCGCGGTCGGCAAAGCCCTGCACATGAGTCGTTTCTCCACTTTCGTAGATCTGGGTACCGCTCTGGGCCCGGCAATCGCCTTTGCCCTCTACGCCCGAAACGGCTTCCTACCCGTGGCATTGCTCGCCTGGCTACTGCTCTCCGGGCTGTTGATCCTGCTATGGTGCTGCTTTCCCAAAGCCGACAGAATGCGGTTGAAAAAAATAAAAAAATAATGAATACTAATGTAAGAAAATTTTCATTTGGAGCCAGACGACATGCCGGAAGCCGAAATTCTGTTTTCGAAGATCCATGAGGCCTATGATGTTCTGCCGAAGAAACAGAAGAGGATCGCTGATTATATCTCTACGAATATTCAGGAGGTGATTTTCTACTCCATCTCCGAACTTGCCGAGACTCTCGGCACCAGCGAGGCGGCTGTGGTACGGTTCGCCCAGTATTTCGGCTATTCCGGCTATCCCGAGCTGAGAAGAGTACTGATTCAGCACTACAAGGAGCATCTCACTCCGGCAAATCGCATCCAGAGCTATCTGGGGGAGATCAAGGGACAGGATTTTATCTACCCCAGTATGGTACGTAAGGAAATCGAGTATCTTGGTCAGTCGGTTTCATCCGTGGAAAAAGCGGCGTTCAACAAGGCCGTTCAACATCTATCTCGGGCCAATTCGATCTATATCTTTGGTAGCGGGCCGAACGAATCGCTGGCGTCTTTCCTCTGCTTCCGGCTGAACAGATTCCGCAAAAAAACCACGTGCATCCCGTATACGGGCAAGAATATATTCGAAAAACTCATTCTGCTCACCCCGAAGGACTTTGTGGTGGTTTATGCTTTTTACAAAGCTTCGACGGATGTGGTGAACCTTCTTGGATTTCTCAAAGAGCAGAGTATTCCCAATCTACTCGTTACCGACACCAGGGTTCCGATGATGGTCCGAAACGCCGGACTGGTCCTGTGCGCCAAGAGGGGACCCTTCGGGGTTTTTCACTCACCCCTCGTGCCCATGGCCATCACCAATGCGCTGATCATCGGAGTGGCGGAGAACCTGGGAGACAGAGCCATGGATTCTCTTCGCGAGCTCAGTGAAATTCGGACCACCTACTACCACGATGAGGTCTCCGATCTTTCGGCGGGTAAGGAAAAGAGCTGAAAAGTAAAAAGCTGCCATTGCCGGGGTGATCCCTCGTTGCCGAGGGTGAAGGGCGGAGTATCACGTGCTTGGGGGTGACTGTTGGAGCTGTTTTCCAGTAACGATGTCAAGGGTATATATCCGCAGCAGTGGAACCGGGATACGGTCTACCGCATTGGCTTCTATTTGCCGGAGCTTCTGGGAGCGAAGGAAATCCTCATAGGTCGGGATCCGCGACTTTCCTCGGAGGAGATCTTCGACGCCCTAAGCCGCGGCATCAGGGATGTCGGTGCTGATGTAACCGATATCGGCCCCTGCTGCACGCCCGCTCTCTATTTCGCCAACGCCTTCTACGGTTTTGATGGAAGTGCGATGATCACCGCATCTCACAATCCGCCGGATTACAATGGTCTGAAGATCTCCGGCAGGAGGGCGGTACCCATCGACGGATCCACGGGCCTGCAAAAGCTCAAGGCTATGGTCGACATCGCACCGCAGCCCGGTAGATCCAACGGCCGTATGCGCTTTCTGGACATTACCGATGACTACATGATCTTTCTGCAGCCGTACAAAGAGGGGATCGAGTCGCTGCGCCTGGTTGTCGAGGCGAACACGGAGAAAGGACTCGAATCGCGTGAAAAGGAGCTGGTTTCTCTTATATTGAATGAACAGGGTGGAGGTGCGAAATGAGCGACAGGTACGACATGATCATAATCGGCCATGTGACGGACGATATGCTGGACGACAGGGGTCGGGTAACACGCTTCATCGGGGGCGGGGCTTACTTCTCCTCCTTCGCAGCCAAGCGATCCGGAGCCGAGCCGCTGGTGGTGACCAAACTGGCGGAGAAGGACTTCGGTCTGCTGGAAGGGATGAAGAAGGAGGGCATCGAGGTGATTGCTCTTCCCAGCGCTCATACCACCTCGATAGAGAATTTTTTCGAGACCGAGGATGTGGACCGGCGCGTCGTCAATCTGGTTGCCCAGGCCGAACCGTTGAGCCTGGAAGATGTGCCGGAGGCGGACACGGCGATCTTCAACCTTACCGGTTTGTTCAGAGGGGATATCCCCTCTGAGATGATCGAGCCGCTTTCCAGAAAAGCTGAAGTCGCTCTGGATCTGCAGTGCATGCTGCGCTGGAGTGAAGGGGGGAGCTTCGCGTGGAGGGACTGGCCGGAGAAGAGGGAATGCCTGCCCCATATCACCTATTTGAAAGCCGATTCTCTGGAGGCGAAGATCATTACCGGATCCGAGGACAGACAAGAAGCGGCCAGGATTCTATGCGGGTGGGGGGCAAGGGAGGTCATGATCACCCACTCGCAGGAGGTGCTGCTCTACAGCGGCGGGACTCTCTATTCGGCGCCCTTCAATCCCTCTAACCTTTCGGGCAGGACCGGAAGGGGAGACACCTGCTTTGCCTCCTACATGACTCGGCGCCTGGACCATTGTGTCGAGGAATCCCTCCGTTACGCCGCAGCCCTAACCAGCATCAAGATGGAGAAGCCGGGACCGTTCCGGGGTACCGTCGAAGAGGTGCTTCGGAGAATGAAGGATCCGGATTGAGCAGAGGGCGAGCCGACACCATCGCCAAAATATTCAAAATCAACGATATCCGCGGGATCGTGCCGGAGGAGCTGGAGGAGGAAACGATCTATCGCATCGGATAAAACCTTCCCCGGCTTCTGAGGGCAGAATCCGTTCTGGTCGGCAGGGACGCACGCCTGTCATCGGAGGCCGTGTTTCAAGCCTTGAGCCGGGGAATCACGGCAGCGGGAGCCGACGTGGCGGATATCGGTGTTTGCGATACCCCCGCAGTGTACTTCGGGGCCAACCAGTTTGGTTTTGCAGCCAGCGTCATGATCACCGCGTCCCACAATCCCCCGGATTACAATGGTTTCAAAATCTACAGAGCCGGGGCCGTTCCGGTTGGGCGTGATACCGGTCTGGAAAAACTCGCCGCCATGATAGAAAAACCGGTTCCAAGGGCTGTTTGTGCAGGCAGTGTGGATCGACTCGATATAGCCGAAGCCTATCTGGCTCACCTGATGAAGTTCGCCCCCGGAATCAAAGGCTTGAGGGTCGTGGCGGACTGCTCCCACGGTTCGGCGGCAACATTTTTGCCGATCTGTTCACTCCCCGACGGGCGTTTTCCCAACCACGGGCCCGATCCCCTGCAGGAGCAGAGCCAGGATTTTTTACGGCGGCGGCTGCTGCGGGAGA
>CAZFMD010000225.1:0-4919 GCA_964520025.1 uncultured Spirochaetaceae bacterium
CCCCAGTAGTGGGTGTAGCGCATCGGTGCGGAGTTGAACAGCTCCGTGGTCCGCCGGCGGATCCACTCCGGCATCTGTTGATAGGGATTGCCGGACATGAGGTCGACCAGGTCCTCCCGACCTCTCGCCAGCTCCATGATTCGCTTTCGGTCCCCATAGGGAATGGCGGCGACTGCCGGATTCACGGAAATTGCCATTTCAGCTCTCCAGCTCCAGCAGGCGCTTCAACTCCTCCAGCTGCTCGGCTTGCATGGGGGTGCTCTGTTCGGAGGCGGGAAAAGCCCCCCTCTCCACTTCCCCCCGGAACTCCCGGAAGGCAGCCAGGACCTCCTGCCCCAGGCGTCTGTACACCTTCACGAACTTGGGCACAAAGCGGTCGAACAGACCCAGCAGATCCTGGGCAACCAGGATTTGACCGTCGCAGCCCGGGCCGGATCCGATCCCGATCACCGGGATCTTCAACCGCCGGCTCATTGCTTCCGCCACCTCGGCGGGAACGCACTCCAGCATAATGGCAAAGGCTCCTGCCGCCGCCAGCTCCTCGGCCAGATCGAGCAGAGCCTTAGCTTCTACGCCCTTGGTTCCCTGGTTTCTGAATACTCCCGTATGGAGGTAGGTTTGAACGGTGGCGCCGATGTGAGGCATGACCGGAATCCCTGCGGCCACCAGCCCGGACACAACCGGGAGGATCTCCGGGCCCCCCTCGATCTCCAGGCCCTGGGCGCCGGCTTCCTTGACCAGCCGTTCGGCGGATTCGAGGGCCCTTTGAAAATCTCCGGCCCCGGACAGAAAGGGCATTTTAGCGAGCACAAGGGCTCGGCTGCTACCCCGAAGCACTGCCTTGGTGTGGTGTACAATCTGCTCCAGGGTAACCGGTACCGTAGATTCGTAGCCCAGGCCGACCTGCCCCAGAACATCGCTCACCAACAGACAGTCGATCCCCGCCTCATCGGCCAGGCGAGCGAAGGGATAGTCGTAGGCTGTGAGCACGGTGATCTTCTCCGCCGCCTGTTTCTTCTTGTGCAGGCCGGAAATTGTTACCTTTTTCATCCGTTCATCTCCCCGCTTCCGTTAAACGGCCCCGCTGCCATGGCATGTATACACTTTCACAAACTGAGTTTTCCCTCCCGGCTCGCCGTTATATAGTTTATACAGAACTCATCCTGATCGAGCAGCGCCTGGGAAGCGATCACGCTCTGCATCAACAAGGCGTCCAGAGGATCGAGAAACACCGCATCCAGACCGGCGTACATCAGCATGGGCATGAAGCTGCGGTGCAGGAGCTTGCGTTCGGGAAGACCGAAGGATATGCCGCTCAGAGAAATGATCGTCTTGATCTCCGGCAGCTCCTTCTTCAATCCCAACAGGGTATGCATGGACATCATGCCCCCGTCGCCGCGAACGCTCAGGGGCTCGATCATGGGATCGAGGTAGAGCTTGTCCAGGGCGATGCCGTAGCGATCAATCGCATCCGCGATCTTCTTGCCCACCTCCACTCTCTCCTTTGCCGACTGGGCTACCCCGGATTCATCACGGCAAAGGGCGATCACCGGACATTGGTGTTCCTTGACCAGGGGCAGGATATTATCGACTCGCTCTTGTTCCAGGGTTATCGAGTTGGCCCAGGCCGCCGGTTTGTTTGTGCAGGCCTCGAAACCCGCCTGGATGGTGGGGGGATTGGGGCTGTCAATGCAGAGGGGCAGGTCCACCGCCTCCTGAATGATCCGGACGGCCCATTTCATGTTGTCCGGCTCCACAGCTATATCTGAACCGGCGTTGATGTCGATTACCTGAGCGCCCGCCTCGGCTTGGCGTACAGCTTCCTGGCGAATAAACTCCTCGTTTTTCTCCTCGTAAGCCCGCATGACGCTCTTCTTGAATGTATTGATCCGTTCTCCGACGATCAGCATAGTTACTACTCTCCTCCCTCGTTTTGATGATCTCTCCAGCTTGCATTACCCCGGGGGATTACTTCGCCAGCAGATCCTCGAGTTTCTCCCGAATCCGCCTCTGAAGCGGCGCGGATCCGCTATCGGCCCAACCTTCCAGGGATGTGCGGCGAAACAGCTTGGGTTCCCACATAGCCTGACTCATATGTGCAATCGTGTGTTCATCCATAATAAAGGAATGGTCCTTGGCCGCGCGCCGGGTCACCTCAACGCCCAACGACTCATCGCTCACCTGGATACCGGCGGCCATTCGCCTGACCCCCCCGGCCAGCTCATCGGATAAGACAAGCATCTCCAGGGAGCCGTTCTTGCCCGCCGAGAGAAACCCCAGATTGTGGATGAAGGCGGTTGCCGCCAGAGAGGCGAGGTACAGGCTCATCCCGGCCTCCGCGGCGGCCTGGGCATCCACGATATGGGCATCCGAACAGCCGGCTCCGATCCAGGTCGGCACACCCAGATCATCGAACAGGTCCACCGCTGCGATACCGACCATCATGTACTCCGGAGAGCCGTAGGCGATTCCGCCGCTGCGCATATCCATCGGCAGAATGGAAGAAGCGGTGATCACCGGAGCTCCCGGCTGTTCCAGCTGATGGACCACCAGACCGGCCAGGATCTCCGCCGAGGATTGGGCGATCGCCCCGTCCAGAGTCACAGGGCCGGTTGTTCCCGGAATCATGGCTGGATAGCAGACAACGGGCAAACGACGGCGGGCGGCGTGGCGCAGGCGCCGGCAGGCCTCTTCACCCAGCTCGAGGGGTGAGTACGGTCCGGTCAGGTCGAGGGCGAAGGGTTTCTCCGCCAGAGCGTCCCAGCCTCCGGCTACCTCGGCCAGGTAGTTCCAGATCTCCTCATCCTCCACCTCGTCGTGGGCAATGAACGGCAGAGGTTTGACGGATTCCGCCACAATGGCCTTCACGGTTTCCAAAGCCTGCTTGGAAGGCTCCACATCGCTCGGGTTTCCCAGACCGCTGGCCATGTCGAAGTTATCCAGCCGCTCGCAAACTCGGGCCGCCTCCCGCACATCTTTGAGCAGACATTCCCTGTGGGTGTTGGTTCGGTGATCGTAAATGGTGATGCAGTTCAGACCCGGCGCGAAGTGGGGAATCGAGCCCTGAGTGTCCACGGCGAGCTGCCCGTTTTGATCCCACAGGGTAAAACGATTGGTGATCGTGGACAGGCAGCGGCCCACCAGTTCATCTGGGAAAAGGATGTATTCATCTTCCCCTTCCCGGCAGCCGGCCTGCAGCAGCCGTTTGCGGGTCTCCAGATCACGAACATCCATACCGACCTCCCGCAGAATCCGCAGGGACGCCCGGTAGATCGTCTTGCTCTGGTCGTGGCTCAGCATCCGCAGCCGCATTACTTCACTCCCTCTCGCTCGCTCTGAACGGCTCGACCGCCACGATGATGTCTCCGGTAAGCATCATCGCTAATTACGCAACAACGTTTCATTTTATGCAATAAGGCATTATAGAATGAATTGCCCCTGAGTGTCAAACTTTATCATGAAAGCAGCCAACTCCGTACCCGTGCAATTCTCAGTATATGGAATTTCGGGCTGAAAATCGCGGATTGGGTAAAATATTGTTGACCGAAATCGGGAAAAGATTCACAATACGGATATGAAAACTGATAAACCGTGGGATTTTTTGGAAAAATTTCGAGGAGAGCTGTTTAGAGGACAGTGGCCGACGGTTCCGGAGATGTTCGAGATCAGCTGCAAACGCTTCGGTGAGAGGAACGTCTTCACCGCCTATGATCCCACCGTCCTGAGGCTCAGCTACAGTCAGGCCCTGGAACAGGTACTCCGTACGGCAGCCTATCTGCAGTCCAGAGGTGTCAGTCGCGGTGATCGGATCGCCCTCACCGGCAAGAACTCTCCCGAATGGGCCGTGGCCTATCTGGCCATCCTGTTCGCCGGAGCCGTGGTCGTTCCCCTGGATTACCAGCTGAAAACCGAAGAACTGGCCGGCTTGATCGCTTTTTCCGGAGCTCGATTGCTGTTCGTGGACGAGGAAAAATACTCCGGTTTCGAGACTTCCTCTTCAACAATCAAGGAGAAAATTTCTCTGAGCCCCTCGAATCCCCAGTACATCCTGGATCTTCCCCAGGCAGCGTCATTACACCGGGAGGCACTAGGTGATGAGGAACTGGCGGCGATCATGTTCACCTCCGGAACCACGGGAGATCCCAAGGGGGTCATGCTTACCCACAGGAACCTGGTCAGCGACACCTATCTGTCTCAGGCCAACTTGTCGATCACCTGCAACGATGTGTTCTACGCCCTGCTTCCCATCCACCACTCCTACACCATGACCGCCGTGTTCCTGGAGGCCATCTCCGTGGGCGCGGAGATCGTGTTCGGCAAGAAGATGGTGAGCAAACAGATCCTTGCGGATCTGAAGCGCGGCAAGGTTACCATGTTTCTGGGCGTACCGATGCTGTTCAACCGCCTGCTGGCAGGATTGAACAACGGGCTGCGGGAGAAGGGGGCCGCCGTCTATGCCCTGATTCACCTGCTCATGGCTCTGTCTGGGTTGATCAAAAAACTGCTGCGGGTGAATCCGGGGAAGCGGATGTTCGGATTCCTTCTTGAGAAGTTGTCCCTGGAGCACATCCGCATCTGCATATCCGGCGGGGGACCCCTTCCCGCTTCCACCTTCCGCCAGTACAACCAGCTCGGGATCGATTTCGTTCAGGGCTACGGGCTCACCGAAACCTCTCCCATCGTCGCCCTCAACCCAACCGATCACTACAAAGTGACCTCCGTGGGCAGGCTGGTTCCCCGGGCCGAGGCCAGGATCGTGGATCCGGATGAACTGGGCAGAGGCGAGATCGCTCTGAAAGGGCCGATGGTGATGCAGGGCTACTACAACAACCCGCCTGCAACCGCAGAGGCGTTCAGCCACGAAGGATTTTTCCTGACCGGGGACGTGGGCTACCTGGATCGGGACAACTACCTGTATC
>CAZFMD010000226.1:0-4916 GCA_964520025.1 uncultured Spirochaetaceae bacterium
TATTTAGTAGCGAAGTGTGAGGAGGCATCTATGGTCAAGAATATGAAAGTCCTTGCAGCAGTTACGGTCCTCATTCTCTTCGGTGCGGGCTTTGCTTTCGCCCAGGAGGAAGAGGGTGGATTCGATTTCGGATTGGGCATCGGGGTTGGAGCGGAAACCATCGACGGAGCAATGTGGCAGACGATCAAGCTATCCCCTGACATCGCCATCGGGAAGTTCGGGATCGGCTTGGAGCTGACAATGCACTATCAGTTCGAGCCGGTTTTCACGGTGAGACAGGAAGACTGGATGCCGACCGAGGATTATACCTTTCTGGAGCTGTACTTACCCAAGTTCAAATATATTCGTTATGGGTTCAAGGGAGATCCCCTGTATGCGCAGTTCGGGGGGATAGAGTACGCCACGATCGGAAACGGTTTCATAATCGGCGGATACGACAACACCGTGTTTCTGCCGCTCTATCAGGATCGCCAGGCATTCGGCCTGAGCTTCGATCTTGACGGGGCCCTTTTCAACTTCCCCTATGTGGGGATCGAAACCTTTGTCGGCAACCTGGCCGAGTTCGATGTCGTGGGTTCCCGCCTCTATGTGAGGCCGTTGGCCTTCACCGATATCCCCGTGATCAAGGGACTTCAGGTGGGGGGCACGCTGGCCATGGACAGGAAACCGAAGCTCTACGATGTGGCCGCCGGAGTGCCGGCCCCTGACGACAGCATCGATCCGGTCATGCTGTACGGTGCGGATCTGACGCTGCCGATTCTTTCCGGTCAACTGCTCAGCCTGACCACCTTCGCCGATATCGCCTTCCTCAACAACACACTGGGCTCGGGAAACAAAGGCAAGGGTGAGATGGTCGGCTTCGGAGGCCGTCTGCTGGGGGTGATCAACTACGGAGCTCAGTTGCGGTTTCTGGGTGAAGACTTTGTACCGAACTACTTCGACACCGGATACGACTTGTATCGCAAGGTCAAATATGATGCGGTCAAGGCGGAGAACCTGGATCCTTACATCGGATGGTTGGGCAGTTTGGGTTTCTCCTTTCTCGATGATGCCCTGGTGTTCAACGCCACCGTGGACGGGCCCATTGGCGACCCCAACGCCGGTAGCTACCTGGACTGGCCTCATCTGTACGCCGTGTTCATCCTGGGCGAGGGGATCATACCGAACATCTCAATGGAAGCGCAGTTCGACAAGCGTTCACTGGGCGATCCAAACGTGAAATTCTTCGACGACACGGTGATCGGGGCCCGGTTGAACTACTCGATCGGCGCTGCCGTGCTTTCCTTTCTCTATCAGGCCAGCTATGACTACGCTACCAATACGTGGGATACAAAGTCGGGAATCGAAAGCTCCTTCCAGCTTTTCTAACCATGGAGGTATTACATGAATAACAAGATATTACCGTTTCTCTTGATTTTGCTATTCGGCCTGGCCGCCGTTGCCTTTGCTCAGGCGCCGGCGATGATCGTCGAATACTACGAAAACACCAGCGGGGAGATGTACGTTCGCACCCCGGATGGTGCGGAGTACGAGGTGGATCAGTTCGGCTTCGGAGAGGAACTGCCCGTGGGCGCAACCCTCATCACCCTGGATGGGGACTACGCCGAGTTGCGTATGGACCCGAACGGGACGATCATCCGGGTTGGCGAGAACACCAACTTCCGAATCGACGGATTGCAGGGCCGGGGGGAAGCGCAGAAGAACACCTTCAGCGTTGCCGTAGGGAAGTTCAAAGCGGTCGTGGCCAAACAGGACGGCGCTCTGTACAGTTTTCGCGGCTCGACCGCTGTAATGGGCGTTCGCGGCACCACCATCATTGGATTGAACATTCCGGGGATGGAAGAGGTCGCCTACGTGCTGGACGGCATTGTGGAATACACCAACGCGGCGGGCCAAACCTTGATGCTCGGTGCTGGGCAGGCAGCCAATGCCCTGGCGGCCAATTTCGCCGCTTTTCAGCCCTCAGGCGAACTGCTTCAGAACCTGCAGAGGGGAATGGATTTCGTCCGCCTGCGGGTCGACGAGGTGCCCGGGTATATCGAAGAGCTGACTGAGGAAGTGATCGAAGAAGCAGAGGAAAAGGAGGAAGTAAAGACCGGGGAGAAGGCGCCGCCGCCGGAGGAAAAGAAAGTTTCGAAGACGGAAGAGATGCCTGAGGAAAAGCCCGAGGCTGAACCTCCGGAATGGTTGGAAAAGATGATGAATCTCCTCGGTGTTGAGCTGGGCGCGACAACTTTGTATGACGAGGAGCAGGGTAAAGAAGTAACATGGGCAAAAGCGATCATCCAGCCCAAGTTCGCCATAGGCAAGCTCAAGGTGGCTCTGTATCTGCCCATCATTTATAAAGATGATATATTTGATCCGGCAACCTGGTACAAGCCCGAAGGCAATGACGAGTGGTCCTTCGGCACCGGTCAGGATAGCTGGGATGCCCTGGATGCCTTGAATGACCTGTTCCTGAAGATCCGCTACATCCAGTGGGGCGAGAACCGGGATCCCTTCTTCTTCAAGTTTGGGAATATCGAGAACTTCCAGATGGGACACGGGTCGATCATGCGCAACTATGCCAACGACCTCAACTTCCCGGCGGAGAGGAAGATCGGCCTGGATCTGGGTGTGAACAGAGAAAAGGGCGGCATGCAGCTCATGGTGAACAATGCGGCGGACCCGGAGATCTTCGGATTACGCGGGTATACCAGGCCCTTTGCACCGGCGGTGAAGTTCGGTTTGGGTCTCAGTGTCCTCACGGATATTAGCCCGCAACGGTTGCCGTGGACGGGTTATGCGGGAAATCAAGATCTCGGCGATCCGATATTCCTGAATGTGGGTGTGGATCTGGAGCAACCGGTTGTCGAAAGGCAGGCGCTGAGCCTCATCCTTTTCGCCGACCTGGCCTCGATGATTCCCTACTTCATGGAGGATCCCACGGATATCCCGGTGCCCGGTCTTGCCGGTCTGGCCACCGATGCCATCTGGTATGACGGAAAACCGAGAAACTGGGGAGTGGATGCCGGTATCTTCGGAAAACTGCTGATGTTGGATTACCGCCTCGAGTTTCTTTATTCTCATGGGACCTACAGACCGTTCTTCTATGGACCGCTTTACGATATCGAAAGTTTGTTCTACGTAGAAGATCTGGTTACCTATTTGGACGACCCTTCTCTTCCGGATTGGGACACCCAAAGGATGGGTGTGTATGGAGAGCTAGGGTATACCCTGGACAAAGTTTTCTACATCAACGGCGGTTACGAGTGGAATTGGCCGATCAGTGCGACCTCCACATCTCTGTGGCCGGAGGATATGCTCTGGGTCGAATTGGGGATCTTTGAGGATCTTCTGCCTCTATACGGATCCGTGGCTCTGACCAAAAAGGATTTCGCATCCGCCTGGATCAACTATGACAAGGGATTAGTCGGGAAACCGGAATTCCTGGACACCAATCTGATTCTTTCCGGGGAGCTGGTCTATCCGGTCGCTCCGTTTATGGAACTCGCCCTGATATTCCAGTCTAATGTGTTCGAAGGCGAGTGGACTCCATCTGTGAGTGTTCTAACCCGGCTGAACTGATCGGTTGACAGGAGGTTTTCAGACCGCGATAGTGTAACATGTGAACTCAAAACGTGATGAACTTACCTCCCGGAGGATCGAGATCCTCCGGGAGGATGTTTCCAAGAAAATCGCGGCCGGCGAGGTGATCGACCGGCCGTTTTCCGTTATTCGTGAGCTCCTGGACAACTCCATCGACGCCGAGGCTGACTCGGTGGAGGTGTATATCGAGGGCGGCGGTATCGCACGCATCTCGGTTGTAGACAACGGCGCGGGCATGAGCCGGGAGGATCTCGATCTGTGCAGCGAACGACACGCCACCTCCAAGATCCGCGAGGAGAGGGATCTGTACCGGGTGCGGAGCCTGGGTTTCCGGGGAGAGGCCCTGGCCAGCGTGGCCGCCTGTTCCCGCCTGGAAATTGTAAGCAGGCAGCGGGAAGAGGATCAGGCTGAAGGCGGAGCTGCAAATCGGCTGCGCGTGGAGGGGGGCAAGCGGCTCGGAGTGGATCAGTGGCGGGGGAATCCCGGTACGGTAGTCACCGTGTCGGAGCTGTTCTACAACCTGCCGGTGCGCCGCAAGTTTTTAAAGAGCACCGCCGGAGAGAGCCTCATGTGCCGGCAGGTCTTCCTGGAAAAGGCGGTTGCCCATCCGAACGTATCCTTTCGTTTCTTCACCGACGGCAAGCTGAAGACCTTTCTGCCTCCCCAGGAACAGAAACAGCGGGCCGCCCAGGCCTATGCCCTGCCGCCGGAGCACCTGAGTTTTCTGGAAATCGACAAGCCCCCGATCGGCTTGAACATCGTGGCGGCCCGTCCCGAGTTCAACAGGCGGGACCGGCGCCTGATCCAGATCTTCGTGAACAGGCGCAGGATCTACGAGTACAGCCTGCTCCATGCCGTAGAGCACGCCTACGGCAACTACATGCCCGGCGGGCAGCATCCGGTAGCCTTCGTGTTCCTGGAGCTGGATCCCGAGCTGGTGGACTTCAACATTCACCCGGCTAAACGGGAGGCCCGCTTCCGGGATCTTCCGGGTCTTCACCAGATGATTACCGCTACCCTGCGGGAGCACCTGAGCAGCTTCGACCTGCGGGCTCGTCTTCAGCCCGGCCAGTCGGATGTGCGGGGGGCGGAAAGCGAGGGAAGATTCGCGTTTCCCGGAAATCGGCCCGCCGCTGTGCAACGACCGGGCACGGCATCGGCCCGGTTTCCGGTGGAGAAGATCCCAGGAGCTCCAATCCGATCCACCGGGGGAGGATCGGTCGAGACGGGGCAATCCGCTGCCAAGCCAGAAGCGGAGGCGCCTGCCGCGGACAAAACCGGTGAAGGGACGCAGCCGCTGTACCGGGGACAGCTGTTCAAGCTGTTCC
>CAZFMD010000227.1:0-4914 GCA_964520025.1 uncultured Spirochaetaceae bacterium
TGGCTTGTTGGTAGATGCGCTTGGCCAGAGTCGGCTCGGAGGTGGTCATCTCCACCAGGATGGAACCGCTTTCGATACCGGCCAGCACCCCCTTGTCACCCAACACAACCTCCTCCACGTCGGCGGGATAACCCACGATCGTAAATACACAATCGCTGTTTGCTGCGACCTCCTGGGGATTTTCGCACCAGGTCGCCCCTGCATCCAGAAGATCCTTGGCCTTGCTCTTGGTCCGATTGTAGACAAAGGCTCTGTACCCGCCCTTTATCAGGTGCAGGCACATCGACCGGCCCATTACCCCGGTTCCAATCCAACCTATATTCTTGATCTCCATCTCTGCCTCCACTGTTGTCTATTGTTTGCTCGGCTACCGTAGTGCCGGTTCAATCGCCATTTGCAGCAGTATAACGGAAGTTGCGCCCGGGAAACAACACGGCCGTTTCAGCCGGCCAAGATAATACGTAACAGGAGGGAGTACCCGTAGCTGCCGAACAGTACAATCAGCACCGGCGGGATCAATCCCGCCAGACTGCGCAGCAGCGAGGTTTTGAAGTACTGGTTGCTAACCACCAGACAGACGTGCACCGGGGAGAGCATCTGCCCCATGAATCCTACCGCGTAGGCCAGCACGGTGGTGGGCAGCAGTTCTATCAGCGGCGGAGAGGCGCCCAGCAGGCTCATCACAACCGGAAAACTGGCGCCGATGGTTCCGACATTGATACCCACTGCCAGACCGGCGATGAAAGGAATGAGGAGGATGAATAACCCTTCAGGCAAGCCGAAGGCAGCCAGCTCGGCGCGCATCTGCTCGACCAGAAGCATTCCCCCCGGCACTCTTGCCTCTATCATGGCACCGTAGATGCGAATGATCGCCACCAGGACTGTCATATAGAGCGTTCGCCGGGACAGCAGCACCCGCCACCAGCTGGACCAACCCGGCTTGCGCTGCAGCTGCAGTACGATCAGGGCCAGGAACAGCCCAACCATGATGGGAATATAGCGACTGATGTTCTTGACAGCCGGGAAAACGATCAGGATCGCGGCGTAGGTGGCGATTACCGTGATGATAGGCGCGATCAGAGTGAGAAAGGATCGTTTCTTCTCCTCTCTGCCCTGTTCGACTTCCCCGTTGCGGGGAATGCGGCGCAGCAGGAACAGATACCCCCCGGCGATGGCCAGCAGGGACACGGGAAATTGCGCCAGAATCAGCTGCCAGACCTCCAAATCCGTCATATCGAGAACGAGAATCACCCCGGGATACAGAGGCCACCAGTATTCCCATACGTGACGGAACCAGTAGTTGGTCTGGGTCTTGAGCAAGGAGGGCAACCGGGCCGAGCGATCGGCGCTATCCACCATGGGAGCGCTGAACATGGCGCCCCCGGGCATGGGAAGGAGCCCTATGACCGCCGGAAGTGCGGCAAAGGACAGGCGGTGGGGGACTCTTTCCCGCACCGACCGGACCATGTCCTCCATCACCTCGGTTTTGGCCATCAAGGAGCTCAGCCAGATAATCTGACAGATCACCACCATGAGCAGCAGATTGTCCAGGGAGGAAAATCGCGCCCAGGCGATGCGTCCGACTTCTGAAAGCGGTTGTCCGGACCACAATCCCAGAACCAGGGCGCCCGCGGCGATCGCCGCCATCAGATTCCGGGCAACTCCGTTGAGAATGAGGATGAGGATCAGGGTGCCCAGCACTTTGGCCAGGGCCGGTACCGAAAGAATATAGTCAACAATCATTGCAGCATACACATTAGGCCCGCTTTCGCAGACAGCCAGTTGTGGTCCCTTTATAGCAGAAAATCCGAGGAAGGTCAGTGCCTTGAAAATACCGCTCATCCGGGCTACCTTTGTTGAGAACAGTTTAGGGGGAAAAAAATATGCGCCGAATCATACCACTGCTTTCTATAATGCTGGTCCTGGTGCTTGCAGGTTGCTCCAGTTACTTCGCGGGAACTCGTTACGATCAGCCGGCAAAGCAGAATGTGAAATATCTTCGCTCCACTATAGTCAAAAAGGATACCCGGGGCACCTTCTACCTGAGTGTCCGCTACATCGCCACCGAAGAGTCCCAGACTATCTATCTGGTAATCGAACACGTGGGAAGAGAGCTTCTCTATATTCGTGACACCGAATCCCTGGTAATCCGCGGCCTCGGAGTGGATGTCAGCCTATCCCAGGACAAGAAGCGAAGGAGACGGGAGCAGAGAAAGAGCGACGTCCGGGAGATCTCCTTCTTTCCGATCACCGACGATCAGTACATGAAGGTGGTTACCTCCCGGGAGACCACGGCGACACTGCTGACAGCCAAACAACCGGTTCGCTTCGACCTGCCCTCCAACCTGAAGGTCAACATGCGCCGCTTCTATCAGGAAGAGGTGGCTCGGTAGCCCGCCGGTTGGCCCTGGCAGCAAGAACAACTCCCCGCCGTTACAAGACGCGCTTGTAGATTCTGTGGGTCTTGTAGACCCGTCCGCCCAGGGTCTGCATGTCGGCCAGCATCAGGCTGGTGGTATCGGCAATCTGGACCATCTCCGCCCTCTTGTAGCCTGAATCCAGGATGGTGCGAGTCAGCTCGTAGTACATCAGGCCGTTTCCACCCAGCCGCTGGTATTCGGGAAGGATCGCCGCGCCGTTCACGATCAGCGTGTCGGTCCGCCCGGCTTCGGTGAGCAGGTCGACCATGCGTATCGGACCCAGCCGTCCTCGGGCCCTCTGCAGGGCCGCGGAGAGGTCGGGAAAGGCGAAGAGAAAGCCCACGATCTGCTCGTCATAGTAGAGGATCTTGATCAGAGAGGGTTTGGAAACCAGCATCAGATCTTGGGCCAACCTGTCGATCTCCTCCTCCCGCAGCGGACAGAAATCTTCGTGAACCATGAAGGAACGGTTGTACACATCCCCGATTTGCCTGGCGATCCGCCTGATTGCCCGTTTGCTGCGGAAAAGGGGCACCCGAAAATGACCCCGCCTGTAGTGTATTTCAGCCACCCTTTTGATCTTCTCAGGCATGGTGAAGTCCCGGCGTTGGATCTCGGCCGTATAGTAATCCCGGACCTTTGAAAAACCGCCCGCCTCGAAAAAGCGGCGATAGTACGGTTGATTGTAGTGCATCATGGTCATGGTGGCCCGGTGCTGGAAGCCGTCGATTTGGATACCGCTGCCGTCCATGCCGCTGAGCCCGTGAGGGCCGTGCAGCTCGCTCAGCCCGCGGGCAGCCGCCCACCGTGCGGCAGCCTCCAACAGGGCAGCCGCCGCGCTGTCATCCTCAACGCACTCGAAGTGGTAGAAGCGCGCCTCCCGGCGGTTGCGGTGGGTGTTGAACCTGCTGTTTTCGAACACGCTGATCCGGCCGATCGCTCTACCCTCCCGGCGGGCCAGAAAGAAGGCGGCCTCGGAGTGCTCGAAGAAGGGGTGTTTGCGGGTGAGAATCTTCCTTATCTCTGAGCGGAACGGGGGAACCCACTGGGGGGTGTTCTCGTACAGCCGAAAGGGCAGATCGATAAACTCGTCGATCTGTTTGCCCTCCCCCCGGGGAATTTCCACTACTTGCAACATGTTCGCTACCTCCCAAGCCGATGCAACGCTACCCTATTTATACACCGGGTGAGCTGTTTCCCAACAGCCGCTTTTTGCAGTAAATTGGAGTTACATGACTATAGAGGGCATTGTAGCGGACACGCAAAAACCGGTCTCACTGCGCATCCAGGGCGGCCGCATCGCCGCGCTCCAGAGCCTGCCTGAACCCAAGGCGCCTGCCGGCAGCCCGGCCGTTCGAACCGACCTGCCCCTGCTTGCTCCCGGGTTTCTCGATATGCAGGTCAACGGCGCCCTGTACTGCGACTACCACCTGGAGGATTTCTCCGCCGATCAGGCGACGAAGATCGTCGCCCACCTGGACGGCTCCGGAACCACCCAGCACATCGCCACGATGACCACCAGTCCCCAGGAGCGGATTGTGCGCAATCTGCGGACCCTGCTCGCTGCTATGGATGCAGATCCAAATCTGAAGAGCGCCATCCCGGGGATCCACATCGAAGGGCCCTTCATCTCCAGGCTGGACGGGCCTCGGGGAGCCCACGATCCCGCCTTCATCCGTGCTCCGGACATCGAAGAGGTGAAGCAGTGGCAGGAGGCGGCCCAAGGCCTGATCCGCATCATCACCCTGGCCCCCGAGTGGGAGAATGCTCCCTCTTTCATCGAGCAGATCACCGACATGGGCATCGTGGCCGCCATCGGTCACACCGCCGCCACGGGGAAGCAGATCCGCGCCGCCGTGGATGCGGGCGCCCGGATTTCCACCCACCTGGGCAATGGCAGCCATCCCCTGGTGCCGCGCCTGGAGAACTACATCTGGGAGCAGCTGGCCGAAGACCGCCTGACCGCGGGGATCATCAGCGACGGCTTTCACCTGCCCGATTCGGTTCTCAAGGTGTTTACCCGGGTCAAGGGAACCGGGCGTCTGATCCTGGTGAGCGATGTGGCCCATCCGGCAGGGTGCAAACCCGGCATCCACCCGCGGGGAAACATAGACGTTCGGGTTCACGAGGACGGGCACCTGGGGCTTCCGAACAGCGAGATCCTGGCCGGGGCCGGTCATCTGCTGGACTGGGATATCCCCTACTTTGCGCTGGTCACCGGATTGAGTCTAGGGCAGATCCTTCCCCTGGTCACCGTCAACCCGGCTCGGCTTCTCGGTCTGGATCAGAACTACGGCAGGCTCGAGCCCGGAGCGCCGGCCAACCTGGTGCTGTTCCGGTGGAACGGACAGCAGGGGGCGGCAACCGGGAGGCGGCTTCAGATCCTGAAGACCGTCCGCGCAGGCCGAGTCGTGTACGAGGTTTGATCCTGCCGGTTCGTCCGACGGATCTACCTCGCCAACCCTAGTAGATGAACTCCAGCCCCACGGTCCAG
>CAZFMD010000228.1:0-4912 GCA_964520025.1 uncultured Spirochaetaceae bacterium
GGGTGGAGGATGACCGTTGCGGTAATCGGTGGCAAGCTTCAAGGTGTGGAAGCGGTCTATCTGAGCGGCAAGGCCGGCTACAGGACGGTGTTGGTCGACAAGAATCCCATGAATCCCGCACGCCATATGTGCGATACCTACATCGCCGGGGATGTATGCAAGGATCGGGATTGGCTCGATGCCATTGCCGATGTGGATCTTGTCCTGCCGACTTTGGAAGCCGAGCCCGCCCTGAGCTCTATTCGCCGGTCCGCAGAGAGCAGGGGCATTCCTGTCGCTTTCGACTTCGCATCCTACGAGCTTACCTCCTCGAAACTGATGTCCAACCGGTTGTTTAACAGCTTGAACCTTCCGTATCCACGACTCTGGCCGCACTCACGCTTCCCGGTTATTGTAAAACCCGACAGGAGTAGCGGCAGCAGGGGGATTCGGGTAGTTGAAGATGCGCAGAGCTTGGAGCAGACCATTTCCTCTGCGGAGATGGCGCAACAGTATGTGGTGCAGGAGTTCGTGAAAGGCAACTGTTACTCGCTCGAAGTGATCGGAGCTCCCGACCGCTACCGCACGTTTCAGGTCACAGATCTGCATTTCGACGAGAGCATGGATTGCAAGAGGGTGAGCGCGCCGACCGATCTGGAAGAACCGCTGGTTGCCGAGCTGCGCCGGATGACGGTCAGCATTGCAGAGGCACTGGAGCTCCGAGGCATCATGGACGTGGAAGTGATCCGGGATGCAGGGGTATTGAAGCTGTTGGAAATCGATGCTCGTTTGCCGAGCCAGACCCCGATGGCCGTCTTCTGGTCCAGCGGTATCAACTTGGTTGAACAACTGGTGAGCCTACAGGAATCTTCAGACCGGGCATCAAATGCAGGGAGCCCCGGTTGCGGGAAGTGCGAGGCCGTATTGCTGGAGCACGTCCGCGTGCACGGGAATCGGATGGAGGTGCTGGGCGAGCACGTTATGGGTGATGTGGGACCTCTTGTTGTGCAACCGGGATTCTTCGGAGCCAAAGAGGCGATTACCAACTACCCGGGAGTCGAGAGCCGGTGGGCGGCCACGATCATAAACACAGGGCCGAGCTTATCGGATGCCTGGAGTTGCAGAAACACGGTGATAGAGAGAATAATGAGAGACCACGGTATAGAACAATTCACCGACGGAGAGTACAGGGCATGACGCGTTTGCAAAACTCCGACATCAATGATATCGCAGAACAGCTCGGCAGGTACGATGCAAGTTTGCGAGAGAAAACCGGGCATACTCTCTGCGAGATCGCCTGCCGGGCAAATGGGGTAGAGAAGAGCAGCTTTGAAGGCAGGGCGAAAAGCACCGGGATTTGGGTCGTGCCGCTGGATGTCGGCCAGGGCCTGATCGAAGATTTTCCGGGGACCGTTCAACAGATCGCCGCCTATATGGGTTGTCAGGCTTTCGCCTCGGGCAATACGGGCGTGGCCGGGATTGCAGAGGCTTATGAGCAGAGGGCCGATGTCATCATGATGGCGGATGACGATACTTTCCTGGCTTTGAATACTCATACCGATTGTATCGCCGATAACGCCGAGATGACCGCCAGGGGATTCGTCACGGGCGCGGAGTTGATGGCCGGCGGTCTGCCGGGAGTAGCGGTTCTGATAATCGGATGCGGACTGGTGGGCGGCAGCGCCGCATCGGTGTTTCTCGAATCGGGCGCCCGCGTGAGCCTGTTTGACATCAATAACGATCGGGCAAGAGCACTGGAGGCAAGACTCGCAGGACGCTACGGCAAAAGAATAGCGGTAGAAACCCAAGCGCCGTCGGATTTTTCCGGCTACACCATTCTATTCGACGCTTCGCCGGCTGAGAATGTGATCCTGGAAACCCAGATCGGATCCACAACCTATGTGAGCGCTCCCGGCGTTCCCCTGGGAATGGATGTTGGAGCTCGGAAAAAGCTCGGAAAAAGATTGTTGCACGATCCCCTTCAAATCGGGGTTGCAACCATGGTCGTCAAGGCGGTAATGGGATGAGCAGCAAGCTCTGACCTTCCCGCAGGTAGAGTTTCCACGGTGGTTGCGAGCTCAATTGGCAAGCAGGCGCCCTCTCAGCATTTCCCGATATCTCTGGATGCGCGATCTGACCGAAGGATCGTCCGGATCTTTCTGAAAAGAGAACAGGCGGAAGTCGTTGGTGATGTCTATCGCTTCACTGCCGACTGAATGGATGGTTAGCATACCCAACCAGTTGCCCCGTTCCCCGGGAGAGACAATGACGGTTTGCCCGAATGACCACGCGGGAATCAACAGCTCTTCGTGCCCAAGGATGACCAAGTCGATGTCCGGACAGCGCTCGATCAGCCGCTGAGCGTTTTCGTGGGAACCGTGATACAGCAGCAGCACAATTGTTGCATCCCGGTCGACCAGATCGCCGACCAGTCTCTTTGCCGTTGAAACAGGAGAATGGATGCGTACGGACCTCCCGATTTCCTTCGACTCTGGGGAGATGGTTTCCGGGTCGAGCAGGGCGATGATTCCTATTTTCACTCCGGACAGACGGAGGGTGATCGGTTCCGGTGAAAACATTTCCCATCTTCTCTCTACGAGCACGGACAGATTGTGGCAAACCAGGGGGAAATCCCGCCTGTATTCGAGCAGGCTGTCCAAACCATTGGAAAGCTCTTGATCACCAACCGCGATGAAATCATAACCCAGCTCCCGGTAGACCTCGAGGATGTTGTGTGCCAGCTCCTCGTCGGGGAACGCATCGAAGATGTCTCCGGCATCGAGAAGCAGCGAGGGCTCCGGTGCTTCCCGGGAGCGAAGAAAGGCGGCTCTTTTAACCAGTCCGGCGGTGGGGCTCATGTCGCAGTTGCACCCGTCGATATTGCCGTTAAGAGAAGCGCTGTAGTAGATACGCAAGGTTTCTCCCCGAACCCATGCAATCGGAACGAGAAGAAGGAGGATTATTCCGAGACAGTGTAGTGAGCCCAGGAGTGTCAGCGGGCGTGGATGTCGCATTTTCATCAGTCTTTCAAGCCCTTTAAACGGTGCTGTAGTTACCTGTAAACAGGATATACCAAACAACTGAAACAGTAAATCTCGAGAAGGAATCACTGCAAAACCTTCTGCAGATACTCCTTGACTTGCACGCCGGATGCTCGTAGCTTTCATGTTGTCTACACAGTTGCCGGCCGTGCAGGAAGCGCTTCAAACAGACGCAAGCGCGCGACCAGAGAGGATAATCGGAAGGCGAATGCAGAACATCAGGAACTTCAGCATCACGGCGCACATCGACCACGGAAAATCGACCCTGGCCGATCGCCTGATCCAGGCCGCGGGGCTGGTCTCACAGAGAGATTTCAGGGACCAGATCCTCGACACCATGGATCTGGAGCGTGAACGGGGCATCACCATCAAGAGCCAGACCGTGACCCTGCCCTATACCGACGAGGCCGGCCGGGAGTACGAGCTGAACCTGATCGATACACCGGGACACGTGGATTTTACCTACGAGGTCTCCCGCGCCCTGGCCTCCTGCGAGGGAGTGCTTCTGCTGGTCGACGCCTCCCAGGGAGTGGAGGCGCAGACGGTGGCCAACCTGTACCTGGCTTTGGAGCACGACCTGCCGGTGATTCCGGTCATCAACAAGATCGACCTGGCCTCGGCGGACATAGAGGAGGCCAAGCGACAGATCGCCGTTGAGCTGGACCTGGATCCGGATACGGCCATCCTGTGCTCGGCCAAGACCGGGGAAGGCGTCGCGCAGCTGTTCGAGGCCATTGTCCGTCACCTGCCCGCGCCTGCCGGCGATCCCGACCAGCCGTTCAAGGCCCTGATCTTCGATGCGCACTACGATTCCTTCCGGGGGGCGGTCATCGCCTGCCGGGTGTTCGAGGGAACGGTAAAGCCCGGAGACCTCATCCGTCTGGCCTCCACCGGGGGCACGTACAGGGTCGATGAGGTGGGGCTGTTTCAAATACAGAGAAAGCCCAAGGACAGCCTCGGTGCCGGGGAGGTCGGCTACATCATTGCCGGCATCAAGAAGCTGGCGGACACCCGCATCGGGGACACCATCGCCCTGGATTCAGAGCCCGGCCAGGAGCCGCTGCCCGGATTCCGGGCGGCCAAGCCGGTGGTGTTTTCCTCGATCTATCCCATGTCCTCGGATGAGTACGAATCCCTGCGCAAGACCCTGGAGAAGTACGAGCTGAACGACGCCTCGCTCAGTTACCAGAAGGATTCCTCCGCCGCCTTGGGGCAGGGATTCCGCTGCGGCTTCCTGGGCCTGCTGCACCTGGAGATCTTCCAGCAACGCCTGGAGCGGGAGTACGACCAGGCGATCGTGATGACCGTTCCCAGCGTACGCTACCGCTTCACGCTTGCCAACGGGGAGGTGGTGATCATCGACAACCCTCAGTACTACCCCGATCCGGCCCAGATCCAGAGCACCGAGGAACCCTACATCAAGGCGACCCTTCATTTTCCGGAGCGCTACATGGGGGCGGTGGCCCAGCTGTGCCTGTCCCGCAGGGGCACGGACATGCGCAGCAGCTATCCGGTTCCGGGGCGCATCGAGCTGGTCATCGACCTGCCCCTGGCCGAGGCGATCTACGATTTCTACGACACGCTCAAGAACATCACCCAGGGTTACGGTTCCTTCGACTACGAGTTGATCGACTACCGGGCCAGCGACCTGGTACGCCTCGATATCCTGGTCAACGGTGAGAAGGTGGACGCTCTGTCGGTGATCGTGTTCCGCGACAACGCCAGGCAGTGGGGCGTGAAAATGTGCGACCGCCTCAAGGATGCCATCCCGCGGCACCAGTTCAAGATCGCCATCCAGGGGGCGATCGGCGGCACCATCATCAGCCGCTCCACGATCTCCCCCTACAGAAAAGACGTCACCGCCAAGCTGTACGGCGGGGACATCACCCGCA
>CAZFMD010000229.1:0-4910 GCA_964520025.1 uncultured Spirochaetaceae bacterium
GGGTATATATTGAGAGTCAGGAGGATAGAGCTATGAAAAGAGTACTGATTGTTTTCGCTATACTACTGTTTGCGGCTGCGGGATTGTCCGCGCAGATTACCGACTACGACAAGTTTGGTGATGCATTTGAGGATTTTGCCTCTGAAATCGCCACCACACTTCCTTCGACCGCGGCTGTATCCGGTTTGAACTGGTCTCCCGCCTATATCGGCGAGTTTCCTCACTTCGGTGTCGGTGCTTCGATCGGGGCGTTCACGATTCCCTATGACTTTGTACAGCCTCTGATCACGGATCTAGGTATCAGCCTGCCATCCGAGTTCGACTACATAGAGAAGTGGGGGATGCCGATCCCGGCAATTGCCCTAGATGCACGATTGGGGGGATTTGTTCTTCCCTTCGATGTCGGCGTGAAAGTCGGTTATATCCCCGAAGAATATAGAGACAAGTTGACCAGGATACACGCGGACTATCGTCTCTTCGGTGGGGATGCTCGCCTGCGTCTGATCGAAGGTAGGGGATTGCTACCCACCCTTTCCGTGGGAGGCGGCTACACCTACCTGGAGGGCAGTGTGAGTGTGCCCGACGTTGCCACATCGACCGAAATAAATATAGACCCAATTCTGCCGGGGCACACTTTGGAGGTCTCCTCGCCGGATTTGACTTTCAATTTTCAGACCAACACCCTTATGGGCAAGGCCCAGGCGAGCTGGGATCTGGAGATTCTCATACCTCATGTTGGATTGGGAGCCGCTTATGGATTGAAATCCAACGCTGGCGGCGGTCTTACCAGTCAGGTGCTCTACGATGGTGCCGCTCTTACTGATCCCGCCGATATCCAGGCAATCAAGGATGCGTTTGCGCTTGCCGGTTACTCGATTGATGAACTGGATGCAACGGGGATCACGATCAGTGAGGATGCCAGCGGCTTTTCTTTCTGGCTTTACGGAGGCACGGCCGTCAAGCTGGTTTTTCTGGCAATAGATCTCAGTGCCATGTACAATCCCATCAGCCAGGCATACGGCGGAGCTGTGAACGTGAGGGTGCAGCTGTAGCCTCTGTAAGTCAGCAAAGAGTGATAGATATACAAAAAGGCCGGGTCGAATCCCCGGCCTTTTTGCTTTCTTGGACGATCAATCGAGACCGCCGCCGTATGGACGGAAAGCGACATGGCGGCCGCGCTGATGCAAAACGGCGCGGCTTGCTCCGCTTAAAGACTGTCGACCACCCGCTGCAGGCGGGAGCGAACCTGTTCTGACACCTCCTTGAGGTCGGGGTTGTCGATCATGCCCATCGCCTCCGCAGGATCCATGGCGGATACCTCCACGTCCCCATCGACGGTCTCCTGAATGATCACATTGCAGGGAAGCAGAACTCCTATCTTGTCCTCCGCTTGTAGGGCTTTGTAGGCGAAAGGAGGATTGCAGGCCCCCAGGATGCGGTACTTGCGAAATTCCACATTCAGCTTCTTCTTCAGGGTTTCCTGAACGTCGATAACGGTAAGCACGCCGAAACCCTGCTCTTTCAGTGCGGCGGTTGCCCTCTCCAGGGTGTCCTCAAAGGTCGAACCCACGGTTTTTGTAAAGTAGTAACTCATTGAAAGGCTCCATGATTCAGCGACATGTGGATCGGGCATCAATCGATCCCGATAAACTGGAAAGTAACAAGAAACTGCAGGGCAGGCAAATGGAGGTGACGGTGGCCAGCCGGACTGTAGCGGCTCTGATGTGGCTGGGTAGCGGTGAACCGTGGGCAGCTAACTCTCGATCGAGCCGGGCAGGCGACCGGCCATCTGGATACAGAAGGCGATGTCCCGCTCTTTGAAGTCCACCCGGCTGTTGCCGGCTGCCAGGTAGGCCTTGGCGAGCTTGTCGAAAAGCCGGGAGGAATCCGCCCGGGCGATGGCCCGGACTGAGTCGATCCCGGCGTCGTAGAGGAGCCTGGCAAAGACCGGTCCCACGCCGTATACTCGGGACAGGTCGGAGAGTTTGACCAGCTCCAAAAGCGTGGCCGGCTCGATCCCGGCCTGCTGCGCCAGTTCCGTCAGCTGCTGCCGGCTCAGAGAGTTCTCGTACAGCTGCTTAGTGTTGCTGATGCCAAGGGCGGCAAGGTTCTCCACAGTTGCCGGATCAACCCCGGGAAAATCTCTCAGATTCCTGGGCTTGGGCAGAAGGGCGTTCACCTCCCTGCGCAGGAGCGTGAGGTACTCAACGGAAAGATCCGCGTTTTGGGACAACTCGGCAGTCTTATTGGCATTCTTGACAGCCGTGAGAAACTCCGCCAGGTTGGTAATGCCCAGCGCCTTCAGACGGGAAAAGCGATTGTCGATATCCTCTTCGAGGCTCCGCCGGCTGGGGATCAGCTCGGCGGACTCGAGGGTTTGCCTGTACTGATCCAGAGATATATTCTCAAGGTCAAGATGATAGGTATTGCTCATATTTACAATAATGATGGAGAGTGTTGCGTCATTGCAAGAGAGAGATATTAAGATGAAAGGTAATGAGATGAAAGAGTTTGATCCAAGTGGAATTGATTTCAACAACCCCTCGGCCCTGTTCCGATTCGAGGACAGGCTGAAGGGCCTGATGGGAGGACCGCTGTACTACGCTCCGTACTTCCGCAGCCGCGGAGGTTTTCAGGGAGACGAGCAGGTCCTGGATTTCGGATGCGGAGGAGGAGTCGGCACCCGCAGTATCGCCGCCGAGCTTACCCAAGGCGGTTCGGTCACGGGTGTGGACATCTCCACCTATTTCAGCGAGAGGGCCAGGAAGCGGGTCGCTCGCTACCCTGATGCCCGTATCCTGCGCGGGGAGATCACCGAACTCGATCTGCCCAGGCAGTCATTCGACCTGATTTCCATCGTTCACGTGATCCACGATATCCCGAGAGCTAAACGCTCCGTCACGGTGCAGGCACTGGGAGCGTTGCTGAAAGCCGACGGAAGATTGTGGATCTGGGAACCCACTCGTGCGAGTCACGGCATGCCGACTGAGGAGATCCGCCGATTGATGCATGAGGCGGGCCTGAGGGAGGTTTCCGCCGAGATCGAGGCAAATGCGTTCAAGGGAGTCTTCGAGAAGTAGCGAGCCGGTTGCAATGTGAGATGGTCGGGCTGGGCTAGGCTGAATCCCGCTTCAGGCAAAGGGATTTGTCGTCAGAACGGAATGGGCTTTCTGCCGGCCTAGCTCGATCCACCTCTGCATGAGCTCGGGATTGAAGCGCATGGGATTGTCGGTAAGGGCCTGATCGGGGCGCAGGCCGTCGATGATCCGTACCAGGCGTTTCTCCGAACCAAACAGCTCTCTGTATTCCTCTTTGTCGAATATGGCCCGGATTTTTTTCCTGCAGTGCGGTCTGCCCGCCAGGGCTTGCAGGATTTCGCCCTTGGCCAGGATGGCGGTGTTGATCCGGTTCGCCATCTGCAGATCGTTCTCACCGGTTTCATCCAGCATGATGGCCAGGGTGCGGAACAGCACCTTGTCCAGGCGGCGGAAGCGGCTCTCCGAAGGCGGAACCCTGCCGGCATCCAGCATGATGGGAACAATCGTTTCAGCGCCTAGATCGATAGCCCTGGCAAAGGGAAGCAGGTCCCGCACGCCTCCGTCGTAACAGACCTGCCCGTCTATGATCGTAGGCTCCATCACCACCGGTACGCTTGCCGAGGCGATCATGGCATCGATGAAGCGTTCCCGGGTCATCCCGGGATCCTTCGGGGAGGCCACCTCGAGGGCGCCGCTCTGATAGTTGGTGTACACCACGTAGCAGTAGGGCATATCCTCCCGCCGCAGCCACTCGAAGCACTCCGGGCGAAACACCTGATTCACCCGCTTTCGAAGAGGGGTGGATTTGTTCAGGCAGTTCTGCCGCTTTATAAACTCGATAACGCTATTCTTCTCGAGGATATCGGAGGTGTGTACATTCGAGTACTGGTTGATCAGTTCCTGCAGCGCCTGCTCCGCGATCTCCCCGGGTGCACCCAGCAAGCCGGCCAGCGGTGTGATCAGGGCACCGGTGGAGCATCCGCCAATTATCGAAAACCAGCCTTTGCTGCGATACTCCCTGAAGATCTGTTGGATCACGCCGGCGGCGAAGGCGCCTTTGGCGCCCCCGCCGGAGATGACCAGGGCCGTGCATCTCCGGTCGGCGGCTCCGGAGCAAGCCTGGGCAAGGATCCCGGCAGGAGATCCCCCAGGCTGCCGCTCCGGTACTCGTCGTCTGTTCATTCGATTTTCCTTTGATCCGTCCTACTGTCTCGAGCCGCTGCCGACCAAGATCCGCTTCTCTGTGCGTCGCTGTCCGGCTTTTCCGCCGCCCCGGGAGCGGTCGCTGGAGTCGAACAATTCCCTATACTCCTTGCCGTGCTTGTACCAGCGGTAAGTTGGATCTTCGATCAGCTCCAACCAGACCGGATCGGTAAGCTCCCTGAACTCCTCGGCGTAGCGGTCGATCCACTCCACCACATCCGGATCGCGGATGATGTCCTCCGAATGCTTGTGGCCCTGAGGAACCAGGTGTTCGTTGACCACCTTGCGAAGCACCTGAGGATTATCCATGATCATGCAGGGACGTTTGAGATTGGCGATATCGTTGTAGGGAAACTCCCGCCGGATCGCCTTGAAGAAAGGGGAGTTCACGGCTTCCAGGATCGAGACCTCCCGGATGTTGTCCACTCCGAAGTGGGCGAATACGCAGGGTTCGATGCGTCCGGAGTTCAGGATGTGCAGGTACTGCCGCCCTCCGGCCAGGCAGCCGCTGACCGCCGGACCGTCGTTCCAGAAATCCGCCATGAACAGGGGATGTTTCCTGCGCAGCTGGGCGATCCGGTTTCCGCAGGTCATCCGCTGCTGTGGGGTGGGCACCAGTTCCAGAATCGGATCTTTACCCACGGGCATGAACATGAAGTACCAGGCGAA
>CAZFMD010000230.1:0-4881 GCA_964520025.1 uncultured Spirochaetaceae bacterium
GTAATTAGCCCTAGTAGCTCAGCAGGATAGAGCAACGGTTTCCTAAACCGTAGGTCGGACGTTCGAGTCGTCTCTGGGGCAATTCTACATCTTGTTTGATCGTTGCAATTTCTATACTTACCTTTCATGGTTTCTTAGCAGGGAACCTCTGCTGTTCCATCCGGCCTGCCGGTGTACCGGACCTGAAATCGGCGTATTTGCTCAGGGCACGTTTGAGTTGAAGCAGTCGCGGTAGATTCTCCAGGTTCCGTCAGACTGTCGTTTGAAAATCGTTAAAAACTTGCCTTCCACCCGAACCGCTTTACCCTCCACCTCTCGCTCAGAATCGTAAGTACCACGGGCATATGCCCAGCTCTCGGCCACGACAATCTCTTCCGGGGTGATGTTCATCGACAAGACTTTGCCGGAGGTAAACGCCTTGGGAACGACCTCGTCCAGAACATCTTTACTCCTGGCCGGTGCGCCCGGAGGCATCTGGATGCCCTCCTCGTCCCAAAGCGAGAGCCAGACCTCGTAATCACCAACGACCCGGGCCGTACTGTAGATATTCCAGATCACCCGAATCCTCTCCACATCGGCTTCCGACCCTCCCTCGGACTTCGTGGCACAGCCAGGCAGAAAGAGCACGGCCACGGCCACCAATGCGATGAGACCACTGACAGAGAGCTTTTTCATGCGTTCCTCCTTGAAGAAAGCCTGTTCGTTAGATTCCCTCAATCGTAGTGGGGGGGCGTTTCATAATCGTTTCACGCGACGTTTAAATATGAATTATTTTGCATTTGGGTCGCCGCATACATTAGAATAGGAGCACCATAGCCAGAACGTTTCACATAGCTCTGCTTGTCATCGCCATCCTTCTGCTGCCCATGCCGCAAATCTGGGCGGATGGCGGGTACTTCAGCCAACGATCCGTGGCGGTGAGCGCGGATCAGCGGGTGATCATCATCAGGAACAACGACGAAGTCAGTATGACCCTTTCCACAGGCTATACCGGAGACGGGGGAGACTTTGGCTGGATCATACCGACTCCGTTTCCCTCCGAAATCGAGGATGTGATCGAGGCCGGTCAGAACGGAGAGCGCGCGTTCCAGATGCTCGATGAATACTCGGCCCCCGAGGTCTATGTGGTCAGCGGCTGCTTTCTGCCGGGAACCGAAGTGCTTACCGCCGACGGTCCCCGCGCCATCGAAACGATCCAGGAGGGTGCCCGAATCCATGCCTACGACACGAGGTCGGAGAACTGGGTTCTTGCACGGGTATATGAGCAGGGAGCTTATCACTACAAGGGAGATATCGTAACCGTCCAGATTGGATCCCGAACGATCCAGGTCACGGGAAACCATCCCTTCTACGTACTGAAGGGGGATCGACTGGCCTCCCGGCCTGCGCCCCAAGAGATCCCTGAGGAGGAACGGATTATAGAAGGCACCGGGCGCTGGGTGGAGGCCCGCGATCTTGCCGCGGGAGATATTCTGAAGAGCAAGAACCAAGGGGATTTGACCATTACCCGTCTGTCCAGCCAGAATGAACGGGCACTTGTGTACCATCTCCAGGTCGATCCTCATCACAACTACGCTGTACACCGAAGTGGTGTCCTCGTGCACAATGGCGGTGCCAAAGATGAAGCAGGGGGTCCGCCGCCGGTAAAAGCCGGTGTGAGGGTATACGGGACGGTCACCTTGAAACACTACGAGGTGAGCGTACTGGGAGCCGGTTCGGCCGTTGACCTGCTGGGCTGGCTCGACGAGAAGGATTATCAGTTCGATCCGAGTGCCGAGAAGATCCTCGACGGCTATATCCGAGAGGAATGGGCCTTCGTGGCGGTCAAGCTGAATCCAAGCGAGAAACGCGCCTACGCGAACGAGTACCTCCCTCCCCTCACTATCAGGTATCAGGTCGGCAGAAAACGCTTCGCCCTAAAGAATCGTTCCGACAGGCTCGTCTTTCCTCTTCGTATCTCTTCGGTCAGCAGCAGTGATACGGTTGGCATCACCCTGTATGTGATCGCGGACAGTACGGTTCAATCGTCCAATATGCCGACCGCACAGCTGAGCTTCCAGAACAGCCGTTCTGAATGGTTCGATCCCGAGGAATACCTGGATCGCTGCATAGAGAAGACCTTGGTGAATCTGGAGGGCGGACTGGTTGTGTTGTTTGGCGGGCAGCTGCACACACGGTCTGAGGAACGGCAGATCATCAATCGATTGTTGAGCACTCCCTTTCCGGGAGATGCCACCGTATACCTGACCCGATTGGAGACCAGGATGGATCCCGCCTCCATGACTGAGGATATCAAGCTCAAGCTCGATCGCCAGCCGATGAATTTTCGGGTTGAGGTGCGCGCTGAAGCCGGATACGGATCGGAGCTGATTCTGGCAGCTAAAAATGGAAACACAGGCAGGGTGCGGTCGCTGCTGGAAGCGGGCAGCGACCTGGAGGCCAGGGATGAGAATGGACTGACCGCCCTGATGTGGGCGATAAGAGAGAGGCGCAAAGATATAGCAGAGCTGCTACTGGCAGCCGGAGCGGATGTGAATGCCAGGGACTTGGACGGCCAGACAACCCTGATGTGGGCTGCCTCCCAAGGATACCTGGAGATCGTTCAGGCCCTGCTTCGCATCGGGGCGGGCATCGAGGTGAAAAACGATCTTTTTGATTCAGCAATGGCGGCAGCGGTCCGCTCGGGCAAAGCGGAAGTTGTCCAACTCCTGCTCGAGGCCGGGGTGGATGTGACCGACAAGTACGGCCGGACAGCGCTGATGCAGGCAGTACGGCTGGGTCGTTGGAATGTCGTGGAAACTCTGTTGGACTCTGGAGCGAATGTGAATGCCCAAACTAAATCGAGGGGCACGGCGCTGATGGGTGCAAGCTGGAAAGGTGATGTTCAAGTGGTCCGATTGCTACTAGAGGCGGGGGCGGATCCGAACATAGCAACCACGGATGCTAAAACCGCCCTTATCAACGCTGCCTCACAGGGACACACTGAAGTCGTGCGGCTTCTCTTAGAAGCAGGCGCCAACGTTGAGGGTACATTATTCAAGATAGCCCTGAAGTTCGCCAAAGAGAAGAACCACTCTGCCGTCATCGATCTGCTCTTAGAGGCTGGGGCGGAGGATTAAAGAAAAGGCTGAGCGAGGGCGCCTGACGACCTATTCTCTTGATCACAGCCATATTCCCAACCCGCAGGCCGGACGTTCGAGTCATCTCCGGGGCAGGGGCAGCCGACAGAGTAGAAGTCCTGCGGGCGGGTAATCCCGCCGTATCAATCGCTCGATTTCGACTGTGCTGAGAGTTCCTCCAGATCCATTTTCAGCTGCATAATGAGCTCGCCGTAGCTTGCGAAATCGCCCTGCTGAAGTTTCTCGACAGCGGCATCGTAGTTCTCCAGGGCTTGCTCGATAAGCCTGGCGATATCCTCGAGAGGCGGTAGAGCGCTCGGTTCAGCCCGCTCGGTAAGGGCCACTTTTGTGCTCGGCCTGCCGAAAACCTGGCTGAGAGCTTCCTCCAGGGTAGGGGCAAATCCAAGCCTGTCCTGATAGGCAACAATAATGATCTTCAATTCGGGCAGCTGGCTGTTGGCGGACACCAGATACACCGGCTCCACGTATATCAGTGAGTCCTTGATCGGTATCACGAGAAGGTTGCCCCGGATGATCTCGGAACCGCTCTGACTCCAGAGTGTGAACAGCTGGGAGATTTCGCTGTTCTGATCGATCCGCGATTCGATCTGCAGCGGCCCGAAAATGAGCTTTTCTTTCGGGAACTGGTACTCGATCATCTTTCCGTAGTTTTCAGGATCGGAAAACGCGGCTATCCACGACACCATGTTGTTCTTGTTGGTGGGTGTAAAAGGAAACATGAGCACGTATTGTTCCGGATTCTTGAGCTCCGGGAACCTGTTGATGACATAGTACGGGATCATGTCTGCCTGGGTGTCCCCGTAGATTTCCTGGGGCGTGGCCCACATATCCTCCTTGTTGTAGAAGACCTCCGGATCGGTCATGTGGTAGGTCTCATAGATCCCGGCTTGGACCTTGAACATATGGAAGGGGTACCTGATATGCGCGCGCAGTCCCTGCGGCATTTCATCGATATCCTTGAACAGAACAGGAAATATCTTTTTGTACGTTTGAATGAGGGGATCCTTCTTGTCGATTACGTAGAAGCTCACCTCACCGTTGTAGGCATCAACCGTGATTTTGAGTGAGTTGCGGATATAGTTGTAGCCTTCCGCTGTGGGAGTGGAGTAGGGATACATATTCGTGGTCGTGTAGGCATCGTATATCCAGTATAGCCTTCCTTCATCGACCACTATATAGGCGTCGGGGTCGTAGAGCAGGAAGGGTGCGATCTTGGGCACACGCTGTTGCACGCTCCTGTAGATCATGAGCTTGCTATCCGGTTTGAGATAGTTGGTAAACAGTATCTGCCAGTCTTTCAAACGAAGCGCGATCAGGAGTTTTCTGAAGAAATTTTTGATTTCTATGCCGCCGGAGCCTTGATAGCTGGTGAAAACGTTTGCGTCGCCCTTGGGATAGTCGAACTCCTCGAGCTTGGTATTGGCCACCACATACTCTGTCGTTCCCTGGCCGTAGTAGATTTCGGGCCTGTCGATTTTCAGAGGTACCGAAACCTTTGGCGGGATATCCTTTATTAAAAATCTAGGGAGCCCTTCCGTACCTTTCTCATTGACAGGGGACATAACCAATCCGTACCCGTGGGTGTATTGGAGTCTCTGATTGACCCATGTTTTCGCCGTCTGTGGGAGCTGATTGTAGTTGAGCTCCCTCACCGACAGCATTACCTGCCGGAAATCTTCGTCAAATCGGTAGCGATCGACGTTGACGTGGCTGAAGTCGTAGTACAGCCTGAACTCCTGCA
>CAZFMD010000231.1:0-4817 GCA_964520025.1 uncultured Spirochaetaceae bacterium
AACATTTCAATACAGCAGAGAAGAAACCGTGTTGAGAAACTCTTCGGCTCCGAAGGGTTTCAGAATCAATCCCGCACAGCCCGCCTGGCGCATCTCGAGATCATCCTCCGAGAGCGAACCGGCGCTGAGGATCACCACTGGAATGTCGTTGGTGGCGGGATCGGATTTGAGAACCCGGGTTGCCTCCAATCCGTTCATGCCGGGCAGTTGAAGGTCCATCAGCACCAGGTCCGGACATCGTTCCTTTATCAGCTCGAACGCCCGTTCGGCATCCCCCGCTTCCAGCACCCGGATCTTCCTCTTCGCCAGGATCGTCCGGATGAGCTTTCGATTCAGGGGCGCATCGTCCACCACCAGTACCGTCTTGTTGTCCAGCATTCCCTCTTCTTTCATCCCGCTTCGGCTGTACGCCAGGTCCTCAGCGTACCAGGTCTACCAGTTCGTCCACGACCTTCCGATCTAGCTTTTGCTGATCCACCTCTTCCCGCAGAATCCCGATTGCCTCTTCCTTGGACATCGCCTTGCGGTAGGGTCTATTGGTAACCAGGGCGTCGTAGATGTCCACCACGCACATGATCCGAGCGGCCAGGGAAATCTCATCACCCTTCAGCCCGTCCGGATACGAGGAGCCGTCCAGTTTTTCGTGATGGTGGCGAACGACATCCAGGGCGATTCCTATAGTAGATTTCAAGGGCAGGCAGATTCGATATCCGATCTCCGGATGACTCTTCATTTCCTCCCACTCGTGAGGCTCCAGTTTTCCGGGTTTGTTGAGGATTTCCTCGGCGATGCCGATCTTTCCGACATCGTGCAGAATGCCTCCCAGCCGGAGCGCGAAGATTTCTTTTTCACCGAGGCTCAGTCGCTTCCCGAGAGCCACGGCCAGGTTTGCCACCCGTTGCGTGTGCCCCAGAGTGTAGTTGTCCTTGGCCTCAACCGCGCTGGCCAGGGAGAACAGGGCGTTCTCCACGCTGACCAGGTTTCTGTTCAGCTCTCGGACCCGAATCAGGGCTCGTGTCCTGGCAAGGAGCTCCTCCCGATTGGCTGGTTTGGAAATAAAATCATCCGCCCCTGCTTCGATCCCCCGCACTTTCGCCTGCAGGTCATCCAGGGCGGTGATCAGAATAATAGGCACGAAACGGGTGCTCTCCCGAGCCTTGACGCGCTTGCATATCTCGTAACCGTCCAAGCCGGGCATCATGATATCGAGTAACATCAGGTCCGCTTCGCTCTCGCCGAGCAGGGCCAGCGCTTCCTCTCCGCTGTAGGCTTTGAACACCTGGTAACGCTCGGGAAGCAGGTACCCTTCCAGGAGCTTGACGTTTCTGCGATCGTCATCCACGATGAGCACCCGCGGCTTATCCTCTCTCTGTTCTGCAATCGGACGGGCATAGTAGAACACGCGCCGGTTTTGCGTTTGCCCGGCTTGCTCCAGTGCGGACAGGGCTTTTTTGAGCAGGCCAGTTCTCTCCGGTGAGTCGACGGGGAACGAGGCCATGCCGACGGAGAGGGCGAGCTCCGCGGGCAAGCGTCGTTCCGCAGCCCGGCGGATACGTTCCCCGGCAACATGGGCAACTTCCGCTGAAGTTTTCAGGAGCAGAACGGCGAAAAGATTGCCGTCGCAGCGGCAGGCCAGGTCCACATCCCGGATGTTTGCCTGCAGCAATGCCCCAAGCTCCCGCAGGGCTTGTTTCTCGTCGGTGGGAGTATCCAGGCGCAGAAAGGCCACCGTAAAGGGCTCGCCGCTTCGTTCGGAGCGCAGGAACTCACGATCCAGCTCGAGGAGGAACTGGTCTCTTTCGAATATTCCGGTAGCGTCGTCCCGATACCGTTGCCCCGGATTCCTCTCCATAATCCAATTCATATTTTCCTGCACTTACGATTCTCCTCCATTGGCTGTAGACACCGGCAGTTCCAGGATGAAGGATGTTCCTCTCTGTTTCTTGCCGCTCTGCGCCCGGATCCGACCACCCTGCAGTTCCACCAGACGTTTGGCCAGGGCCAAGCCGCTGCCCCTGGCCAAATAAGGGTGATCGGTGCTCGATTTTACCTGTTCGAAGGGTTTGAAGATACCCTCCAGGTCTACCGGAGAGATGTTTACATCGGAACAGGTTATCCGGATTTCCAGCAACTCGGGTCCGGACCCTCTTCTGCTATCGATACGAACATCCAGATCGACACGGCCACCGTCCGGAGTGAGGGCCACCGCCTTGCTTACCACATTGAGAAGTACCTGTTTGATCTTACGGACGTCCAGCAGCGTCGTTTCCGGCATGGTGCCCGTCTCCAGGTTTATGGTAATCCCGTGCTTGAGGGCCTTCTCCCTCAGTAGGGCCAGGGTTCCCTTCAGGATCTCTGGCAGATAGACGGGTTGCTGCTGGATTTCGAGAATCCCCGTATCGATTTTCGTGATTTCTACGATATCGTTGATCAGCTCCAGAAGGTGACGCCCACTGTCCAGGACGTCCTGAAGATACTCCGCCTGGGTCTCCGTCAAATCCCCGAATTGACGGTTGGCAATCAACTCTGTAAAACCGATGATTTGATGCAGCGGAGTGCGCAGTTCGTGGCTCATGTTTGCCAGGAACTCGCTCTTGGCGTGGTTGGCCTCTTCGGCCAGAGATTTTGCTTCCAGAAGGTCCTGCTCTACTCGAAACCGCTCGCTCGTATCCCGAAGCACCAGGATCTGGCTGATCGGTTTCTTCTGTCTAAACACCCAGGACCGGCGCAGGCTGTAGGTCCGCTGTTTCTCCGGGACGCGCAGGACGGTCTCTCCCTCAGCGGCTTCGGGATCCTCCGGCAGCGGAGTATCCCCGCTCTGTAGGTGGGGAATCAATTCCCCAAGCGGGCGTCCCTCCAGGGTTTTTCCGATGTGCCGGAAAATTTCGTTAGCCGCCATGTTGGAGGCCACGATCTGTCCGGCGGGATCGGCCACCAGCACTCCGTCGCTCATATTATCTATCGCCGTCTCATAAGATATGGGGATGATGTTTCCGAACTGGTAGTAGAGGATGTTCCATGTGACGATCACGCCGGTGATCAGAAAGCCGAAAGGGGTGAAATCGAATCCGTAGAGCAGTTTTGTATTGATTTCCAGCAGGTCGAGAAAGCTGCCGATCCAGGGGAAAATGATGCCGATAATCAGTACTCCCGTCTGCCTTCGTTCCGGCCACTTGGTGCGCAGGAAGATACGAAACAGCACTATCGTACCTACGAGCAGCAGCAGGTAGGTGTAGGCGAACGTGAAGAAGTACCAGGGCCCCCAGGAACGGGACAGCAGAACGAACGGTCCCGAGGCATCCAATTCATAGTGATGGGCGACGAGCTGGTGATAACGGTTTGTAGCCAGCAGCGCTATGGTGGCCAGGGGAGGGATACTCAGCGGCACCAGTATTTCGGTACGGAGCCAGCGCCCGTGCCCGGAATAGGTGGTGGCAAAGGCGAACCAGGTGACCGAGATAAATGCCCCGGCGGCAAACTGCAAGTTCTGAGCCAGGATCTTGGCCGCCAGCCTGGTCGCCGTCAACTCCATAGCGTAGCCGAACATCCACAGGCTCAGATCCAACAGCAGCAGACCGGCGTAGCGGCCGCGAGCAGATGCTGCTCGCCATAGGAGGATTCCGCAGGTGAAGGTGACCGAACCGGCCAGAAGTATCGGTACGGTGTAGGGTGTAAACTGCCAGGCGTATACACTCATCAATCTAGGGGGCGATTATAGACCAAAAGGTTACGGATATGGTATCCCGCTGAGGGGAAAAAGGAGGGGAGTCTATGCGATCAGCCGGTAGATGAATCACGATAGGGATGAGCAATCGAATAGCCTGCTGATCCCCCGTCGCCCAACCGATATGGTGGATGTCATTTTTAAGATGGCAAAATTGTCCTTCCGGTTCCAACCGTGCTACACTGATCGAGCCCTTAAAGGAGATACGACATGGCAAAAAGCAAGCAAGTGGTTGAACATCTACTCGGCCTGGCCGGAATCACGGTGAACGGTAACAAACCCTACGACATGCAGGTTCACAACGAACAGCTTTACCGCCGGCTTATCACAGATGCCGCCCTGGGTTTGGGTGAATCCTACATGGACGGCTGGTGGGATACTCCGGCTGTGGATCAACTGATCGAAAGGATAACCGCGGCGGATCTGGAACAAAAGGTCAAGGGAAGCATGTGGCTGAAGCTGCAGGTTCTGAAATCCAAGCTCTTCAACTTCCAAAAACGCAGCCGGGCTTTTCAGGTGGGAGAACAGCACTACGACGCGGGCAATGACCTGTACCGGGCGATGCTCGACAGGAGAATGGCCTACACCTGCGGGTACTGGAAAAACTCACGTACCCTGGATGATGCCCAGGAGGCCAAGCTGGACCTGGTGTGTAAGAAAATAGGTCTGCAAAAAGGTATGAGCGTTCTGGAACTGGGCTGTGGCTGGGGCAGCTTCGCCAAATTCGCGGCTGAAAAATACGGTGCCCAGGTCACCGGGGTTACCGTATCAAAGGAACAGGTTGAGCTGGGCAAGGCGGAATGCAAGGGCCTGCCGGTAACGATTGAGCTGAAAGACTACCGGGAGGTATCCGGTGTTTACGACCGGGTCATTTCCATTGGAATCCTGGAGCATGTGGGATACAAAAACTACCGCACCTACATGGAGATTGCCGACCGCTGCCTGAAGGAAGACGGTATCGCCTTTGTCCACACCATCGGAGGGAATATCAGCACCACCATGACGAATGCCTGGACGGACAAGTATATCTTTCCCAATGGAATGCTGCCTTCGATCGCCCAAATCGCGAGAGCCATGGAAGGTTTGTTCGTAA
>CAZFMD010000232.1:0-4798 GCA_964520025.1 uncultured Spirochaetaceae bacterium
CCTACTGGGAGGAGAACAAAACCTTCCGGGTCGAAGAGGATCCGAACATTCCCTTTGAGAAGCGGGTTTACGTCCTCGATATGTTTCCCTATCCCTCTTCGGCGGGGCTGCACGTCGGGCATCCTGAAGGATACACAGCTACCGATATCTACTGCCGTTACCTGCGGATGAACGGCTATCACGTTCTGCATCCCATGGGCTTCGACAGCTTCGGACTGCCCGCTGAGAATTACGCGATCAAGCATGGAATCCACCCGAAGGTGTCCACGGATGCCAATATCGAACGTTTTCGCACGCAGATCAAAGCTCTGGGTTTCTCCTACGACTGGGACCGGGAGATCTCGACCCACAAGCCGGAGTACTACAGGTGGACTCAGTGGATTTTCCTGAAGATCTGGGAGCAGGGGCTTGCGTATGAGGCGAAGGTTCCCATCAACTGGTGCACCTCCTGCCTGACCGGACTGGCCAATGAGGAGGTCAAGGATGGGCGCTGCGAGCGCTGCGGATCCCAGGTGGAGCGCCGCGATCTCAGACAGTGGCTGCTGAAGATCACCGAGTATGCCGAACGGCTGCTTCAGGATCTGGACAAGCTCGACTGGTCGGAGAGCCTCAAGCTGATGCAGCGCAACTGGATCGGAAAGAGCGTCGGAGCCAACGTACATTTCCCCCTGGTCGACGGGGAGGGAACAATCGAGGTATTCACCACCCGGCCGGATACGCTCTTCGGTGCCACCTACATGGTCCTGGCACCGGAACATCCCCTTGTCGATACGCTGACAACGGCCGAACAGCGGGAGGCGGTGGATGAGTATATCCAACAGGCTCGGCTGAAGAGCGACCTGGAGCGCACCGATCTGGCCAAGGAGAAAACCGGGGTGTTCACCGGCGGGTATGCCGTCAATCCGGTGAACGACGAACGAATCCCGGTTTGGATCTCCGACTACATTCTCATCTCCTACGGGACCGGGGCGATCATGGCGGTACCCGCCCACGATCAGCGGGATTTCGAGTTCGCCGTGGAGTTCGAACTGCCCATCGTGCAGGTCGTATCCCGGGACGGAAGCGAATACGAGCTCACCGAAGCCGACGCGACCGACGGAGTGGCCATCAACTCCGGTCCGTTCAACGGATTGACCACGCCTGAGTTCAAAGAACAGATCATCCAGTGGCTGGAAGAGCGAAATCTCGGCAGCAAAGCAGTCAACTACAAGCTGCGGGATTGGGTCTTTTCCCGCCAGCGCTACTGGGGTGAACCGATTCCCCTGATCCACTGCGAGCAGTGCGGGATCGTACCGGTGCCCTACGACCAGCTGCCGCTGCGTCTGCCGGAAGTCAAGAGCTACACCCCGACCGGCACGGGGGAATCCCCCCTGGTGGCCATCGAAGAGTGGGTGAACACCAAATGTCCCAGCTGCGGCGGACCGGCCAAGAGAGAGACAAACACCATGCCCCAGTGGGCGGGATCCTGCTGGTACTATATGCGTTACCTGGATCCCCGCAACGACTCCGCCCTGGCGGCCAAAGACAAGCTGGAGTACTGGATGCCCGTGGATCTGTACGTGGGAGGGGCCGAGCACGCGGTGCTGCACCTGCTGTACTCGAGATTCTGGCACAAAGTCCTCTACGATATCGGGGTCGTCAGCACGGATGAACCGTTCATGCGCCTGGTCAACCAGGGCATGATCCTGGGCGAAGGGGGCGTGAAGATGTCCAAGAGCCTGGGGAACGTGATCAATCCGGACGAGGTGATTCACAGCTACGGGGCGGATGCCATGCGCATGTACGAGATGTTCATGGGTCCTCTGGAGGTTTCCAAACCCTGGTCCACAAAAGGAATTGCGGGAATCAAGCGATTTCTTGACAGGGTCTGGCGGCTGTCGGAGCAGCAGATCAGCGACGAGCAGCCCCCCGGAGACCTTCTCAAAGTGCTGCACCAGACGATCCGTAAAGTCTCCCAGGATACGGCGACGCTTCAGTTCAACACGGCCATTGCCCAGATGATGATCTTTATTACCGAAGCGGGAAAGCACAAGATTCTATACCGGAGCATTTGGCAACCTTTCGTGTTGCTGCTGGCTCCCTATGCCCCGCATGTGGCCGAGGAGCTTTGGGAAAAGGCGGGCAATGAACCTTCGATCGCCTACCAGCGGTATCCGCAGTGGGATGAAGAGCTGGCCAAAGAGGATATGGTGACCGTGGTATTCCAGATCAACGGCAAGATCCGCGCCCGGGAGGAGCTTCCGGTCGGGCTTTCCAAAGCCCAGCTGGAGAGTACCGCCCTGGAGCATCCTCGGATCCGTAAGCTGTTGACCGGAAAAAAACCTGACAAGGTGGTCGCCGTTGTCGACAAGCTCGTCAATCTGGTAGTACGATCTAGCTGAACGTCACTATCAGAGCGTTTTCCCTGGAGCGATGATCGATCCTCGAACCTACCGCGAGCGCCAACAGAAAATCTTCCGCTACCTGTCAGAAAACAGGATCCAGGCCGGTCTCATCGTGGATCTGGAGGATCTGCGGAATCAGTCGCTGCGCTACCTGTGCGGACATCCTGCAGATGCCCTCTTGTTTCTCTTCGCCACGGGTGAGAGTCTGCTGGTACCCTGGGATGTGCCCCTGGCCCGATCCCTGGCAACGGTTGACGGCATAACCGCCTACCAGCGCTACGAACGTTCCCTGTTCACCTGCGTAAAAACGGTCGTGAGGGAGCGGGGAATCAGAACGGTAGAGCTGTCGGCGGCCCTCCCGTATCCCGTGGTCCAGGCTCTAACGGAGACGCTTTCCGAAACTCAGATAGAATGCCGGCAGGGCGGAATCGACGAGACGATTAACGTACTGCGAATGATTAAAGATCTCGGGGAGCTGGAAATGCTGAGGAGAGCCTGCGGGATCACGGACGAGCTGGTGGCGGGGGTACCGGAATTTCTGACCCGCCGGTCCGATGCGAGCGAGCTGGAGCTGGCGATGCACCTCGAAACAGAGGCCCGCATCCGGGGAGCGGAGGGCATGGGCTTCGACACCCTGGCCGCCTCCAGCCGGCGGAGCTTCGCAATCCACTGCTTTCCGAACTTCACTTCCGAATCGATCGTGGGGCAGGGCTTGTCCATCCTGGATTTCGGCGTGCGCTACCAGGGGTACACCAGTGACGTCACCATCACCCTGGCCCGTGCTCCCCTCACTTCGAAACAGGAAGCCATGGTCGAAGCGGTGCAGCAGGCCTACGACCTTGCTGTTTCCCTATGCAAACCCGGCACCGACCCGGTTGTCATAGGCGAGCGGGTTCAGCAGCATTTCGAAAAGCAGGGCTTGCACATGCCCCACTCTCTGGGCCACGGCATCGGCCTGGATGCCCATGAGGCTCCCCTGTTCCGCCGCACCGGCTCGGTGGCGGGGGAGGAGCTTCGGCAGAGGTTGGAGCCGGGAATGGTTTTCACGATCGAGCCGGGGCTGTACGATCCGGAAGCCGGGGGCGTACGCCTGGAGAACGACCTGCTCTGCACCGAAGAGGGTGCGGAGGTGCTAACCTCGGCGCGCATTCTCTACCTGTAAACGGGAACCACCGGTCGTCCGGGCGCATCAGCCGGAAAGGAGGAATCATGGTACTCGGCAAAGAGTTGGAACTGACCACGAAAGGCTTTTCGGACATCCTCGATATAACCGCTTTCGTCGAACAGGTGGTGGGAGAGTCGGGTGTGAAGGAGGGACTTGTGAACGTATCGGTCATTGGATCTACCGCATCGGTGTCGACGATCGAGTACGAACCCGCCCTGGTCGAGGATGTGAAGGAGCAGCTGGAGAAGCTCATTCCCCACACCCTGGCCAGTCGCCACTCCGCAACCTGGGGAGACGACAATGGTTTTTCCCACATTCGAGCCACCCTGATGGGCCCCAGCATCACTGTACCCATTGCCGAAGCAAGGACCGTGCTGGGAACCTGGCAACAGATCGTGGTCATCGATCATGACAACCGTCCGCGACAACGCAGGGTCCGCGTCCAGGTAGTGGGGGAGTAGTTGCCGTAGATCCCCTTCTGGGCGGCCTTATCGTCGGATCATGAGAACCGTGTCCTGTTGCACGTAGAGGAAGTAGCGAACCGCCGGAGGGTTTTCGAACAGAATGTGCGCGCCCAGAGGGACGTTTCGCAGCAGCAGGGAGCCGTCGGCTTGCGCTGAAATCTGAGCGCGGAAAGGAGACTCCAGAAACCAGTCGCCCGTGCCCGTTACTAGAAGCAGGTCCCGGCTGGGAGCAAGCCGGATATCGGTGAGGCGAAACTCCTCAGCTGCAAGACGGCCGCAGATCCGCTCCAGGTCGAGAGCCCAGGGATCCCCCTGACAGCGAGCGGCGATTTCCCCGCATAGGCGGGGAACATTGACGGGCGAACAATCCACCCCCTGCGCCCAGAGACGGTGGAGAACCACCGCGGAGGCTCCCCGTTGCCAGCTCAGCGAGATGCTTGCCGCCGGAATGTCGCAGTCAAGGGGATACACACCTCCTGCGGGCGGGAGCTCGACGGATTGGCCGGGAAGGTCCGGATAGGCCAAAACCGGGAGATGGAGGATCTTGGGGATCTGGATGACAACGCAGGTGCTGCTGTCTGCCCGTTTTTCTTCGAAAGCGCCGTTGTTGCCCGCCGGGTAGAGGATGCGGAAGCTCAGCTCGCCAAAGGTTTCCTGCCAGTGCTTGGGGGCCGCGGGCAGGCGGACCTCCAGGAAAACGTCGGAGCGATAAAAACTGCAGGCTGGGAACAGCTGCATCAGATGGAGCAGAAACAGAGCTCTGCAGAGAGAGGAGAGGAGCAGCG
>CAZFMD010000233.1:0-4778 GCA_964520025.1 uncultured Spirochaetaceae bacterium
ATGAAAGCATTCTTGATCATACTCGTAATTCTGGTGATACTGGCCGGTGTTGGTTTCTATTTCGGTTGGGTGCAGATCCAGCTGCCCTCGGAACACTACGCGGTTGTTTTTACCAAGACCGGCGGCTACGACGAGGAGGTGATTCGACCGGGAGAGTTCTCCTGGCGCTGGCAGCGTCTGATCCCCACGAATATGACCCTCTACATCTTCGATCTTCATCCCCGCAGTCAAGTGATTACCTTCCAGGGAAGCCTGCCTTCGGCCGAGTTGTACTCCTCGATCCTCCCGGAAAATCCCGACTTCACCTATCGCGGTGAGATCGATGTGATTTTCACGATCGCTCCGGAAAGCCTTCCCGCTCTGGTTGCCGAGCAGAAGATTCTTCCCGAGCAACTGGACGATTTTTTTCAGGCCAAGACCGAAGCGCTCTCAGACAGCATTCTGGAGACCCTCCGGGAGACAGACACCGATCCGGCGGACAGCCAAGCCCTGAGTCGCCTTGCCGAGCGGGAGCTGGCCGCCTCTGCAGCGGATCTGCAGATCTCCAGCCTGAAGGTGCGCGTGAGGCATATTCCCGACAGAGAGCTGTACGAGCTGGCCCGGACCTCCTACCGGGAGCTGGTGCAAACCCGGGATCGCTCCCGGGCCGAAGCGGTGGCCCGATTGGCGGAGGAACAGGTGCGGGCGGAAAACGCCAGAGCCGCGGAAAGAGCGGAGCTGGAAGCGCTGCGGGAATACGGAGAGCTGCTGGAAGAGCATCCGATCCTCCTCAAGGCCATGGCCGTACAGAAGCTTTCCGGGGAACAGGTGATCAGCATACCGGAATTCGATTTAGAATCGATCCTCGAGTGAAAGATTATTTCCTCAACTTCGAGAAGTACGCCTATGTAACAGGAGCCAAGCCTGAAGGGTGCATTTTCTGCCTGATCCGTGACCGAGATCCCGCGGTCGTCGACCTGTCGGTCTACCGGGATAAACTTTTCGTAGTAAGCGTCAATCTCTACCCGTACAATCCCGGACATTTGATGATCTTCCCCACCCGCCATATCGTTGATGTGCGCAGCTACAGTCCGGAGGAGGAGCAGCGGCTGAACGAATTGACCCGCTATTTTCTCGATATTTCCGACAAGGTACACCGGCCGGCGGGTTACAACATCGGATACAACATGGGTCACTTCGCGGGAGCTTCCATCGACCATCTGCACCTGCACCTCATCCCCCGCTATCCCCACGAAACGGGAATCTCCGATCTGCTGGCGGGTAAAAGGGTATTAGTGGAAGAACCCAGAGAAACGGCGCGGCGTATCAGGGAAGCGGTGGATCAGGAACCCTTCTCCAGCACGACCAGCTGACTGAGCAGTTCCTGGAAATCGACGACCAGATCGGATACCACCCGGAGCAAACCCGACAGCGTCTGGTTTTTGCCCTTGAAGAAATGAAGCGTCTTCAGCGCTGATTTGATGCTCTCCATCGGACTGGCAAGCAGATCGTCGTAGACCCGTTTGATGCCGATCAGATACTCGATCCCCTGATCCAAGAGCTCCCGAGCCTCCTTGTCTTTCTGAAGCACGAAGTTGCGGTACAGCTTCTGTTGGGTGAGATCGGTTTCCAATCGATGGCGCAGGCGCAGCAGCATCTTCCCGTCATCCTCATCCGGAGCCAGGGAACGATCGAACAGCACCAATTTGGCTTCCAGTTCCTCCAGACCGGCGGCATACTGATTCAATCTGGTTTGAATAATCCGGTTTCCCGCTACGATGTAGGTGTTGGTGATCTGCAGGGTTTCCTGGATATAGCCCTTGTAGATCTTGGAGAGATAGTTGTAGAGGATCTTCAGAGATTTTGTGTAGCTGAAGTAGGGCAGCTCCAGCTGCGCGTAATCGAAGCTCGGATTTTCCACGTAGTAGAACATCTCGAACAGCTGATCGGTCTTGAAGATCTCCTCAATCTTTTTCTCGATCACCCGCTTCTTGACCACTACGATCCGCTGTTCCAACTGTGCCAGGATACGCTCCCTCAACCCGCTGATGTACAGGGGCTTGGCCTGAAAACGAGGCACGGCAAATACCAGTTTATAGTACGGATCTTTGCGAAAATAGCGCAGCAGATCGAGCAGCGGGGTCTTGCTCAGGAACTCGTTCGCCCCGTCTACCAGCTGCTCAACGGCAGTGGTATGCTCCTCAACATCGGTTTCCTGGTCCAGATCGACCACCTCACCCTCCGACTCCGCCTCCCGGTCCACGAGATAGAAGGAGAACAGTTCCTCATGACAGAACCAGTCGGCGCCCAGATTCGTGGCCAGATTTAGAGCATGCCAGAGGCGCTCCAGCTGATCGAGCATCAGCATCACCGGCGCATTTGTGAAAAACGGATACTTTTCCGCCAGCACGCCGGGGGTGGGTTGATAGTTGAAATGGCGGAAAGAATTGGAATAGGGAAAGAGAACCAGATTCTTCAGACATACCAGCGGTTTGATCCCCTCTTCCAGCTGGCGCACCAGCTTGTCGGGAATACGTTTTGTGTACTCCTTGAAGCTGCGCATCAACCGTTTACGAACCTCCTCTTCGCTGCCGCTATGGTGCAGGATCTTCTCCATCTCCTCGGCGGAGAGGAACTCCTCCAGCGTTCGTTTTGCCTCGGGAAATTTGTTGTCGAACAGGTGGGTCACGACCCGGCTGCGGAACTCCTGATCGGTATGGAAGGCTTGAAACAGATCGCGCAGCGGGAAGGAGGCGTGATACAGGTCGAAAAGCTGCCTGGCAAATTTCGTGGTCAGATCCCGGGTTTCAAAACCCGTCAGCCCCGAGCTCTTGTGACGAATACCCCGTTTCAGCTGCTTGATCTTCAGGTCTACGAACAGATCTCGCTTGGATTTGCCGCTGAACAGACCCCTGAGCCAGAGCACGAAACGCACCCAGAGCGAGAGACCCTGCATCTCCTCGGCCAGCAACCGTTCCCGCTCCTCCTGCTTGAGCTCGATCCGGCTGTATTCAGGAGAGCCCTCTCGTCCCAGAGAGCGGGTGATCCGTGCCAACAGCTCCCTGCGCTCGGGTTCGGGAAGCTCGGATGAGATCTTTTCAAGTTTGGTTTTTTCTAACATCATCCTCTTCGATCAATGTGCGGATCATCAGCAACCGACCCTGGTCTACGGAAATCGTACAGCGATCCTCACTGAACTCGTTGCTCACGCCCATATCTCCGCGCTTCCATTCCAGTCCGTCCAGGGGCCATTTCAACCCGCTGGAACTCATGCCGGCAACTGAACCGCCAAGAGGGAAAAACGAAACAGTTTGGCCCTTAAAGCAATCGGTAACGACGAGCGTCCCCTCCACAACTTGGATAAGCTCTCTCGAAGTATACCACAACGTCGGGGTTTTATCCCGCTCGAACAGGGAAACCAATCCCAACAGGTGATCCGCCCTGCCGCCCCCGCCGCCGGCTACAATGACCCGCCGAATCCCCATCTCCCACAGAGCCTGCAGGCCCAGCTCCGCATCGGTTTCATCTTTATCCTGAGGATAGCGTCGTATCCGCTCCTGCGGAAAATCCTCCAGTTCCCCGGAGGGCTGCAGAGAGTCGAGATCCCCCACCAGCAGATCCGGAACGATGTTCAATCGACGGGCCAGGTCGAAACCGGAATCCGCGGCGACCGTGCAGACGACATCGGCCAGAATCGGCTCCAGCAGATCCCGCACCGGTCCCTCCCCTCCGAGCAGCAGCAGGCCGACACCCTCTCTCATGCCGAACAAATCTTATATGCTTTCTTGCAAATCGTAAAGAAACTGCTTTGAAATTTTTGAATTGTTCCGACTAGTAAAGCAGGACGCGAAAGCGACTTACCGGGTCGGCACGCCCGGGAACCTGGACATGGATGTCCGGGTAACTTCCGATTCAATCAAGGAGGATTGAATGATCATCAACCACAACATGAGTGCCATCTTTGCCCACCGTCAGGAGAAATGGAACTCTTGGGCAATCGACAAGGACATGGAGAAGCTGTCCTCCGGAATGCGGATCAACCGCGCCGGGGACGATGCCTCCGGCCTGGCCGTGTCGGAAAAGATGCGATCCCAGGTACGGGGACTCCAGCGGGCTGAGAAGAATGCCTTGGACGGCATTTCCTTTATCCAGACCGCCGAGGGCTATCTCCAGGAGACGTCGGACATCCTGCAGCGCGTGCGCGAGCTGGCTGTCCAGGCCGCTAATGGCATCTACTCCGATGAAGATCGGATGCAGATCCAGGTGGAGGTCTCCGCCCTGATCGATGAGGTGAACCGAATCGCCTCTCATGCCCAGTTCAACGGTATGAACCTTCTGACCGGACGCTTCGCCCGCTTCACGGGTGAGAACGTCGTTACAGCCAGCATGTGGCTGCATATCGGGGCGAACATGGACCAGCGCGAGCGGATGTACATCGGTACCATGACCGCTCAAGGGTTGGGATTGCAGAATCCCAACGGACCCCCGCACACGGCGACCTTCATCTCCATCTCTTCACCCGATCGGGCCAACCAGGTGATCGGGCTGGTGGACGAGGCCCTGAAGGCTGTCAACAAGCAACGGGCCGACATGGGCGCCTACCAGAATCGTCTGGAATACGCCATGAAGGGCCTGGCCGTGGGTGCCGAAAACCTGCAGGCTTCCGAATCCCGCATCCGTGATACGGACATGGCGGAGCAGATGGTCAGTTTCGTGAAGAACCAGATCCTGATCCAGTCCTCGATGGCTATGCTTGCTCAGGCCAACGTCAAGCCGCAGACGGTACTCGAACTGCTGCG
>CAZFMD010000234.1:0-4775 GCA_964520025.1 uncultured Spirochaetaceae bacterium
GACACCGGCAAAGTCTCCGAAACCCTCGGATTGATCCATCCGGGCAAGGGGACGAATACGGTCAGGGCCGTGTTTTTCGTCGACCCCACCGGTTATATCCGGGCCCTGCTCTACTATCCCCAGGAGCTGGGCAGGAACTTCGACGAGTTCCTGCGCATGATCAAGGGCTTCCAGCTGTCAGATGAGCAGCAGGCGGCCATCCCCGCCAACTGGCCCAACAACGAGCTGGTCGGTGACAGGCTGATCGTGCCTCCGGCCCAGGACGTGGATACCGCGGCCAAACGGCTGAAGGAGTACGAGTGCTACGACTGGTGGTTCTGCCACAAGGCGGCGGCGGACAACAAGTAGGGTTGGCATTCACGTTGTCGCTATTGAAGCCCCGGTAGAGCAATCATCCTCCTAAATACAATTGCTTTCTGTGCTTGACAGCGCGCAATAACGTATTATAATAAACAAAAGTTAATATTTTTGCGAATTACAAAAATATTAATTCACATTGGGGGATGAATTGATACGGGATATCCTGTTGCTCCAGAAACGGGAAATCGAGCAACGTCTCCGAGAGCGCTATGTTGAACGGGATTTCGATCTTGGGCGGATTTCGCACGATCTCATCAAGGTGATACTTGGACCCCGTCGGGCCGGCAAGTCATTCTTCGCTCTACACCTCATGAAGAACCTGGGGCCCTTTGGATACGTAAATTTTGACGATGAGCGGCTTGTTGAACTTGGCGACTTCGATTCGCTCATCGCCGCAATCGACACGCTGTACGAACATCCCAAGTATCTATTAATCGACGAAGTACAAAACCTGACACGTTGGGAGCTACTGGTGAATCGTCTGCAGCGGCAGGGTTACAACCTTGTCGTCACGGGCAGCAATGCGCACCTCCTCAGTTCGGAGCTGGCCACCCACCTTACCGGCCGTCATATGCCTATCGTATTGTTTCCCTTCAGTTTTCAGGAGTATCTGCGATCGTTGAATCGAGAGCAGACAGAACGGGAAACCGCCGAAGCGTTCAGGAACTATGCCGAAGCCGGCGGGTATCCTGAGCCATTGATCAAAGGAATTCCCTACCGGGAATACCTGACTACACTGATGCGGTCGATCCTGTACAAGGATATCGTGATCCGTCACAGGATCCGCGCACCGCAAGGTCTTCAGGATCTTTTGGAGTACCTGATGACCAATGTGGCACAGAGATACTCCCTGAACAATCTGGTCGGAGTTACACGTCTTCGAAGTGTGCAGACCGTGGAGAAGTATCTTCACTACCTCGATGAGGCATTCCTTCTGTTCTCCGTTCGGCGGTTTCTTTTCAAAATCCGCGGCCAGCTACGTTCAAACCGAAAAATATACTGCACCGACAATGGTTTGATCACATCGGCATCGTTTCGATTCAGTTCGAACACGGGCAAGCTATACGAAAACATAATCGCTGTCGAGCTGCAGAGGCGCGCGCTCGCGGGGGCGCTGGAATACTACTATTGGCAGAATCCACAACAAGAAGAGGTTGACTTCGTGGTCAAGGAGGGGAGGAAAGTCGAGCAGTTGATTCAGGTTTGTCTCAACATCGATGACCCGAAGACCAAATCCCGCGAGGTTCGTGCGCTGATAAAGGCCTCCGAAGAGCTCAACTGTAAAGAGCTGCTGATCCTGACTGATTCGACTGACGGTCAAGAGACAACGTCTTGGTTCGGCCGAAAGGCAACCATACGCTACCTTCCGGTTTGGAAATGGTTGCTGGGGGCAAACCGTCGCAGCCTCTAGCCGCGAACAGGTGTTTCGTTCTGCTCCCGATTCGAAGCGTTGTGAAACAAGCTGATAAATATTCATCCAACCCAGGTCGATAGATATAGGGATCATGCGATTTCGAGCTGTTGTATCGGCCTGTGTCCTTCTCCTCATGTCGAGCATAGCTGTCTGTGCCTTCGAGCAGGAAGGTTTGGCCTCCTGGTACGGAGGCAAGTTCCAGGGACGGCAGACGGCAAGCGGTGAGATCTTCGATACGAACGAGTTCACAGCCGCGCACAAGACCCTCCCATTCGGTACCATTGTAAAGGTAACCAGCCTGGAAAACGAAAAAACCACGGTCGTACGCATCAATGACCGGGGGCCGTTCATCCCAGGAAGGATCATCGATCTGTCCCGGGCCGCTGCTGCGGCTATCGGCCTGGCCGGAGCAGGGGTGGCCAAGGTGCGGATCGAGGTGCTTTCTCCCGATTCCCCTGAAGCGGTAGCTGTAGCGGCCAGCCGAACCACGGCGATCTACAGCATTCAGGTGGCTGCCTTTCGCAATCGGGACTATGCTGATCGCACCCTGCAGCGTTTGGTTGATAAAGGATTTACCGGCGCTCTGGAGGAAACCTCCGGGGGCATCTACCGGGTTTTGGTGAAGGACGTGCCGGAGGGTGAGCTGCCGGTGATGAAACAGCGACTTCGCGAGCACGGCTGGGCCGATGTCGTTGCGCGACAGCAGGGTTAATCCCTACTCGAGGTTTTCCTCCAGCCAGCTCAGGTACCTCGTAGGGATGGATCCGGGCGAGGAGTTCGGCGATACGGGGATCCGTTTTTCCTTCATAGAGGTTGTTCTATCGGCGCGGTCGGATGCTGGTCAGGCTGTCCAGCAGGGCCTGCCTGTACCGGGTGAACACCGGGTGGGGCGCTGTTGCTTCGGCAAGAGTAATGGTCCTGTCGGTCACGATGAGGGCGGTGAGGTAGAGGTAGCTCTGGTTTCCGGAAGGTAAGACCCACTCGTAGTACAGCCCCTCTCGAGCCCCGCTTTTGAAAGATTGGGCTTCTCCGCTTGAGCGATACCCCTCCTTGCGCAGGTGATTCTCCAGAGCCTCCCCCCAGAACGACAGATCCTTCCGGGGTTCGTTTTTCATGTTGCGGACACGGTACAGCATCCCCTCCGGGCTCACGGCCCGATAGGATCGTCCTCCCCCAAGCTCCGCGAATCCTTCGGGAGGGGTCACGGAGAGCCGGGAGCAGGATATGGTGAGGGCCAGTGAGGCAAGGGCAAGCGGTAGCAACAATCGCCTCATCCTATCTGCCCTCCTGCGCAAGTCCCCGGTAGATGAACGAATAGAAATCCACGCTGTTTATCCATTCAAAAGACGAGGGGATGTTTTCCGGTACGGTCTGCTCCAAATATCGCAGCGAAATCTCGGCCCGGGAGAAAGTCCGGTCCAGAGTCAGTTTCTGAAGCGTCGCGGTGAGCTGCTCGACCTCCTCGATAAGGGTGAAAACCTCCTTCTCGATGGCCAGGGTTCCCTTCACATCCGCCTGGTCCAGGAGGGCCAGGGTCTGTCTCAACACCACCCGGCGGCTGTTGATCTTGGCCTGGGTCTCTAGAATAGCCTCACGCAAATCCCGGCTCTGCGGGGAAATCTCCAGAATGTAATCGGATAGCTCTTCCAGCTTGCTTCGCAGCTGCGGTATTTGCCGGAAGGGCAGCCGCAGCACAACCCGGTCGCTCGATTTGAGCAGAGCATAGCCGCCGTTGCGTTCCACCCACGACTCCAGGGCATCGGCGGTACGGTCCGGGTCCGCTACCAGCACGGTTGCCTCGATAATCTGATAGAGATAGTTTTCTCCAACCGCCGGCTGTACGAATACGGCTGCCAGCAGCGCGATCACCACGAGGGTTCTTACCAGAGCCATGGCCGTACCTCCATGGATCCCAGGGCTTCCCCGATCTCCTCCAGATGCTCCTGTCTTGCCTCAGCATCCGGAAAGAACACCTCCACCACGTACAGCCTGCCGCCCCGGATCTGGACCGCTACCAGGTAGGCGTAGGGATTCCTGTCCTTGCTGGTGAACAGCACCCCCCTCACTGAGCCGAATTGCCGGGCCTCGGCCTGTCTGTAGAAGGGCTGCAGATGATGAAGCAGGGCCCGCTGCCAGAACTCCTCATCCCCGCGCGGGGAATTCCTCGTGCTGCCGATACGTACCCGGGTTCCGCCGGAGCTCTCGGCCCGGAAGGCGCGACGTTCTTCCAGGACCGCGAACTGTTCCCCCAGCTGGAGGGTGGCCCGCCCCCGCAGCCGGGGCAGGCTTCCGTAGACCGGCTCCAGGGATGCGATCCAGGCAAAGGGGATGTCCTCTTTGCGAATCTCTCCGACAGGCAGGCGAGGCACCAGCTCCACGGTGATACGGGAGAAGGAGATCTGGCGCTCCAGGCTCTCCAGCCGCAGCCGGATGCTCTCGATCTCTTCGCTCAGGCGTTTGATCTCCCGGAGGATCGCCAAACGCTCCTCCACGTCCTCTGTTCTACCCAACAGGGTGTACAGTCGATCCCGGGCTCTTTCGGCGGTGCGCAGACGGATCTCCTGGTCGCGGAAATAGTCGCTGACATCGAAGGTTTCGACGGACTTGTAGAGCAGTTCCCCCCTGTCGAGGATCGCATCGAAGAGCTCGCGGAAGCGATCGGCGGGAACCCTCAGGATGATGGTATTCTCATAGGCGCTTTCCACGTAGCCGCCGCCCTGTTCCGCGAATCGGGTAAGATCGGTTTTGGCCTCCTCGACTTCATCCACGATCAGGCGGCAGAAGCCGCTGTAGATGCGTTTTCGCTCCGCAGGTCGTTGCTGTGCTGTGGTAGCAGCCGGGATGCCGGAGCCGTCTTTGGCCTGGTCTGTGTACAGCTCATCACTGGAAAGGCCGCTGACCGCCTTGCTTGCCCGAGGAGCCGGTGCTTCCCGGAGCATCTCCTCCATGGGCTCGGCCGCGCTTTCCGCCTGCCCCATCGGCCAGCGGCCTTCCGAACCCC
>CAZFMD010000235.1:0-1226 GCA_964520025.1 uncultured Spirochaetaceae bacterium
GGGCTACACCGAGGGGTTGATCCCCCGGCAGGAACTTCCCCACGCCGGGCTGGAGACCTTTCTGCCCGGCCTGCTGGAAAGCTTCGGCTCTGCGTCGCCGCCGGCCTGGCTCCGTTTATGGAAAATGCTGTAACTTAAAAACTTTTTTATCTATAGACTATACATAATTCGACTCGCAAACTTGCTTTCTTCTTTTTTTCAGCTACAATACCGCCAACGTATAATACATCCAAGGAGTTACAGTGTGAAAAACTTAAGTCTGGTCTTGATTCTCGGCACACTGTTGTTTCTGTCGCCGGTCTACGCGCAAAGAGCAACGGACATTGAAAACAGCAAGGATTATCCCCTGCTGTCCCGTTTCGAAGGTTCGGTTATTGAGTTTTACAAAGAGACGAAGTGGGGCGCTTATCGGTTGCCTGTTAGTGACAAGGGAACTATCGACTGGGATGGCCCCATGTCTCTGGAGGGCAAGGTAATCCGCACACAGTATACCGTTTCGCCTGACAACAATTCCGAGTTTGTACTGCACAACTACAAGGCGGCTTTCAAAAAAGCCGGTTTCGAAGTGTTGATCGCTATTGCGAATGATCAGCTCGGTGTCAGCGACCGCCCCCATACCTGGAACGACAAATACTATGAGGCCGGCGGCTATTTTAACGGTTTGAACAACGGGAAATTCGGTATGGGTTTATACTTCCCCACGTGGAACAACAACCACTGTTTTATTGCCGCCCGAGGCCGTGACAGCGGCAAAGACATTTATGCTGCGATTTATGCCATTGTAGACGAGAACTATACGCTGATTACACAGGATATCATCGAGGTCGAGGCGGTAGAAACCGGTTTGGTTTCCGCAACGACTATTTCGGAAGATATTTCTGAAACCGGCCATATCGCCATCTATGATATTCGTTTCAGTGCGGATAAGGCGGACATCCTGCCGGAATCCGCGGAAGCTTTGACCATTGTCGCCGATTTCTTGAAAGCCAACGCCGATCAGCAGTTTATCGTGGTCGGTCATGCAGCCGGAGTGGGAGATTTCGATTCCGGCATGGAGCTCTCGCGGGAGAGGGCCAAGGCTGTCATGGATGAGCTCGTTTCCAAGTACGGCGTCGCCGGGAATCAGCTCGAGGCCTATGGCGTCGGCGCGCTCTGTCCGGTAGCGTCGAACAACACCGAGGAAGGGGCGGCCAAAAACAGAAGGGTGGAGATCGTAGAACGGTAGC
>CAZFMD010000235.1:1326-4769 GCA_964520025.1 uncultured Spirochaetaceae bacterium
CGCCTAACGCACCGTGAAGACGGCGCTGGCCACCCGCCGGGAGGACACGTAGGCCTCCACTGTGTAGGTGCCCGGCGGCCAGTTGTTGGGGGTGGCGGCTCCATAGCCCTGCCAGCAGGCGCCCCAGTCCCAGCCGGCTCCGATGTAAAACTGCATGTTCTGCGTGGCGTGCACGGAATCGTCCCAACGGAGGTAGCGCACTTCCACGGGGACGGACATCTCTGCGGAGACATGATCGAACCGGAGGGTGAGCTCCCAGTTGATGAAGCGCGTGGAGCGGGTGTCGAAGGCCGTGGCGAATGTTCGCTGGCCGTATGCAGGGATGTCGGACCCGCTCTCGAAGAATAACAGGGTGGCTTCCCGGATGACCAGCGGCGGAACGGAAGGCGCGGGCGGGGCGACGGGCTGCGGGGCGGGCGATGCGGGTGCCCCGGTCATCTGCTGCGCAACCTCAGGCAAAAGCCCGGACAGCTGCTCCAGCGATTCCGCCGTGGTATTGTGCGCCCCCACGATGGCGCCACTGCCCAGGTTGATCATCTTGACGTTGATGTAGTGCCTGCCGCCCAGGGTGCCCAACGTGCCCAGAACGATGTGGTCGGCGGGAATGAGCTTACCGATCTTCACTGCCTTGTCGGGATCGTTGAAGTCGGCCATCACGTATTGATGGGCCTTGAGGATCTTGTCGACCTCGGTCTGCTCGATGATCTGGCAGCGCCCGGTGTTCTGCAGGGCGGTCTCGAAGAAGAGCGTGAGGGATAGGACGTCCTGCCGGTCGACTCCGATACCCTCGAAGGGCAGGACGGTCACCCGGGGTTGCGCGGACTGGGCCGATGCTAGGGCGCAGCTCAGGGTGAAACAGATGATCGCAAGGATGCGCATGGGCTTCGACATGTTCCATACAGTAGCATCGAATCGGCCCGGGCGCAATCGGTGATCGAGCTCGCCTCACAATCCCTGCTTTGTGACCGCGGCGATAAGGCCGGCTGCGGCGAACAGAAGGTCCCGGGCTCTCATGTACAGGACCAGGCTCATGCCGGTCTGCGCACCAAGGCCGAGGAGCTCGAACATGCCTGTCTGAGTCAATTCCAGGGCACCCAGGGCACCGGGAAAGGGCAGAAGGAAGGCGAACTTCCCTCCTGCCAGAATCAGCAGAGTTTCACCCAAGGTCACCGGCACCTTTAGGAAATACAGAACCAGCCGCATCTCTGCCAGGCTGATCGTCCATACCAGCAGGAAGAACAGGAGGATCTGACCAAGGATCCGTCCCGGCCTGCGGCAGTAGGTTAAAATTTTCGTTTCGCCGGAGCGGATCACCGCCACGGTTTTCTGAATCCGCGGCCGGTCCAAAAACCCCGCGGGAAGCCGACTCAAGAACCAGGATAGAGGACGGGCACCGAGAAAAACCGCCGCCAGGTAGGCTGCAGGTAGGGCTATGAGAAGGGATGGCAGCGGAATGGCGAGTCTTAAACCGCTGGAGGACAGCACACCAAGGGGGATAAAGGCCAGAGAGGCCAATCCCAAAAATGTGAAGTTGCCGAGCAGTTCAAAAGTCTTGTCCAGGAGGATCGAGGCGGAGCCCACGTCATAACCCACGTCGCTGCGCTTGTTTGCCAGATACATCTGCAGCGGCTCTCCTCCGAACTGGGGGCCCGGGGTCAGGTAGCTGACCGCATAGCCGGCCAGCCTGTAGGTGAACAGCCGGAACAGGCCCACGGGTGCGCCCAATCCCCGCAGGATAACGGTCCAGCGAAGGGTAAGGATCAGAACGAACAGGAGGTTCACAGCCAGCAGTACGCCGACCTGAAGGATCGTCAGCCTTCCCAGAATTTCGAACAGCTCCCGGAAGCGGATGTCTTTCAAAGCCCAGTAGAGCAGGAACGGGACGGGAATCCACAGCAGGTACTTGAGCTTCTTCACGCTCTAGGAACCTTTCGGATTGAAAGTCGTCCGCCCCGGAAAAGGGGAGTTCAGCCGGAAAGGACCGGGCCCGAACAGATACAGAAGTAAGGCTGCGCTCACAATCATCGCCCCCCAGGGGTCCAGGCGGGACAGGAAGATACGCAACCCCTCGAGCAGGAGAAGCACAAGGGCCGAGGGGGAGGTCAGTCGCCCGGCAATAAGCACCACCAGGAGCGACAGCCGCACCGCGGCGTACAGCAGCGTTACAAGCTCGGGGCTGGGGACCCAGGTGGGTATCCAGGTGGCGGGAAGTGCAGTCCCCCGAAAAGCCGTCAGCCCCATCTGCAGCGCCGCGGCCACCAGAGCCCCCCGGATGACCAGGGGCAGCCAGCGCCTCCCCGCTCTGTAGAAGATTTCCTTGATCTTCCGGTAAGCCGGATCCTCCGGTTCCAGAGCACCGCTTACCAACAGCCAGTCCCTGATGAAGCCCAGCAGCAGGGGAACCCCGATGATCAGCTCGGCCAGAAGCGTGCCCGGGGGGTGCGCGATGGGCCAGAGAAATACCGCCAGAATGCCCATCTGGAAGCCCGCCAGGCGGCGGCGCATGTAGCTGGGGGGCAGGGGGTATACGGCTTGGCCCCGATATGATCGCCAGGCGATCCCCGCGGCAAACACGTACTTCGCCACCCCGATGTAGATGAAGGCTATGGGAAGATGTTTCCATTGGATGACCAGAACCAGGGAGATCAGGATGCCCAGGGCGTCGTATTCCTGATCCAGGAGCTCCCCCATGCGCGTCTGGGTATTGCTCCTCCGCGCCCAGTATCCGTCGAAGAAATCCAAGATTGCCAGAAACGAGTACAGCAGGGCGGGCAGCCAGCCGAGGAGCCCCGAGGGTTTCGGCTTGAACAGAAAGCCGGCCAGGATGGCGATCATCACGCCTCTGGCCAGGGATGTCAAATTGGCCAGGCCCCACAGGTGTTCCAGGTTGTCACCGCTCAGGATTGTTTTTCGATTTCGCAGCACAAACAGAAGTTGGTACACCATGACCGCCGCCACCTTCAGAGCCCAGATGCCGCCGGTGCCGGGATTCCGGTGACGCATGATCAGGAAGAATCCGGCGATCAGGATGAGCAGATCGATCAATCCCAGAACAGCGGTTCCGAAGTGGAAGCTGCGTTGGTAGGGGTGTCCTGCGGTGTCTCTCACCTCCTGGATTCCTCCGCTTGCCCGGATAGTCTATCGCTTTTGCAGGACGAGAAACAGGTACTCGGTCCAGCCGTTTTTCTGACAGATCTGCAGAGCGCTTCCACCGACCATGCTCGCGCCCCACGCGCTCCAGCGCAGCGATCTTCCCGCCAGGTGCTGCAGCCCTCGGATCAAGCGCGGTGTTTGCCTGAGATAGGGAGTCAGGTCCTTTTTTTCGACCAAGATGAAGCCCCTCTGCGCAGCAACACGCAGGGCGTCCTCAGCCGTTATCAAGCTCCGAAGGTGCCAGCCCTCTCGGAAGCGGGCCAGATGCGCCTCCCGCTGCTTTGACTTGG